>JBOGGN010000419.1:0-3045 GCA_050744165.1 Acidimicrobiales bacterium | reverse complement strand
TGGACATCGTGAGCGTGTTCGAGGCGGTCGGCGCCAAGTCGGCTGGTGCCCTCACCGACGAGGAACTGGCACTTATCGAGCGAAATGCCTGTCCCACCGAGGGCAGCTGTGCCGGGATGTTCACCGCCAACACCATGGCCTCGGTCTCCGAGGCACTCGGGCTGGCCCTGCCGGGAAGCGCCTCGGCCCCAGCCGTCGACCGCCGCCGCGACGACTACGCCTTCGCCAGCGGCCAGGCGGTGATCCGGTTGCTGGAGCAGAACATCCGCCCCCGCAACATCCTCACCAAGGACGCCTTCGAGAACGCCATCGCCGTCGTCAACGCCCTCGGCGGCTCCACAAATGCCGTCCTCCACCTACTCGCCATCGCACACGAGGCCCGCGTGGACCTCACGATCGACGACTTCGACCGGGTCGGCCGGCGGGTGCCCCACCTGGCCGACACCAAGCCCCACGGCCGCTATCACATGACCGACGTGGACCGCATCGGCGGCGTTCCAGTGGTGATGCGAGAGCTGCTCGAGGCCGGGCTGCTGCATGGCGATTGCATGACTGTCACCGGCCGCACCATGGCCGAGAACCTGGCGGTCCTGGACCCTCCGGACCCCGACGGCCAGGTCGTCCACCCCCTTTCTGATCCCATCCACGCCGGCGGGGGCCTCGCCATCCTGCGGGGTTCCCTGGCCCCCAAGGGATCGGTGGTCAAGGTGGCCGGCCTCGACGTGGAGCACTTCGACGGCACGGCGGCGGTCTTCGACGGCGAGGACGGCGCCATGGAAGCCATCCTCGCGGGCCGCATCCAGCCCGGTACGGTCGTCGTCATCCGCTACGAGGGTCCCAAGGGCGGTCCTGGCATGCGCGAGATGCTGGCCGTCACCGGCGCCATGAAGGGTGCCGGCCGGGGCGGCGACTGTGCCTTGCTCACCGACGGCCGCTTTTCCGGCGGCACCCACGGCTTTTGCATCGGTCACGTGGCCCCCGAGGCGGTCGACGGTGGCCCCATCGCTTTCATCGCCGACGGTGACCGCGTCGTCATCGACGTCCCCGGCCGCACGATCGACGTGCTGGTCGACCCGGCCGAGCTGGCCCGCCGCCGGACGGACTGGAAGCTGCCCGAGCCTCGCTATACGACCGGGGTGCTGGCCAAATACGCCCGTTTGGTGACTGGCGCCGAACGGGGCGCCATCACCGAGCCGTGAGACGTATCGCCGGGCGTCGGTCGCGCGGTCGGATGACTGCGGAGTCGGCGACCACCAATGGGGTCCGATAGGGGGAGGGCGGGGCTACAGAGTTGAATCACCGGCTACAGTTCTCGGCACGCGTGGTCGGGGCCTTGCGACCGGCAACTGCTGGCGGCAGAAATCACAGACGCTGAGGGGGTCAACAATGCGGGGATATCGGCGATGGCCATCGATGACAAAGTGGCTGGTGTTGCTGGCCCTCTGCGCAGGGTCCACGATGTGGCCCACTCCCGCCGGTGCCGCTGGCGCGCCGCGTCCTGCGGTCGTCACGTCGTCGACTGATTGGCCGGCGTATCTCGACGGCCCCAGCCATACCTCGGACAATGTCGCCGACTCAAATATTACGCCAGCGAACGCGGGCAGCTTGCACCAGATTTGGCATTTCGAACCGGCCAAGCCGACCATGTCAGGCCAACCGGCAGGATTGCAGGCCAGCCCGGTCGTGTCCGGCGGAGTGATCTACATCGGTGCCCGAACTGGCGTCTTCTATGCCATCAACGAGTCGACCGGCAAACAGCTGTGGTCGCAGTTCATCGGATTTCGCCCGCACCACACATGCTCGGCTCAGGGAATCATTTCGACGGCGACCGTCGCCACCGATCCCTCGACGGGAATGCAAGTGGTGTACGTTGCGTCGCCGGATGGGAACCTGTACGCCATGAACGCGGCCAATGGCTCCGTCGTCTGGAAGAGTGTTATTGCGATTCCTTCAGCGACCCAAAGCGACTATTTCGATTGGTCGTCGCCAACGGTAGCCAACGGGTTGATCTACGTCTGGATCTCTTCTCAATGCGATCATCCCCTCGTACGGGCCGGAGAGATAGCGTTCGACCAGGCGACCGGGAATCGACTGGCGACCTACTACGCGGTCCCCCAGGGAATTATCGGCGCCAGCATCTGGAGTAGCGCCGCCGTTCTGGGCGACGGGTCGATTGTCGTTACGACCGGGAATGAACGCCAAAAGCAGCTCGTCGGTGACGACTACTCACTGGTGCATTTGAACGGTCAAACGATGACCAAGATCGACTCATGGCAGGTTCCGTCGGCCCAGCTTCCTGGCAGCGACAACGACTTTGGCGGTTCACCGACGCCTTTTGTCGGATCGATCGACGGTGCGCCAACCCCCCTGGTAGGCGCATGCAACAAGAACGGCTACTATTATGCAGTTCGGCAATCCGATTTCGCGGCCGGGCCCGTGTGGAGCCTGGATGTAAGCCTGCCGTTTCCGACCGATCCCAACCAGCCCGGCCAATGTGACGCGGCCGCGGCGTGGTACGGCTCCAGCCTGTACATCGGCGGCAACGGGACGACGATCAATGGAACCAGCGTCGTCGGGTCGATCAGTCGCGTTGACCCGAGCACGGGAGTCCCGATATGGCGAACCGGATTGCCGGGCGAGGTCATCGGTAGTCCGACGCTGAACGGGGCGGGCGTCCTTGCGGTACCCATGATGGGTTCCAAGACCTCAGGTGACGGTGTCGCAATTCTCGACGCCAGTACCGGTTCGGTGCTCACGACCATCCCGGCGTCTTCGCCGGTCTTCGCGCAGCCGGTGTTCGCCAATGGGATGCTGTTCATAGCGACCAGTGGAGCGAGTGGGCTTCGAGCGTTTGCGCCCAACTAGGTCCGCTCGTCTGTTGCCTCCGAACTCTCCCGTGCCGGCGTCAGCGGCTGCGTTCTGGGCCCAGTCGCTGGCGGAGTGGGCCATACCCCAGTCGATCCTGGACGCGGCGCCGGTCCAGCCGTGGGGGTTCCCCCCGGCCCTGTTCCGGTGGCGGCCAGTACCGGCGACGGCGGTGACGAC
>JBOGGN010000418.1:0-5376 GCA_050744165.1 Acidimicrobiales bacterium | reverse complement strand
GTCACAGGCCCCGCACTGGCTGGTCCTCATTCTCCTGGCCGGTGCCGCCGTGGTCGCCTGGCACGTGCTCCCTAACCCCCGGACCGCAGCGCAAAAACCGAGCCCGACTTCGAAACTGGCCACGCCCATCCCGGACGGCGCCAGCGTCCGACCGGCAGCGAGCTCTCACGACACGGGTGCGCGCGCAACAGGACGTGCTGCCACCACCCCGCCCCCGGCACCGCCACCGGCACCCCCACTCCCGCCTCCCTTCGAGACCCGATCGCCCGAGAGTGCAGCGAGCACCGAGGCTGCCGCTTCCAGGCCTGTCGACCCCCCTTCCAGACCCGCCGACCCCCACACCCTCGCCGGGCGCTGATTCCGCTGAACAGGCCCCGGCGCTCGACCGGCAGATCCTCCTGCTCGGCCGCTTGAGGTCCGCGGTTTCGCCACGAGCAGGCTCCGCCCTCGGGACCTCGAATTGCTGATCTTCCTGGCCGTCCACCCCGAACGAGGGTTCACCAACGACGAGATCCGCAACGCCACCGCCGGGCCCGACGACGAGGCCAGCGCCCCGACCATCCGCTCCTACCTGTCACGGGTCCGGACCGGGATGGGGGGTGACTTCCTGCCCGACGCCGAGGGCGGCCGCTACCGCCTGAAAAATGTCGACACCGACGTCGCCCGCCTCGAGCAACTCCTCCGTTAGGCCGCGACGGCCACCGACGCCGCCGAAGCCATCGACCACCCTGACCGCCGCGCTGCGGCCGGTGCGGGGCCGGGTTTTCGAGGATCTCGACTTCCGGTGGAACCAGCTGCTCGTCACCAACCTGCGACGAGACATCGTCGACGCCGCCGGCCGACTGGGCCGCCTGAAGCGAGAGCACGTTGACTCCACCGGTGCCGCCTGGTCAGCCGGGCAAGGGTTGGCTGCAATCACCCAACCGGACGACCGCCTCATCGCCCACCTGCTGACGGCGAGATCGACCCAGGGCCCGGCAGCCTTGGCGCGGGCCTGGCAAGAGGCCATCGCCCGCTACGCCAAGGTCGGGGATGCTCCCGCCCCCGAGCTGGTCGCCCTGCACGACCGCCTCCGGGCCGGTTACGAGCGGTTCCGACGACCGCCCGTCACAGCAGAGGCATTCTCGCTCCGGCTCACGTCATATCGAGCTGTGATCTCACGGGCCGCGACGGACTCGTCTGTCATGTCTGGTCGAGAACAGGATGCAGCGTCGATCCACTTGCCCCGGCTCCCCCCGGTTGGCTGGACACAGGGACGGACGCGACCCGCCGCCGGCGGGCGGCCACTCTCGCGAGCGCCACGCGTATGCGCATCCACCACTCGCGTGCGTGCTCGCGCCAAGATGCGGGCATGCAGTCTCGTACCGCAGCGCATGACGAAATGATCGGTCTTCCAGAAGTCGCCATGATCCTCGGCGTCCATCGGGCCACGGTGAACGACATGGTTCGAAGCAGACGTTTGAAGGCTCGGCGACGGGGAGCGCACTGGTTTGTCCGCCCTGACGATCTGGCGGAGTTCAAGGCGATGTACGTGCGTCCGAGCAATGCACCGGCTCCGCGTCTCGGCCCATGTCTTCCGGCGTCGGCACCTCGGATACTGGAACTCTTGTCCGAGTTCGAGTCGGCGTCAGCAGTCGAGTTGGCCCATTTGATCGGCTTGCACGAAGGCAACATTCGCAAGCATCTCAGACTCTTGCAGGCCGACGGGCTCGTTCACCGCCTGGAGGACGGGCAGTGGTCGTTGATGAAGTGAGACTAGCCATGCCGTTGAGGAGGGAGCCCACGTGGGCTCCCCCCTCGTGAAGTCGGCCGTGTTAAGGACATTCCGGAAGGGCGAGCAAGTTGTCGGGTTGCTCGCCATCGTTCTCTGTCTTCAGGTACTTACGCCCTGTAGCTGAGACGGCAACGATGACCGAGACCCGGTGTCCAACCGGCCGCTCTACGAAGAAGCGATACTTGCCGACTTCAATTCCGGCGATGGCTTCGTCCGTTGTGAGCTTCCAGCTTGTACGGTCCGGGTTCACGCCCCCGACCGCCTTGATGCGGTCATAGGCGCTCAACCGATCGGTCTTGTTGATGCACCGGATTTGGGCGGTGATGGTGTTCGTGGACGTTGTCAAACGAATCTCCTCTTGTGATGAGGAGCCGCCGCGATCCAAGATGAAGGTTCCTAGGCCGACTCGGGTCGTTTTGGCTCCGTTGGTTTTGTTAGGTGGGACTCGCAAGGCGGGTCCCACCGAACATCTTTCCAGGTCATGCAGACCAAACGGTGGATCCGACCACTCGCGCGCGCCATCGCGCGAGTGGTCATGAGCGAAACAGGGAGGGGTTTCACCCCTCGGGTCGACTGAGTCGATTGGGATGGTCGCCCGCTCGCCTGGCCTCGTCGGAGGAGCTTGTCCCTGAGTCAGTGCCGGGCGTCTCGCCAAGGGGGCATGGCTGGTCGGGTCGCAGGTGCGCGTACGACTTCAGCGTTGACCTGCTGCTAAGAGACTCTTTCTCGAGCAGCTGGCATATCGAGCTGGTGGCTCAGCTGCCGGCCGGGCGCGGGCGGATCGAGTCGATCTGATGGGCCCCACGATGCCGGTGGCGAGCACGTTGAGTCATGCCGATCGGTCGCTCCAAGCCGTCGATGACCGCCCCCGTTCGGCCGAGGGTGGCTCTCAGAGCTCTGAGCGACCAACCCGCCGGAGGCCTCACACCCCCTCTACCTGCACTTTCTCGGTCGGTCGGCGCGCTCGGAGGGATTCGAACCCCCAACCTTCTGATCCGTAGTCAGATGCTCTAATCCGTTGAGCTACGAGCGCAGATTCTGGGCTTGTGACCGACGGGATGGTGGCCCGCCGGGCCCCAGTCACGGTAGCACCGACGAAAAACACACGAGATGCTTCGTGGGTGGCTGACAGTGGCTGGCGGCCCCGCCAGTCTAGAAGACGCCGCCGTCGTGGCCCGCCCGACGCCGACTCCGGGCGCCCGAGGAGCAGGTTCGTCTCCCACGACCGAGCCGGGTGAACGCCGGCCGAGCAACGGGGAAGTTCCTCGAAGCCGAGGGCGTCGGAGGTTCCACCGGGGGAGGATCGATGGAGATGGTTGGACGAGGGCGGGAGGGGAAGGTTGCTCAACGCCAAGGGTGGTCGCCGAGTGCGAGCCCGACGTCATCGACCCGGTCGAGGGGACCGCTCCGACGACGGTGGACAGAAGGCGGCCGGCGACCGCCGAGAGAGGAGATGTTTGCCGTTCGCGGCGTGGTCACCTGCTCTGCCGCCGGCTGGCTCGGCGCCGGGGTGCGCCTTACAAGACCAGGACATGGTCCGGTGTCGAGCCGACGACGGCGTGCAGTGGCACCGATTGGTCGAAGGTGACGAACCGAGCGCGGTGGCGTACCGCCAAGGCGAGCAGGTAGGCGTCGGTGATCTGGCGGGGCCCGTGAAGCAGAGCCGCGTCGACGATCTCGGGATCGAGCAGCGAGAAGTCGCAGGGCCAGAAGGCGTGGTGGGGTGTGGCGCAGGCGTGGCGGAGGCGCTCGACGGCGAGGCTCGGGGCGACGGGGCTCGGGTATCTCGGCTGGCTGATGATCCGGACGAACCCGTTCTGGGTGATCGGGCAGGATGCCCAACCGTGGGCGATCTCCTGATCGAGGAAGTCTCTTGCACGCTCGTGGTCGACATGGTCGGCGTCGAGCAACGCCAGCAGGACATTCACATCGAGCAGCGACCTCACGCCGGGTCGTCGTCGAGTAGGAGATCGATGAGCTCGTTGGACACGGCCGGTCCCCGCCGCGGGAAGGGGACGAACCCGTAGAGATCCTGCCCGGTCGCCGGCTCCGACGGTGCCGCACCCCGAGCGTTCAATCCCGCCCGAGCCAGATCCGAGAGCACATCGCCCACCGGGCGTCCCTCGCGCCGAGCCCGCTCCCGAGCGGCGTGCAGCACGTCGTCGGCAATCGTCAAGGTGGTGCGCACGCATTAGATGCTAGTGCATCAACGTCGGCGCTCCCCGTCCCCGCGTCGTAGGCATTGCTGAGCGCAGCGAGCGGGTTGTCATCGAGCATCCGCTCGGCCCATTGGAGGTTCTTCTTCGCAGCGTCGACTTGCTGGGCCTGGAACGCGGGGTTGGGGCGGACCCGCTCGATCTGGCCGGTCGCTGCCAACTCGGTCAGGCGGGCCCGTGTCGCGGCGCTATCTCGAGGGCCGGATGGTCCCGCCACACTGGGGTCACCGCCGGGCCGAGCCCCGGTACGCGGCGCAGGTTTCGAGTTCGGTGGCGGCGGGTCAGGCATTGCTCGCCACCGGCACCCGGACGGTCGGCCCAGCCCGCACGTCAGCCACGAATGACCCCGGCGCAGGGTAGGCCCACTTGCCGGTGGGGACCGCGATCGGGTTGACGTCGACGCCGGCCCGCTCCGACACCGCCATGGACGCCTTGGCGAGTGCGATCTGGCTGAGGTCATCACCAACGGCGATAACGTCGATGTCGTGGGGGGCGTGACCGGGGTGGCCTTGGTAGCGCGCCGCCCAAGACCCGAAAACCCACGCCTCCTCCAGGCCGGCGACGTCGGCGAGCGCGTCGGCCAGCATGAGCAGCGGACCGATGGTGCGGTCGAGCACCTCGGCGAGCGGCCCGGCCCACGAGAGGTTCCAATTGGCCGACACCAGTTTGTTGCGACCCTGGCCGCGGACCGCGACGATGCCCGCCCGCGCCAGCCGGACGACCTCACGGCTGACTGTCGCCACGTTGGCACCAACCTCGTCGGCCAGCTCGGTCACCGTCCACTCGCGCGCCGGGCCCACGTACAGAGTCCCGAGAACGTCGAGCTGGGTCCGAGACCGGAACAGCGGCAGCAAGGCCGGTGCTGACGTTCTCACAAGACGCAATATATCTTGCATGAAACGAGATGGAGTCGCGATTTATGAGCGGCCAGACCGCGACAACGACCCCGAGCGGCCGGTCCGAACGGTCGCAACAGCCGTTCAGTTGATCACCGGAGAAACTCTCCCCATCGAGAGGATCAATCGACAAGGAGGAACGCAACGCGACACTGTGGCCGTGGAACCGTCGAGCCAGGTCCATGCCGCGGAGGCCTACGTCTTACCGGACCGCCGTGCGACCCAGTCCCGGACCGGTGGGAAAGAGGCGGGGCTTATCCGAGCCGGAAGTCGTCCACTCGGTTAAGGGACCGGTCCGCCAGCGTCGACAGAAGCCGGCCCGCCAGGTAGAGGACCTCCTGGAGTTCTATGTCGCTCAGCGGAGTCGAACCGCCGGCGAGACGGTGGACTTCCGCCAGTTCTTCCCCAAAGAGCGAAGCCCAGCGGGCGAGACGAAGAGGCGGAGGGTCGGCCACCCCGTTGGTCATGCTCGGGAAGGCGGCCAGCTCGG
>JBOGGN010000417.1:0-26928 GCA_050744165.1 Acidimicrobiales bacterium | reverse complement strand
GTCCAGGAACGCCGTTATCGCCCCCGGCGGATAGAACCGGGTAAGCTGCCCCTTGAAGATCAGCCGGTCGAAGCAGACCAGCTTGCCTGCGACACGATCCTGATGCACCATCTCGAATGCGGACACGGCCCCGACCTCCTGCGCGAAACCCTCTTTTTTCGACGACAAGAAGTGAACCGCAGACCGGGGCCGGTCCGCACCCACCACGCCTTCGGCCCACCCGCAGCCGACCCGGGCGCACAGGGCCGGCTTCGCCGGCCCGTCAACCGACGCTCACCGCGACCATGCCGCGTCGCCTCGCAGTCTTCGGCCGCCGCCATTCAACGATGGCTCCGACATTACGCGAGGCGTCCGGTTGCGGCCGAAGGCTGCGATAGGAAGCGGTGGCCGAAGTACTTCGCTACCGATTTCAAATCGCTGGGTAAATTTCCTCGGGCGGCGCGAGTGGCGCGTGGCCCGAGGTATTTTCCCCGGTGCTTTTTCTACCTATTCAGGTGACCATTGGGGGTCCCGGCCGGCGAGGCCGAGAAGTTGCTCGAACCGGGGGGCGTCGTCGGGGATGGCGACGACCGGCCCGAACAGACCGGGGCTACCGTCGGGGCTGCGGGTGGCCACGCCCTCCACGAAGGGGTAGGCCGTCTCCACCATGGCGGGGTCGGGATCCAGGCGCTGCCCGGTCGCTCGGGCCAGATCCCAGCCGTGGACCAGAACCTCGTTGATGGCGACCGCGGCCGCCACCTCGCCGGGCAGCTCCAGGCCGCCCACCTTGGTCATCCCGCTCCAGGCGTCCTCGGCTCGCCAGGCGGCCGCCAGCGCGTCCAGCTGGGCGGGGATCCGGGTGCGCCAATCGGTTCCGAGGCCGGAGCCGTCGCTCGATGACGCCCCGCTCGGGGGCTCGGTCTTGGCCGCCGCGGCCGAGAACCCCAGCGAGAAGCCGTTGACGTGCTCGAGCAGGTCGGCCACGGTGTTCTGGCAGGGCGTGGGGTCAGGTAGCTGGTCGTCGGATACGCCGGCGACCAGCCGGCTGAGGGCGGCGGTAGCCGGTTCGATGTCAATCACGGTGCTCAGTCTCGCGGATGCGGGGTGGCACCGCGAGGGCTTAGGAGGCCGTGCAGGACGGCTCGTCGATGGTGCCCGTGTTGGCCTGCCACACGTTGTGGTCACAGCCGGGGTTGGAGTCGTACAGGTCGGCGATGCCGTTGCGCAGGGCGGTGTTCGCCGTGAGGGTGTTGTCCATGCCCCGGGGGTTGCCCGTCGAGCTGTTGGGCGGCAGCGATCCTGGCGGGCTTATGGGCCGGCGCCCGACGCTGACGCCGCCGGCCGCGTTGGCATCGGCAGTATTGGCCGTGATCGTGTTGCGGCTGGAGAAAACTCGGATTCCGTCGCCGGGCACGGCACCATTAAATCCGTTGTTGTTCACCGTGTTCCCTGTGACCAGGTTGGCATCGGTGTCGGCGAAGAGCGAGATGCCGTCGAGGCCGTTTCCATTCACGGTGTTGCTCAACACTTGGTTGGCGGGCCCGACACCGGGCTCGAGGCGGATCCCGTCGTTGTCACAGAAATCTCCGAAGCGACAGTTGATGTTGTTCTTCACGGTGTTTGCGACAATTTTATTGGACGCCGAAGGTTCCGCGGGGAATTGGTGGTCGCTGTCTGGTTCGGAGATGACACCGATACCGGAGTAGGGCCCGTTGGCGGTCGCGGTGTTGGCGGCGATGAGATTGCCTGATGATCCTTCGATGAGGATGCCGTCACCGAGCAAGGTGTCGGGGACCTCGGGGTTGCCCGAAGAGCCGATATTGGCGGTGGCGGTGATTCCGGTCACGACGTTGTCCTGGCCGTTGACGATATCCACGCCGGCGTCGAAGGCAGTCACGGTGCCGTTTTCCACCGTGACATGGGACTTACCGGCCACCAGCACACCGGCGCCGTCGCCGGGATTCGGGGTGCCGAAGACCTTGTGCCGGTTGAGGTTCACCGTGATGCCGTCCGCCCCGACGATGATGCCATTGTCCGAGCAGGGGCCCACGTTCGCCGTCAAGGTGACGCTTGTCGTGACGACCTGGCCGCACTGCACGCCTGGTCCTGGCGCCGCCCCCGCTTGCGCGACACCGGAAAAGGTGGCAGCCGTCAAGACAATGGCCCCAACCAACCCCGTCCGCCCTAGTCGTGTCATCGTGACCTCCTTGGGGCCGAAATATATGTGCACGGCGGCCATAGTTCAAGCGTTCTGCGAGTTCTGCAGGACGAATTCGGCGAAGTTCAGCCGAGGTAGGACGAGATGTCGGCCAGGTACCGGTCGGTGAAGCGGCGGGCGGCGTCGGCGTCCCACAGGCGGCGGCGGTAGCGCAGGCTGAGATTCAGCTGCTCACCGATCGTGGCCACGCCGATCGCCAGGCCGAGCGGCATCCGGGCGGGCGGCGAAAACCACAAACCGGTCACCGCCCCCGATTCCGGGCCGAAGGAGGGGACGTCGCGCAGCACGCCGAGGTTGGACAGCATGGCGGTGTCGACCAGGCGGTTGCCGGTCAGAGGCGTCGCCAGGACCATCACCTGCTTGACCCACAGCGGCAGCAGCTTGGAGTTGCCCAGCAACTCGATCAGGGCGGTGCCGATTCCCACCTTTTTCTTGCGCCGCGTCTGGGTGGTCACCGAGCGCAACGTCGACGCTGGCGTCTCGCGGGCCCGGCTGCTGGTGGCGATGCGGGTGGGGAGCGAGAAGTTCCCGATCATTTCGTAGCGCCACTCGGGGGGCCTGAGGTTGGCGGGCACCAGGACGCCGATACGGGCGCACGGGGCGGCGTGGTCCTGGTTCCAGCCGGCGATGGACCGGTGGAGGGCGGCCAGCAGGACGTCGTTCACGGTGCCCGGATGGACGAGGGCGAGCAGGGCCTTGGTGTCCGCCGCCGAGAGCTGGATCAGCTGGAAACCGTAGCCGGTGTCCTTGGTGGCCCCGTCTGGCGCCAGCCGGGCCGGTGGCTTCGCCAGATCGCGCAGCTTCTCGAGCAGCACCAGCTGGCGGCGGACGCGGATCCCGAGGGTGGGCGCCGCCAGCCGCTTGGGAAGGTCGCGCACCTGGTTGAAGTCGAGGGCCGGGAGCGGGTCGTCCTCGCCGGTGTAGGCCCGGGCCACCGAGCGGAGCAGCCGCAGCACCCCGTAGGCGTCCATGGCCGCGTGGTTGACGTTGACCATGACGGTGTCGCCCGCCGGTGCCCGGGCCACCCGGACTCGCAGCGGGGGTGACTCGGCCAGCGGCACCGGGAAGCTCTGGAACCGCGCCCGGGTCTGTGCCACCGCCTCGTCGTCGGCGCAGTGCACGACCCGGACCGGATCGAGGTCGAAGGCGGCCGGTATCTCCCAGTTGTCGAAGCGGGCGGTGCGGCGGGACGGCTTCTTGCGCGCCCGGGCCATGGGGTGGCGGCTGGCGGCGTGGAGCAGGGCGCTGCGGAGGCGGTCCTCGTCGATGCGGCCCTCGAGGCGCACTTCCAGCTGGATGCTCCACGGTGCCGCCTCGGTGTCGAGCAGGTGGACCGCCTCGTCGATCACGCTGAAGGGCACCAGGCCGACTGGCTCGGTGGCATCCCGCCCGTCCAAGTCGTTCGTGGGGCTGGCGAGCTGGTCGGTCACGTAGTTCCTGTGCTTGGGGGCCTCATCACCGATACGGGGCCTGGGTCGGGCCCGGATGCCATCGGGTCCCAACCTACCGGCGGGGTGATTGGCGCCGGATAGGCCCTGAGTTCCTAGGGTGATCGGTGGCCGATGAATTTCCGCCCCTGCTGTCGTCCAAAACGGTAACGACCGCGACCAACCACATAGGAGAGACACCATGGCAACACGCGACTTTTCCCCCATCGGGGCCCCGTGCTGGATCGACCTGATGACCTCGGACACCGAGCGGGCCCGCTCGTTCTACAGCCAGCTCCTGGGCTGGACCGCCGAGCAGCCCTCAGAGGAGTTCGGCGGCTACTTCATGTTCACCAAGGACGGCCAGCCGATGGGCGGCGCCATGCCCAGCCACGGCTCCCGCATGGACGGCGCCAACGTCTGGTCGATCTACCTCTGCACCGACGACGCCAGGAAGACCGCCGAGGTCGCCGGCTCGGCCGGTGGCCAGGTGATCGTGCCGCCGATGGAAGTCGGCGACATGGGCACCATGGCCGTGGTCACTGACCCCGCCGGCGCTGCCATCGGGATGTGGCAACCCGGCACGTTCCACGGGTTCACGACCTATTCCGAGAACCAGACCCCGTCGTGGTTCGAGCTGCATACCAAGGGCTACGACGCAGCCCTGGGCTTCTACCGTGACGTGTTCCATTGGAACACCGAGACCGCGAGCGACACCCCGGAGTTCAAGTACACCACCCTCAACGCCGAGGGCCAGATGTTGGCTGGCGTCATGGACGCCTCGGGGTACCTGCCGGAGGCGGCGGCGTCGTTCTGGACCGTCTATTTCGGCGTTCCCGACGCCGACGCCACCGCGGCCAAGGCGGCCGAGCTCGGCGGTTCGGTAGTGGAACCGCCCGTGGACACCCCCTACGGCCGGATGGGGACCCTGGCCGACCCGAACGGGGCTCGCTTCAAGATCATCCAGGACACCGTCTCGGCGGCCTGATCCGCGGGGGCGCTCGCATGGGCGTCGGGTGGCCCGAATACCTACCGCATACGTACAGGTATTCGGGCCACCCCATGGTGCACCTTCGACGAAACACGAACTTTGATTCCGGTAACAAAGTACGTACGTTTGGACAGTTCGTGTATCTTGTGGCTAGTGAGTAGTTCTGTCATGGAACGCCCCGAGACTGGCTGGACCTTCGTGACCACTCACACCCTGGTTCTCCTGTCGATCGCCGCCGATCCGGAGGTCCGCCTGAGCGAGATCGCAACACAGGTGGGGATCACCGAGCGCCGGGTGCAGTCGATCGTCACCGACCTCGTCGACAGCGGCTACGTGAAGCGCGTCCGCCAGGGCCGCCGCAACCGCTACGAGATCGACGCCAGCCTCCCCCTCCGCCACGTGGAGCTCGAGCATCACAAGCTGGGGGAGTTGCTCATCGCCCTGACGGCGCGCACGCACGAGTAGCTCCTGCCGGCGGTCGCCGCCTGGGCGAGCTAGGCGAGCTGCGGGTGGCGCTTGGAGATGTCGGCGCACTCCTCGCACACCGACGGCGGGATGATGCCGCGCCGCATCAGCAACCCGAAGATCTTGCAGCCCAGGCAGTAGGCGAAGGCGGCCTCGAGGAAGGCGGCGGCCGCCATCAGCCCGAGGACGACATAGGCCAGGGTCGTGAGCCCGAAGCCGAGCGCCAGCACGCAGGCCAGCGTCGACATGAACGCCCCCATGCCCTGGGCGAAGCGCTTGGGCGGTCCCGGGACCAACTTGGCCCGTCCGGGCAGCCGAGGGGTGATGACCCTCGTGACCAGCTGACCGAGCGGGCTCAGCGTCGGGCCGGTCAGCACCCGGGCGATGAAGCCGTACGCGATCACCGCCGTCAGCCAGGGCTGGTTCAACACAATCGTGGCCAGGCACATGAGGACCACACCGGTGGCCACCAGCCGGGCCGACTTCTCGTTCACAGGGTTGGGAAAGCTGAACAGCTTGCGGGCCACGCGGACCTCCTGACCTATACAAGCAAAAACCGATCAGCTAAGTCAACTATTCCCCGCTACCTCCGCCACAGGGTCACGTACACCGGGGGCGTGAACCGGGACATGGGCACCCCGGTGGAGACGGTCTGCATGGCGTGGGTCGCCATCGGGGTGGTGATCCAGCGCAGCAGGGCGGTGGCCGTCGCCGACCGGCGTTCGGCGTGGAGGGCGCTGGCCCAAAGGAGCCCGTTGACGGGCGTGCCGGGCAGGTCGACCACCCTCAGCCGCCCGTCGCGCACAGCCGGGCCGACGACATGGGCGTAGGCCATCGACAGCCCGTCGCCCGCTGCCACCCGCTCTAGTGCGGAAACCAGGTTGGAAAATGCCCGGACCTCCTCGGCTTTCACCCCCATACGGAGGAGGAAGCCGCCCGCGACCGTGTCGGGATCCATGCCCCCGGGGCCGAGCAACCAGGTGGTGGCCGCCAGCTGGCCGGCGTCGCCGCCGCCTGTCCCTGGGTGCTCGGGGACCTGGCGGCGGTTGCCATGGCGCACGTACTGGGGCGAGGACACCACCACCACTTGGTAGCGGAGGACCGATACCGACTCCACGGAGGCGTCGCTCTCGGATCCGGGCCGGGGCCCGATCACAACGTCGGCCCGCCGGTCCCGCAAGACGTCGCCCGCCGCCGCCGCGGGCACGACCAGCGTCGAGGTCTCAAGCGCCGTGTAGCGACGGCGGAACACCTCGAGCAGAGGCGGGACCACGTACTCGGCCACCTCGGCGGTGGCCGCCACCTTGAGTTGGGGGACCTCGACGGCGGCGCCGCCGATATGGCGCCGGGCTTCCTCGGCCAGGCCCAGGATGTCGGCCGCGCTGGCGGCCAAGCGCCGGCCGCCGGCGGTGAGCACGATGCCGCCACCGCTGCGCACGAACAGAGGGTCGCCGAGCTCCTTGCGCAGGCACGCCACGGCCCCAGAAACGGCCGGCTCGGTTACCTCCAGCGACTGGGCGGCCGCCTTCACCGCGCCCAGCCGGGCCACGGCAAGAAACACGCGCAGCTGGCTCAGGGTCACCACCTCGGACACTACGGCCGGAGGGCTCGCGACCTCGGACTCCTAAGCTGCCGCGGGTGCAAGTCCCGGCGGCGTTCGAATACGAGCGGGCCGCCAGCGTGGCCGACGCCATCGCGTTGCTGACCCGCCACGGCGCCAATGCCCGGGTGCTGGCCGGTGGCCACAGCCTGCTGCCGATGATGAAGCTGCGGCTGGCCCGTCCCGACTACGTGATCGACATCAACGACCTCGACGAGCTCGATTACATCCGGCTCCGAGGCCCAGTGCTCTGCGTGGGCGCGCTGACCCGGCACCGCTCGCTCCTCGAGTCGGCGCTGGTGGCCCGGCATTTTCCCATCGTGACCGACGCCGAGCGGGTCATTGCCGACCCCCTGGTGCGCAACCGGGGGACCATCGGGGGCTCGCTGTGCCAGGCCGATCCGGCCGAGGACCTGGGGGCGGTGTGCGCCGCTCTGGGCGCCACGTGCGTGGTGGAGGGTGCCGCCGGGCGGCGGGAGGTGTTCTTCGAGGACTTCTACCAGGGCCCGTACGAGACGGCGGTCGGGGCGGGGGAGATGCTGATCGAGATTCGCCTGCCGGTGCTGGCGAACTCGGGCAGCGCCTATCAGAAGGTGGTGCGCAAGTCCGGGGACTGGGCCGTGGTCGCCGTCGGGGCGCAGGTCGCCATGTTCGGCGAGGTGGTCAACGAGGTCGGGCTGGGCCTGGCCGCCGTGGGCTCGGAGGGCCTCTACGCCCACCCCGCCCGGTCGGCGCTGCAGGGCCAGGTGCCCACCCCCGAGCGGCTGGCTGAGGCCGGCCGGCTGGCGGCCGCGGGCTGCGACCCGACGACCGACGGGCGGGGCAGCGCCGAGTACAAGCGGCACCTGGTGGCCGAGCTGACCACTCGGGCGCTGCGCCAGGCGGTGGCCCGGGCCCGGGCGGGCCGGCCCGAGGGCGCCTGAGGTGCTGGTGACGGTCACCATCAATGGCACCGATTACACCCGAGAGGTCGAGCCCCGCCGGTTGCTGGTGCATTTCATCCGCGACGACGCCGGGCTTACCGGCACCCATTGGGGGTGCGACACCAGCAACTGCGGCGCCTGCACGGTGCTGATGGACGGCCGGGGGCTGAAGAGCTGCACCGCCCTGGCGGCGATGGCGGAGGGCCATGCCATCGCCACCGTCGAGGGCTTGGAGGAGGACGGGCGGCTGGACCCGGTGCAGCTCGGTTTCACACTCCAGCACGGGCTGCAGTGCGGGTTCTGCACGCCGGGCATGATGATGGCCGCCAGGGCCCTCTTGAACGACAACCCCGACCCCAGCGAGGCCGACATCCGCGAGGGCATCTCGGGCAACCTGTGCCGGTGCACGGGCTACTTGAACATCGTGCGCGCCATCCAGTGGGCCGCTGCCCACCCCGGCGGGGACGGGTGACACGGCGGTGACCGGCGCCGAGGGCGGCCGGCCCGGACGGCTCGATGTCGACGGCCTGGGCTTCGGCCGGCACAGCCGCAAGGAGGACCGGCGCTTCATCCGCGGCCGGGGTCGCTACGTCGACGACCTGAAGCTGCCGGGCATGTTGCATGGGGCGGTGGTGCGCAGCCCCTTCCCGCATGCGGGCATCGTGTCGGTCGACGTCTCGGCCGCCGAGGCCCACCCCAAAGTCCGGGCCGTGCTGACCGGGGAGTCGCTGGCGCGCCTCGGTCTGGCGTCCATGCCCACCCTGTCCCACGACATCCAACCGGTGCTGGCCACCGACAGGGTCAGGTTCCAGGGCCAAGAAGTTGCCTTCGTCGTGGCCGACGATCCCTACGCCGCCCGTGACGCCACCGAGCTGGTCGACGTCGAGTACGAGCCGCTACCCGCGGTCGCCGACGCCCGCCGGGCTCTCGACCCGGGCGCCCCGGTCATCCGCACCGACCTCGCGGGCAAGGCCGACAACTTCGTCTTCGAGTGGCAGGCCGGCGACCTGGCCGCCACCGAGGCCGCCTTCGCGGCGGCTGATGTTGTAGTCGAGCAGGCAATGGTCTTCCCTCGGGTCCACCCGGCGCCCATTGAAACGTGCGGGTGCGTCGCCGACGCCGACCCCTTCGACGGGAAGCTGACCGTGTGGTTGACCACCCAGGCACCACACGCGCAGCGCACCATGTACTCGCTCATGACCGGGATTCCCGAGCACAAGATCCGGGTGGTGGCGCCCGACATCGGCGGCGGCTTCGGAAACAAGGTGGCCATCTACCCCGGCTATCTCTGCGCCATCGCCGCCTCCATGGTCACCAAGCGGCCCGTGAAGTGGGTCGAGGACCGCTTCGAGAACCTGATGAGCACCAGCTTCGCCCGGGACTACCGCATGACCGGCCGGATCGCGGCCCGGGCGGACGGCCGGATCCTGGCGGTGGCGGCCGACGTCCTGGCGGACCACGGGGCGTTCAACGGGACCGCCCAGCCGTCGCGCTACCCGGCCGGGTTCTTCCACATGTTCCCGGGCTCCTACGACATCCGGGCCGCCCACTGCCGGGTCCGGGGGGTGTACACCAACAAGGCCCCGGGCGGGGTGGCCTACTCCTGCTCGTTCCGGGTGGCCGAGGCGGTGTACCTGATCGAGCGGCTGGTCGACTGCCTGGCCCGCGAGCTGGGCATGGATCCGGCCGAGCTGCGGAGGCGCAATCTGTTGCGTCCCGAGCAGTTTCCCTACCGCTCCGCCACCGGGTGGGTCTACGACTCCGGCCAGTACGCCCTGACCCTGGACCGGGCCCTGGAGCTGGCCGGTTACCCGGAGTTGCGGCGGGAGCAGGCGGCGCGGCGGGCCCGGGCGGCTGCTTCGGCGGCGGAGGGGCCGAGCGGCGGCCTGGGCGAGGTCGAGCCGGCGATGGGGATCGGGATCTCGTTCTTCACCGAGTCGGTTGGTGCCGGTCCCCGGGAGCACATGGACATCCTCGGCCTCGGCATGGCCGACGGCTGCGAGCTGCGCATCCACCCCACCGGGTCGGCGGTGGTGCGGATCTCGGTGGAATCCCAGGGCCAGGGCCACGAGACGGTGTTCGCCCAGATCGTCTCTGAGGAGCTTGGCATTCCGACCGAGGACATCGAGGTGGTGCACGGCGACACCGACCAGACGCCCTTCGGCCTCGGCACCTACGGCAGCCGCAGCATCCCGGTGTCGGGTGCCGCCTGCGCCCTGGTGGCCCGCAAGATCCGGGAGAAGGCGCGCCTCATCGCGGGCGCCATGCTGGAGGTCGCCCCCGAGGACCTGGAATGGGACCAGGGACGTTGGTCCGTACGGGGCGACCCCACGCTCGGCCATACCATCGCCGAGATCGCAGCTGCCGCGTTCGGCTCGCTGCACCTGCCCGAGGGTGTCGACGGACACCTCGACGCCGAGGTGGTGTACAACCCGCCCAATCTCACCTTCCCTTACGGGGCCTATATCTGCGTGGTTGACGTGGACACCGGCACCGGGGAGGTCAAGGTGCGCCGCTTCGTGGCCGTCGACGACTGCGGTACCCGGATCAACCCGACCATCGTCGAGGGCCAGGTCCACGGCGGGCTGGCTGACGGCATCGGCATGGCGTTGATGGAGATCCTGGCTTTCGACGCCGAGGCCAACTGCCTGGGCGGTTCCTTTATGGACTACCTGCTGCCCACCGCGTTGGAAACTCCGGCCTGGGAGCTCGGGGAGACGGTGACGCCCTCACCCCACCACCCGCTCGGGGCCAAAGGAGTGGGGGAGTCGGCGACGGTGGGCTCGCCGGCGGCGGTGGTCAATGCGGTGCTCGACGCCATCGGAATCCGCCACGCTGACATGCCGCTCACCCCGAGCCGGGTGTGGCAGGCCATGCACGGTGGGGCACCGGAGTGACGGCCGCCGACGGCAGGCTTGGTGGCCTGGCAGACGTGGTGCCTGACGTCGAGACCCTGGCCGACGTGGTGCCCGATGTCGAGACCCTGGCCGCACGCTTGGACGAGGCCGGCTACCTGGCGGGGACGGGGCTGGCGACGGCGTTGTTTCTGGCCCTGCGGCTGCCGCAGCCGATCCTGCTCGAGGGCGAGACCGGGGTGGGCAAGACCGAGGCAGCACGGGCCCTGGCCCAGGTTCTGGACACGCCGCTGATCCGGCTCCCGTGCTACGAGGGCCTCGACGTGGCCGAGGCGGTCTACGAGTGGAACTATCCGCGCCAACTGCTCAGCATTCGCCTGGCTGAGTCCCGCCACGCCGAGGTGTCCGAAACGGACCTGTTCACTGAGGCTTTCCTGCTCGCCCGCCCGGTGCTGGCCGCCCTGCGCCACCCCGGGCCCCGGCCCGCGGTCCTGCTGATCGACGAGGTCGACCGAGCCGACCACGACTTCGAGGCGTTCCTCCTGGAAATGCTTGCCGACGCGGCCGTCACAATCCCCGAGCTGGGGACCATCACCGCCGTCGTGCCTCCGGCAGTGATTCTGACCTCCAACCGCACCCGGGACTTGCACGACGCCTTGAAGCGGCGCTGCCTCTACCACTGGATCGACTACCCCGATGACGAGCGGCTGGCCGCCATCATCCGCCGGCGGGTCCCGGCGACACCGGCCCCGCTGGTCAGTCAGGTCGCCAACGCGGTGGGCCGGGTCCGGAGCCTGCCCTTGCAGAAGGCTCCGGGGATCGCCGAGGGCGTCAACTGGGTGGCCGCCCTGTGCCTGCTCGGGGCGGCGGAGCTGACGACGGCGGCGGCCGGCGCAACGCTGGGCTCGGTGCTCAAGTACCGCGAGGACCTGGAGCTGGTGCGTGACCGGGGAATGGCCTGGCTGGTGGGCGCCGGCGGTCCGGTCGCCGCGGGGACCACGGATGGCTGATGGAGGCGGGTCGGGTCCACCGGGCGGCGGTGTTTTGAAAAGTAACAGCGTCAACTCACGACCCGGCGCCGAGCTTGCGGCGTGGCTGGCGGTGGCTTTGCGGGCCGAAGGGGTTGCGGTGTCGCCCGAGCGAGCGGCACGGCTGGTGCCCGCCCTCGGCCTACTGCAGCCCCTCGACCGCGAGCGGCTGTACTGGGCCGCTCGCCTCACGCTGCTGACCGGCCGGGAGCAGCTGGGCGTGTTCGACGCCGTCTTCGGCGCGTTGTTCGGGGGCGCAGTTGGCGTTGTCGCGGCGACGGAGGCACCGGTGGCGGCGGAGGAGGCCGGCAACCAGCCACCCGCCGCTGGCGGCCGGCCATTGGGAGCTGCCGGTTGCCTGCCCGCTCAGGGGCGGGACATGTTCACACGGGCGCCCATCGCCGGTCGGGCCGAAGCCGCTGTCGCCGATTCCCCGGTGGCCGGGTGGCCCGCCGCCGCCAGTCCCCGGGAGGCGCTGGCCACCAAGGACTTCGCAGCCATGGACGACGAGGAACAGGCGGCGGCAGCCATGCTGTTGGCCGCCCTGGCGGGGGCCCCGCCCCTGCGCCCCCTGCGCCGCCTCGAACCCCGGCGCTACCGGGGGAGGGTCGACGTGCGCCGGACGTTGCGCCAGAGTGCTCGCCACGGCGCCGACCCGGTGCCGCTCGCTTACCGGCGGGCCGCTCGGCGGCCCCGGCCGGTGGTCCTGCTGTGCGACATCTCGTGCTCCATGGCGCCCTACCACCGTGCCTACCTGCAGTTTTTCCAGCTGGCCGTGGCCAGCGGGCTACGCGCCGAGGCGTTCGTGTTCGCCACCCGGCTGACGCGGATGACCCCGGTGCTGCGCACTCCCGGAGTCGACGC
This sequence comes from Acidimicrobiales bacterium, assembly GCA_050744165.1. GTDB lineage: Bacteria > Actinomycetota > Acidimicrobiia > Acidimicrobiales > Palsa-688 > JBOGGN01. The sequence goes on along the minus strand of JBOGGN010000417.1, from coordinate 14,578 downwards.
GGCGCTGGCGGCAGCCGGCCTGCGGGCCCCGGACTGGTCGGGGGGCACTCGCATCGGGGCGGCGCTGGCCCAGTTCAACGACGTCTTCGGACGCCGGGGCTTGGCCCGCGGTGCGGTCGTGGCCATCTTCTCCGATGGTTGGGAACGCGACGACCCCGCGGTGGTCGGCCGGGAAATGGCCCGCCTGGGGCGCCTGGCCCATCGGGTGGTGTGGGTCAACCCCCGCAAGGCGGCGCCGGGCTATGCGCCGCTGACGGGGGGAATGGCGGCCGCCCTGCCGTCGGTTGATTTCTTCGTGTGTGGCCATACTGTGGCTGCATTGGCCGAGGTCATCCGGGCGATCGCGGGGTGTGCCGCCCGGAACGACAAAGCGGAGGTTGTGGCGTGAGGGATGTTCTCGACGACATCGAACGGTGGCAGGCAGCGGGCCGCCGGGTGGCGGTGGCCCGCGTGGTCGGCCTTGAAGGGTCGGGCCCTCGCGAACCCGGTGCCACCATGGCGGTGAATGACCAGGGCGAGGTGGCCGGCTCGGTGTCGGGGGGCTGCGTCGAAGGAGCGGTGGTCAGCGAGGCCATGGACATCCTGGCCGGCGACGGCCGGCCCCGGCTGGTGACCTTCGGCTATTCCGACGACCAGGCGTTTGCCGTCGGACTGACCTGCGGCGGCACTATCCACGTATTCATCGAGCCGCTGGACCGCTGGTAGGGGTCGGGGCCCGATGGTCAGCCCGGTCTACGAGGGGCTGCGGGCGGCGCTGCGGGCGGCCGAGCCGGTAGCCCTGGTCACCGTCATCGAAGGCCCGGAGGAGTCGCTGGGGCGGACCATGCTCGTGCGCGGCCCGGCCGAGGGCGAGGGGCGTCCGGCCACGGTGGGAAGCCTGGGGCAACCCAATCTGGACCGCGTCGTGGCCCGTGACGCTCTGGGGGAGTTGGACGTGGGGCGCAGTGGCACCCGCCATTACGGGCTCTCCGGCCAGGCCCGGGAACGGGACGTTTCGGTCTTCGTCGAGTCCTTCGCACGGCCACCGCGGATGATCATTTTCGGGGCCGTAGACTTCACCGCCGCCCTGGCCAAGGTGGCCAAGGTGCTCGGGTATTGGGTGGTGGTCTCCGATCCCCGGCCGGTGTTCGTGACGCCGAGCCGCTTCCCCATGGCCGACGAGCTGGCCATCGACTGGCCTAACCGCTATCTCGACAAGGTGGGCCAGGACCTCGGCCCCCGCGACGCCATCTGCGTACTGACACACGACGCCAAGCTGGACGTGCCCGCCATCACCTCGGCCCTGAAGACGCGGGTCGGCTACCTCGGGGTCATGGGCAACCGGCGCACCCACGTGCAGCGAGCCGAGCGGCTGCGGGAAGCCGGGGTGGGCGATGAGGGGCTAGCCCGGCTGCACGCCCCTATCGGGCTCGACATCGGGGCCCGGACTCCGGAGGAGACGGCGGTCTCCATCTGCGGGCAGATCATCGCGTTGCGCACGGGGCATCGGATGCCGTCGCTCGCTGACCGGGAGGGGCCGATCCACGCACGCCGGGGAGGCGATGGCGGGGAGAGCGGGGAGGGCACGCCGGCCCGCACCGACTTGCTCCACGAGGGCGCCAAGGCCGGCGAGGCCGCCACGCCTACCGAAGGACCCGGCGCGCCCACCGGCGACAATGAGCCGACAGCCGGTCGGGACTGCTGTAGAAGGATTTAGACTGCACAAATAGGTCTGCGGGATAGCCTCTCTGGCGGCCGAAGTTGCCTGCCGTCTGGCATGAGATCAGAATAGTGACGCTCGTAGGAGCGAAGATTCCCGGGCGGGATCGGGGAGCTATGGCCGAATTAAGTCTTCGCTGAAGTCGCCGTTGACGCTCCGAAGGGCTGGCGACTTAGCTTGATCTTGCGCCCTTGAACACCCAAGGACGCGAGGGAGTTGCGCAATGAGGACCAGTGGCCGAGGACGGGTGCAGCGGCAACAGGCGATGCACGCCTTTTTCGTCGCCGGATGCACCGAACGCAGGGCGCAGCGCAGGAGAGCACACGAGTTGACGGCCTGCTCTGAGCCGTCCCGACGCTAGGGAGCGCGTATGGCAATTGAGTCCGACGGCCACAGTCGCGGCAACCCTCGCCTCTATGAGGTGATCGAGGGGGCGCCCAAGGAAGGCACCGGAAAGAGCCCCGTGATCTGGGACTGGCCCCTCATCGTGGGCTACCTGAAGATCGCGGCCCAGCCCGTCCAGGGGCCGTGGCCGCCCCACCAGGAGCCTCGGCCCGACCCCAGCGCCGAGTCGCTGCCGACCGCCGTGCCCGATGACGGCCCCCCGGCCACTGACGAAGAGCCACCCCCAGCGGCCAGTGACGAAGAGCCACCGCCAGCGGCCAGTGCCGAGGAGCCGCCGCCGGCTGGTCGCCGCCGGGTAAGCCTGCGCGACAACCGGCGCTACTAGCCCTGACGACCGTGTCATCTAACGACAGAGACTGAGAGGTCCGCTAGCGAATGTATCCCGCCCGGTTCCACTACGAGGCGCCCCGGTCCATCGAGGAGGCGCTCGACTGCCTGCAACGGTATGGGGATGACGCCCGCGTCATGGCGGGGGGCCAGAGCTTGATCCCGCTCATGAAGCTGCGCTTTGCCACCCCCGGCGTCATCGTCGATCTGAACAACATCCCCGATCTCGACTACCACCGGGCCGACAGCGACGGCACCCTCCGCATTGGGGCGCTGTGCCGCCATGCCATGTTGGAGCGCTCGTCGCTGCTCGACCAGACCCAGCCGACGATGGCGGCCTGCGCCCCGCTGATCGCCGACCCCATGGTGCGCAACCGGGGGACGCTGGTGGGTGCGGTGTGTCACGGCGATCCTCAGGGCGACTGGGAGTCGGTGATGCTCGCCCTCGGCGGAGCGGTTATCGCCCGGGGACCCAACGGCACTCGGACCGTTCCCGTCCACGACCTGATCGCGGGCCCCTTCCAGAACAGCCTCGAACCGGGGGAGATCGCGGTCGAGGCGGTGGTGCCGGCAGCCAGCGGCCTGCGCAAGGGCGGGTACTTGAAGCTGGAGCGCCGGGTCGGGGACTTCGCCACCGTCGGTGTGGCAGTGGCGGTAGAGACGGACGGGTCGACAGTGACTCGGGCCGGCATCGGCCTGACGGGAGTCGGGTCCACCAGCATCGACGCCTCGGAGGCGGCCAGCAGCCTTGTCGGCAACGAGCTCTCCGAGGGCGTCGTTGAGGAGGCCGCCTATTTGGCGGCCCAAGCATCCCAACCAAGGAGTGATCATCGTGGTAGTGCGACCTTCAAACGCCACATCGTCGGCATGTTCGTCGAGCGCATCCTGATGGGGATCGCGGCATGAGCACCCTCTTCCAAGAAGTCCCCCGGGCGGCCGAGGGGGTCCCCACCAAGCAGATCACCGTCAAGGTCAACGGCCAGGCCCGCACCGTGGTGGTCGAGCCCCGGCTCCTGCTGGCCCATTTTCTGCGCCAGGCGCTGCGGCTGACCGGCACCCACACTGGCTGCGACACCACCAACTGCGGCTGCTGCACCGTGCTGCTCGAAGGCACGCCGGTCAAGTCCTGCACCGTGCTGGCGGTTCAGGCCGACGGGCGCGAGGTCACGACCGTCGAGGGCCTCGCCGGCGCTGCCGGCCTTCACCCCATCCAGGAGGGTTTCAAGGACCAGCACGGCCTGCAGTGCGGGTTCTGCACCCCAGGCATGATGCTGGCTGCGCTGGCGCTCCTGAACGAGAACCCCAACCCCACCGAGGAGGACATCCGTTGGGCCCTGTCGGGGAACCTGTGCCGCTGCACCGGATACCAGAACATTGTGAAGTCGGTCATGTTTGCCGCTGACAAGATGCGCGCCCAGGCCTGAAAGGAGGCATGAAATGACGGCATTGGACGAAATCTCCATCGGCGGCCTCGGGGCCAGCCGCAAGCGAGTCGAGGACGACCGGTTCATCCGGGGCAAGGGCAACTACATCGACGACATCACCCTGCCGGGCATGCTCCACATGGAGCTCCTGCGCAGCCCCCTGGCCCACGCCCGCATCAAGTCCATCGACACCACCGAAGCCTCCAAGATCCCCGGTGTGCGCCTGGTTGTCACCGGTGCCGCCCTGGCGGCCCACAGCCTGGCCTGGATGCCGACGCTCTCCTACGACACCCAGGCCGTCCTCGTCACCGACAAGGTTCGATTCCAGGGCCAGGAGGTGGCGGCGGTGATCGCCGACGATCCCTACATCGCCCGGGATGCCTGCGACGCCATCTTCGTCGATTACGAGCCCCTGCCCCCGATCGTCAATCCGTACCAGGCGATGGCGGCCGACGCTCCGGTTATCCGTGACGACAAGCTGGGCCAGGCCGACAACACCATCTTCACCTGGGAGATCGGCGACAAAGAAGCCACCGAAGATGCCTTCGCATCCGCGGATCTGGTCTCCAAGCTGAAGCTCCACTACCCCCGGTCGCATCCCTCGCCCATCGAGTGCTGCGGCGCCATCGCCGACCTGAACGGGGCCACCGGCAAGCTGACCGTCTACATGACCTCCCAGGCGCCCCACATCATCCGGGCCGCGCTGGCCCTGGTGGCGGGGTTGCCGGAGCAGATGATCCGGGTCGTTTCCCCCGACATTGGGGGCGGGTTCGGCAACAAGGTGCCGATCTACCCGGGCTACGTGTGCGCCATTGCGGGCACCGTCTTGCTCGGCGTCCCGGTCAAGTGGATAGAGGACAAGACCGGCAACATCATCTCCACCGGCTTCGCGAGGGACATTTACCTCGACGGCGAGATGGCCCTGCGCAAGGACGGCAAGATCCTCGGTGTCCGGATGAACACCCTGTCGGACCACGGGGCCTTCTTTTCCGACGCGCAACCCACCAAGTTCAAGATCGGGCTGCTGCACTCCGCGTTCGCCTGCTACGACGTCCCCCATGGCTACCTGTCGGCTCGGGGGCTGTACACCAACAAGGCGCCCGGAGGTGTCGCCTACCGGTGCTCGTTCCGGGTCACCGAGGCCATGTTCTTCCAGGAACGGATGGTGCAGCAGGCATCCTATGAGCTGGGCATGGACGCCGCTTAGTTCCGGCGGATGAACTTCGTCAAGGACGACGCCTTCCCTCACCGGACCTGCTGGGGGTTCCTGACGGACTCGGGCCAGTACGGCAAATGCCTCGACGTCGCCCTCGACGCCATCGGCTACGCCGACTTCCAGAAAAAGAAGGAAGAGGCGCGCCAGCGGGGCAAGCTGCTCGGCATCGGCATCTCCACCATGACCGAGCCGCTCGGAGCCGGAAACAGCCGGGAGTACGACATCCTGGGAATCAAGATGTTCGACTCGGCGGAACTGCGGGTGCACATCACCGGCAAGGCATTGCTGCGCACCGGGGCCAAATCCCAGGGGCAGGGGCACGAGACCACCTGGGCCCAGATCGTGGCCCACGAGCTCGGCATCCCCGCCGCCGACGTGGCGGTCGAGGAGGGCGACACCGACACCGCCCCCTTCGGCATGGGAACCTACGCCTCTCGGAGCACCCCGGTCGCGGGCGCCGCGGTCTCCATGGCGGCCCGCAAGGTCAAGGCCAAGGCTCGCAAGCTGGCCGCCCACCTGCTGGAGGTCTCGGAGGAGGACCTGGAGTGGGAGTTGGGCCGGTTCTACGTGCGTTCGTCGCCGGAGCGGGGGGCGTCCATCCAGGAATGCGCCATCGCGGCTTACAGCAACATGCCCGAGGGGATGGAGCCCGGCCTGGAAAACAATGCCTACTACGACCCACCCAACCTGACCTGGCCGTTCGCGTGCTACATGTGCACCGTCGAGATCGACCCGGATACCGGGGTCTGGGATGTGCTGCGGTTCGTGGCCGTCGACGACTGCGGGGTCCGGATCAACCCGATGATCGTGGAGGCGCAGATCATGGGCGGCCTCACGGAGGCCTACGCCATGGCCAACATGCAGTTCATCACCTTCGACGAGGACGGCAACTGCGTCGGGTCGAATTACATGGACTACCTGTTGCCCACCGCCTGGGAGACGCCAGGATGGGAGTTGCACGAAGTGGTCACTCCGTGCCCGCACCATCCCATCGGAGCCAAGGGCGTTGGAGAGTGTGCCTGCGTGGGCGGCCCCGCCGCCTTCGTGAACGCCGTGATGGACGCCGTGCAGCACCTCGGGGTCCGCAACATTGACATGCCGTGCATACCCGACCGGGTGTGGGAAGCCATTACCGAGGGCCACGACGTGGACGGGTACCCACCCCTGAAGACCGACGTCCTGTAGGAGGTAGCTGTTGATGAACCCGGGAAACGACGGTTGGACGGTCTTCGAGGAAGCGGCCACGCTGCGGCAACGAGGTGAGCCTTTTGCCCTGGCAACGGTGGTGTGGCGCCAGGGCCCGTCGTCCGGCAAGCAGGGCTGCCGAGCCATCATCACGGCCTCAGGTGAGGTGTCGGGATGGATCGGCGGCGCCTGCTCCGAGCCCATCGTTATCCGATTGGCACAGTCTGTCATCGCCGAGGGGGTGCCGAAGCTGCTGCTGCTCGGCACCCCCGAGCAGTTCGGGGCTGCCATCCCGGAGGGGATGGTGGTTACGCCGATTTCTTGCCAGAGCGAGGGGGCGTTGGAGGTGTACATCGAGCCGGTTCTCCCGACCCCGCATCTGGTCGTCGTGGGCCGCTCCCCGATGGCCCACACGTTGTCCGGGCTGGCCCAGCTACTCGGCTGGCGGGCCGACGAGGTCGACAGCCCGGAGTTCAATCGCCATTTCTCGCTCGATCTGGTGGGGCCCCGCTCGATGGTGGTGATCGCCACCCAGGGACACGGTGACGAGGAGGCCGTCCAGGCTGCGGTCGCAACCTCGGCCGCCTACATCGGGCTGGTGGCCTCGGCCAGGCGGGGTGAGGCGGTGCTCGGGTACGCCGCCGATCGGGGCATCGCCTCGGAGCAGCTGGCCAGGGTACAGGCACCCGCGGGCCTCGACCTGGGGCCGACCACCCACCAGGAGATCGCGGTTGGCATCCTGGCCCAGCTGGTGCAGTTGAAGGCCGCTGGGAGGCTCGGTGCCGGAGCTTCGGGCGTGGCGTTAGCGGTCGGCGAGGGACGCACTGACGGGACTTCGCCCGAAGAGGCCACCGATCCGGTCTGCGGCATGACCGTGACCGTCGGGCCCGGCGCCCGGTCGTTGGAGCTGCGGGGCACGACCTACTACTTCTGCTGTCCCGGCTGCCGCCGCTCCTTTGAGAAGGACCCCGCGGCCTACGTGGAACTAGACGCCCTGGCCTAGTGCTCGAGGCGGGCCGGGGCCTGGTTCGGCGACCTCCATACCTGGTCCTTCACTTTTGGAAAAGTAGTTAGATTCGTGCCCGTATCGAGCCCGATACGGTTCTGAACCGGGTCTTATCTTAACCAAAGTTGAACTCTGGTTAGATTCGTGCCCGGCTCTGTCCCGTGGAGGGCCACAACCGGGCATCGACCTAACCATTTTTCTGGAATCAGGTCGCCCCGCCCCGAGTCGCCCCGCCACCCTGAGTCGGGAAGATCCGACACAGGTGCGTCGCTCTTGGCGATCGCTGGTTCGTCGGTTACGGAATGCCGCCGCCGGTGCCCGATCCGGCGCTGCCCGGGAGGTCGCCGAACTCGGCCCCCCGCTCTCCGGAGAAGCGGGCATCGCGGCTCGTGGTCAGCGGCCGGGCCGTGTTCGGGGTGTCGTAGTCACCGATCCAGTGCCGCTCCCAGGAGCGCTGCCACTGCGTGTCGTTGCATCCGGGGTGGTACAGGGCGTTGAGCTCTTGGCAGATCACCTCACGGTGCGATCGCGTGCCCCCAGGTACTTCGAACGAGCAGATGTAGAGCTTGAACTTGTCGCCGGCTCGCTTAATCCAGCACGGCGCCTTGGCGTGCTTGAACGGGAATCGCTCCTTGGACAAGTCCTCGGAATGATCCACATAGATGACGGCGTAGTTGTCGGGGTGGATGTCGGGTCGCGGCTTGTACAGAACGCAGTACACCGCCGCCTGGGCGGGCGGGGTCCAACCGGCCAGGACGCGCGGCCCCTCGAAGGAGTATCCCCCCAAGGAACCCAGCCGGATCACCGCAGGTCGTTTTCCGCAGTGAGCCCGCCCAGCATGTCACCCTCGTCGTCGGACTCATCGGCCACCTCGACGCGCACGATGGCCCCCGCGGCCAGCCCTGCCCGGGCGGCGGCTTCCCGAAACGCCTCGGTGGCCCGAGCCACTGCCCCGTCCCGGTCATGGGCTTCAACCAGCAGGGTGGCGCCGTAGAAGTTCGAGCCGATGCCCGAGGCGACGCCGCTCCACTCGGCCACCGCGTCGGCGAGTTCGACGATCTCCTCCCGAGTCATTTCGCGGCCCGCCTCCGCCTCGAGGCCCACGCTCCACTTCACCCGTACATCCTCCTTGCCGCCCGCCGATGCCGAAATCCAGATGCCGTCCGGTGCCGATCGCAGACGCTCAGGCGAGCGTGGGCAGCAGCTTCGCCAGCTCCTCCAAGCTGGCCAGGTCGTGGCCCGACAGCACCACATCGATGTACGGCTCAGCCACCATCATCCCGAGGGTACTGGCTCGGAAGTGCTGGTTGTCGCCCTTGTGGGGGTTCATCCACACCACCCGGAAACACAACCGGGACAGCCGATCCATGGCGTCGGACAGCACCGCGGGGTCACCCCGATCGAGGCCGTCGGAGCAGATCACGACCACGCCGCCCCGGCAAAGTCCCCGCCGGCCCCACAGCTTGACGAAGCGGTCCAGCGACTCGCCGATCCTGGTCCCGCCGTCCCAGTCGACGACCTCCCGAGCCGCGTTTTCCAGGGCGACGTCAGGGGTGCGGTGGTTGAGGTGGCGGGTGAGGCGGGTCAGTCGGGTGGCGAATGCGAAGACCTCGACCCGGGTGGCGGCCCGCTGGGCGGAGTACGCGAACTGCAGCAGGCATCGCGAGTAGTCGGCCATGGAGCCAGAAATATCCAGAATGAGGATCAGCGGCCTCGGCCGCGTCCGGCGCCGGCGGTAGTACATCCGCGACGGTTCGCCGTGCGTCCGCATGGTCTCCCGCACGGTGCGGCGCATGTCAGGCCGCCGGCCATCGTCGGACCGGACCAATCGGCGGCTCCGGCGCATCGGCGGGGCCAGCCGAAACTGGCGCATGATCCTCCGCAACGCCGCCAACTCATCGGGGGTGCAGGATGGGAAGCCCTTGTGCTTCAAGATGTCGAGGTTGGAGGCCATCAGGCCCATGGCCTGGCGCTCCTCTTCCTCGCGTTCCTTGCCCGGCTCCTCGCTGGCCGGCTCGACCATACCGGCGGCCACCTCGGCCTCGGACCGCGACGTGAACACCAGGTCGTCAGGCGTCTGGGCGCGCCCGCTCAAGAAGAACCACCGGAAGCACTGGTCGTACGCCGTGAGGTCGTCGTGGCGGTGGACGAGCGTGGTCCGGCCGGCAAAGTACAGGTCCACCAGGTCGGTGGGATTGAGAGGGGCCATGGCCTGGGCGAAGGTCAGCACGTCGCCGGATCCCACGGCCAAACCGGCCCGGCGTAACGCCTGCGCGAAGTCGGCGAGCAGTCCGACGTAGGGGGCGCCCGGGGCGGCCGCGGCGCCGGCCGGCGCCTCAGGCACCGGCGGTGATCTCGCCCAAGTTGTCCCGAACCAGCTCCAGGTCGTCGCGCTCTTTGATGACCGCACCCAGCGTGTCGTCCGCGATCTCAGCGTCGAGGTCGTCCTCGCCCAGCGCCTCCAAGGTGCGGACCCAGTCGATGGTCTCCGCCACGCCCGGCGCCTTGTTGAGGTCCATGTCCCGCAGCTTGTTGACCGCCGACACCACTTTGCGGGCCAGAGTGGCCGAGACCCCTGGCTGGCGGACAAGGACAATCTCCACCTCCCGCTCCGGTGGCGGGAACCCGATCCAGTGGTACAGGCAGCGCCGCTTCAGGGCGTCGTGCAGCTCCCGGGTCCGGTTGGAGGTGAGGATCACGACCGGGGCCCGCTCGGCCTTGATGGTTCCGATCTCGGGGATGGACACCTGGAAGTCGGAGAGGATCTCCAGCAGGAAGGCTTCGAACTCGTCGTCGGCCCGGTCGACCTCGTCGATGAGGAGGACGCACTTGTCCCCGGCCCGCACCGCCTCCAGGAGTGGCCGCTCGACCAGGAACCGTGGCCCGAACAGCTTCTCGACCGCCTCGTCCCCGGCCATTTCCCGCTCCGAAAGCGCCCGGATCTGCAGCATCTGGCTGGCGTAGTCCCACTCGTAGAGTGCCTGGTTGGTGTCAATCCCCTCGTAGCACTGCAGGCGGATCAGCTTGCGGTGGAAGATCTGGGCCACCGTCTTGGCCAGCTCGGTCTTGCCCACCCCCACCTCGCCTTCGACGAGCAACGGTTTCTCCAGGGTCAGGGCCACGAACAATGCCGTGGCCAACCCCCGATCGGCGATGTACCCCCCCTGGCGCAGAACGTCGGTGAGGGCCCCGACCGTCTCCGGGTACGCCATTCAGTTGTCGCTCACCGGTGCGGGACCCGCGATTGCCAGTGCCTAGTTGTGGCGGTGGTGACGCGGATGGGCATCGAGATCGGGCTTCGGGCCGTCCCCGAAGATCACGTCGGCCAAGCTGCGCTCCGTACGCTTGCCCTCCCGGTCCAAGGTGTTCTGCCAGCCGGTGCGCACGTCGCCGGTCTCTTCGTCAGCGAAGCCGTCGAAGGTCATGTGGACGGAGTTGCGGCACACCTTGGAGTTGCTGCCGGCGCCGCAAGCCTCGTCGATGTCGGCTGCGGTTTGGCCATTGGCACGCCACATGTCGCGGAGATTCTCGAGCGCCTCGTTGGAGGTCTGAGCCATGTGAGATGCCTTTCTCTCGTCGGCTGATTGTTGTGCCCAAGTCTAGCCCTCGGGGAATGTTTCTCGGCCATTCCGAAGAGCCATCGGGTGCTCTATTTGTCCACATTTCCGGGCTTCACATTTTCATGCTCTCTCTCCCTGTCAGCCCGGCTTCCGAAGACGTTCCAGCAGGTCGGCCTTGATGGCAGGCCGGCTGCCGAACACCAGGAGAAACGCTGCCTCGCGAAGGAGCCGTTGCGGGTGTTGATCGGACAGGACCGCCCGGCTTCCGGCACTGATGACGACGGCGGCTGCCGCCCGCAGCGCCAAGTCCGCCGCCGCCGCCCGCCCCACCACCAGCGCCGCCGGATCCGGCGCCACCTGGGGTGGGTGTCCGGCTGCGCGGTCGAGGGCGTCGCGACATGCGATCAACTAGCGGTCGAAGGGTCCGGGGCCGAGAAGGCGGCAGCAGCGACCGGCCACGCCGAGGGCGAGGGAGCCGTTGCTCCGAAGGCCCCGTGCGTCGCGCTGGCGCCAGTCCTCGTAGGGCTCGATCTCGGTCACCTGCTCGTCGGCGACGAAGTGGCCATCGAAGGTCACCGTTCCCGTGACGGAGGCCTGGACGGCGACCAGGCGCAGCGGCTGGAACCGGAGAGATGGCGAGTCGACGGCATCGACCAGCGCCCACACGACCTCGCCATCCGGGCCGCGCGCGGCCACCCGGAGGACATCGATCATGCCCCAGCCGGTCACCCACGGCACCCGGCCGTCCATCTGCCAACCGCCGAGCACTCGCCGGGCCGACATGTCGCCGGCTCCAGGCCGTATCCCCGCCACCGCGATGCCGCCCCGGCAGTGACCCCGGCACAACGGCTCCAGCCACCGCTCCCGTACGCCGGGGGTCGTGCTGGCGGCCACCGCACGCACCACGGAATGGTGCTGGACCCAGACGAAGGTGGTCGTCAGGCACCCGCCGGCCAGCGTTTCGACCACCCGCAGGGCGACGCCGGCGTCCGCGGCCAACCCGCCGGCGCTCGCCGGCCCGTACAACCCATAGAGGCCAGCGTTGGCCAGGGCATCGAGGTGGCCGGCCGGGACCCGCTCGGCGGCATCGGTCGCCATCGCATCAGGGAAAAGAAGTTCCTCGGCCAGCCGCTCTGCTTCTCGAATGGGCTCTGCTTCTCGAATGGGCTCTGCTTCTCGAATAGGCAAAGGGGCGGCGCTCACCGCCGCCGGTGAAAGCCGAGCCCAAGCGCGGTCGTTGCCCTGCGCCCGATGCTGTCTTGGCGGTCGTCGTCCACAAAGGTGGGCACGCCGGAGCGGGTCATGGATCGGACTTTGGCACACCTCGGGCCCAAGCCGGCAACATCACCGAGGCGGGCCAAACGTCCGACCCGCCCGCCTCGAGCGCGGGCAGGCCGGAGGTTGGTCTCGGAGCTCGAGGCCCGGGTGTGCGGGTGTGCGGGTGTGCGGACAGTCGGCGGGCCAGCCGGCAGCGGTCGGCAGGCGGCTCGGCCAGCGGGGGGGCGGTGCTGGTCGGCGGCAGGTGCGGACCGGGCAGGCTGCTCGGCTGGCCGGCGGGCTGTCCGGTCGACCCGACGAATCGGCGACGCCGGGCCGGTGGCGGCGTCGCCAGGGCGCTTGACTCCTACCCGGGTGGGGTGCGGTATCGGAGCTCGCGCAGGACGCACGCCAACTCCCGCTGGCGGTCGCGGCAAGCCGAGCATCTGCGGAGGTGCTCGATCGTGTGGCGCCGGAGGCGGGGGCCCGGCCGGTGATACGGCTCCCGGCACAGGAGGTTGGTGACCCGAGCGCAGGCCTGATCCGTCACCGGTCGGAGCTGGCGGTACAGGTATCGCTGGCCGGCGTGGCGGCGGGCATCGACGCACTGGCGGCGGATGGTCCCTTCCGGCACCTGCCATGCCGACGCCAGGGTCCGCAGCGGTATCGCCGATCCGTATCGCTCGAGCAAGAGCCTCCGCGCTGGCGGCGGGAGGTCATCGATGGCTGCGGCCATCGTGGCTCGGTCGAGCGTCTCCATGGCCGCCTCGTCGGCTGCTTCGACCGTTGCCGACGCCAGGCCGACAGCAACCGCCCGGGCGCGGAGCGTTTGATGGCGCTGCAGCTGGCGAGATTGGTCGATGGCGGCGCGTACTACGCAGCGGAGGAGCCAAGCTTCGGCCGATGCCGGATCGCGAAGTTGCTCCAGGCGAAGCAACGCCCGGGACAGCCCTTCGGCGGCCGCGTCGTCCGCGTCGTCGGGTCGGCAGAACCCAGTTGCGACCCTTCGAGCACGGGTCCACGTTCGGCGGTACAGCTCTCCCGCGGCGTCGCTGTCTCCAGCTCGCGCGGCGCGCACCAAGTCGTCGGTCGGCTGCTCAAGTGGTCGCCAGCGGGCGCGCCGAGGCCGCTGGTCTGGGTCGAATTCTGCTGGGCTTGCGAGGAGGGTCTGCATGCCCCGACCCTCCCGGTGGTCGGCTGCCCCCTTCTTGCAAAGTCCTGACGAAGTCCTTGCAGGGCGGCGGGCCGCCCGCCGCTCAGACGGTTTTCTTCGGCAACAGGGCGATGATGATCAGGGCAATGATCGTGAAGAAGAAGCCCAAGATGGCCCAAAGCGTCGTGCCGCGGCCCTTACTTGCGGCGATCGCACGACAGGCGAACAAGCAGACGATGGCGAGAACGAGTCCTACGATGGCTTGCACGAGGCTGCCCCTTTTCCTCAGTGTGGTGGCTCGGGGACAGGACCTTAGCTGGGTCGTTCGGAGCAGGGCCGGCTCGATTTCCGGCGCAAAGAGTGTCACACCCCTCCCGATAGGGTCCCTTCCATGCAGTGGACGGCGGAGCAGGAGCAGGTGCTGGCGCACGGCACCGGCTGGTGCCAGGTCCTCGGCGGCCCCGCGACGGGGCGCACATCGGTTCTGGTCGAGCGTTGGCGGCGGCGGGCGGCGGGCCGGCCGGACCGGCTGTTGGTGGTCTGCCGGTCTCGGGATGCCGCGGAGCACTTCCGGGAGGCGGCCTTGGCAGACGACTCGTGGACCGTGGACACCTTGGCCATCACGACCTTTTTCGGGGTCGCCTTCGATCTTCTGCGCCGCCTCGGGCGAGCGCCGCGGCTGCTCGGTCGCAGCCAGCAGTGGAGCTTGGTACGCCGGTTGTTGGCGGCTGAGGACGCCCGATCGTGGCCCGGCTGCGCAGGGCTTTTGGGCCGGGCGGCGTTCGTAGACCAGGTGGCCGCGGCCGTGCTGGCAGTCGAGGCGGCGGGCGTGGAGGACGAGCAGGTCATGACCGTCGCCGATCGGTGGGGGCTGGGGGAGCGGTGGGCCGACCTGCTGGCATTTCGGCATCGGTACCGGCAGGCGACCCGGTCGCGAGGCGTCGTTGACGAGGCGCAGCTGTTCCGAGAGGCGGTGGCGGCGCTCGACGACGACCGGGCGCGCGACGCAGAGGCGCGACGCTGGGACGAGATCCTGATCGACGACGCCGACGCGGCGACGGCAGCCATGGGGTGCCTGGCCGAGTCGTTGCCGGTACCGATGGTGGTGGCTGTGGGTGAGGACACCGCTGGTCTGCCGTCAGGCGGGTGGCCCCGGTGGCGGCAGGGCGACGGATGGGGGGAGGTGGTTCGTTTCGGCCCGTGCCTCCGGGTTATTCCGGCTGCGGTGGCCGAAGAGTGCCGCCACCCGTCGAGCGAACCGGAGGCGGTTGCCGCGCGCCTTGCGGCCGCGCACCGGGCTGGAGTCGCCTGGCGGGACATGGTGGTATTGATGCCGAGGGCCGGGC
>JBOGGN010000416.1:0-1858 GCA_050744165.1 Acidimicrobiales bacterium | reverse complement strand
CAACCAGCGCATCGCTCTGCGCTACGTGCTCGACGGCATGGAACTGACCGAGACGGCGGGCTACATCGCCTTCCACGCGAAACTCGCCGGGAGGTCGGACACGATCTTTTCGGACGACGCGGTGGCGGTCATTCACCAGGTGGCCAGGGGACTTCCCCGAGCGGTGAACAACCTGGCCACCCAGGCGCTGGTGGCTGCCTATGCCGATAACAAGAGCATCGTCGACGAGTCCTCGGCGCGTGCCGCGGCGAGCGAGGTCGACGCCGAGTGACCGCCTACGCTCCCCTCACCCTCAGCAACACCAGCCTGCTTGCTCCGCCGGGGTGGCCCGACCCGCCGGACTCCGATGCCTACGTGGGGCTCCCCGGGGCGATCGTGGAGGCGATCGCCCCGCACACCGAGGCCGACCCCGTCGCCATCCTGGGCCAGTTGCTCGTGGCCGCCGGGTCGGTGATCGGGCGCGGCGCCTTCTTCGAGGTGGAGGCCACCCGCCACCACCCCAACGAGTTCGTGGTCCTCGTCGGCGAGTCCGCCAAAGCCCGCAAAGGCTCCTCATGGGACCACGTCGCCGCCCTCATGGCCGTCGCCGACGCCGGCTTCGCCGCCCGGACCTCGACGGGGCTGTCATCAGGCGAAGGGCTCATCTGGGCGCTGCGAGACCCCGCCGGAGCCGACCGGGGCAACCCCGCCGGGCGGCTGCTGGTCCTCGAACCCGAGTTCGCGACCGTCCTCAAAGCCGTCGGACGCGACCAGAACACCCTCTCGCCGGTGCTGCGCTCAGCGTGGGACGGCCGGCCCCTGGCCCTGCTCACCCGCACCGCCCCCGCCAAGGCGTCCGCCGCCCATCTCGCCATCGTCGGCCACATCACCGCCGTCGAGCTCGCCCACCACCTCAGCGGCCTCGAGATCGCCAACGGCCTGCTGAACCGGTTCCTGCTCCTCGCGGTCCGCCGGGTCCGCCTCCTACCCGAAGGCGGCCACCCCGACCCCCTGGCCGGCACCGGCCTGCCCGCCGAACTGGCCGCCAACCTGGCCACGGCCAGAAACGCCGGGCGCCTCCGGTTCAACCCCAAGGCCCGCAAAGCCTGGTGGGAGAACTACCCCCGCCTCTCCGCGTCCCTGCCCGGCACCGCAGGGGCACTCTTGGCCCGAGCCGAAGCCCACACCTGCCGCCTGGCCCTGATCTACGCCTGCGCCGACGGCGCCCACCACATCAGCCCCACCCACCTCGCCGCCGCCCTCGCCGTGTGGGACTACGCGGCCCGCTCCGCCGCCTGGGCGCTCGCCGCCACCACCGCCGACCCTCTCGCCGAAACGCTCCACCAACTCCTCGCCGCCACCCCCGCCGGTCTCACCCGCACCCAGATCCGCGACCACCTCGGCCGCAACCGGCCCGGCCCCGCCATCGACGACAGCCTCGCCGCCCTCGCCGCCAACAGCCGGGCCCACTGCCAACGCGTCGAGGGCCCAGGACGCCCCGCCCACCTCTGGACTGCCACACCCCCCAGCAGCTGACAAGGCGGAGTCAA
Organism: Acidimicrobiales bacterium; assembly: GCA_050744165.1. Classification (GTDB taxonomy): domain Bacteria; phylum Actinomycetota; class Acidimicrobiia; order Acidimicrobiales; family Palsa-688; genus JBOGGN01. Next base: position 329 of record JBOGGN010000416.1, on the reverse strand, counting down.
CGCCAGCCTGTCAAGGGGCCGTCCCGCAGCAACCGAAGCGAAACGCACCGGCCTTGACGCCGCGGCGAACCACCGCGACGCCCCACCAACAACCCCCGGCCCCCGGCAGGCTCCGCTGCCGGGCCTACCCGCGCCTCGCCTTCACCCCCTACCAACCACACCTGCCACTTCGGTCGTTCGGTCGTAGCCCACCCCCATCCCCGCCACCACCGACACCGCCATCCTCAACCGACGTGTCGCCCAACACAAGACCGAGAACAGGAAGTCCATCAGTTGCCTTGAGTAAGTGTTGCGGAAGACCAAGGGCGCTAGGCGGATAAGAGTCGATT
>JBOGGN010000415.1:0-7316 GCA_050744165.1 Acidimicrobiales bacterium | reverse complement strand
GCCGGCACCGACGACCTCCGACGCGGGATCGGTCTCGGCATCGGCGGGGCCCGCGGTGCCGGGTGGGAGGCCCGCGGTGCCGGATGCGGGTCCGGCGGTGCCGGGCGGGAGTGAGCTGGCTGGACCGGGAAGGCTTTGCGGTGCGGTCGGTGGCGGCGGTGCTGTCGAACCCCCACCGCTCGGCCCCCCACCGCTGGGCCCTTGACCGCGCGACCCACCGCCGTCGGGTGAGCCGACGGAGGCGAGCTGGCCGCCAGCCTCTCGGTGCCCGCCCAAGGCGGCGCCCGCGTCGCCGCCGTTGTCCGCCAGGGCGCCGCCTCCGGACCCGGCACCGAGCATCGCCACTTGCAGCGCGGTCGAGGCAGCCCGCTTGGCCGCGGCCAGCGGCCGGCGTTCGAGTCCTTCCAGGTGGCCGATGGCGCCCGCCTCGACGATCGGCACCAGCCGCAGTAGGGCGAAAGGCGCGGCCGCGGCCAGCATCAACAATGTGGCCCCCTCCATCACGGTGCCGACCCCCTTGCCGGCGGTGATCATGCCCGCCGCCAGCGCCAAGACGACGACGATGACGAACTTGCTCAGGATCAACGCCACCAGGGCCTCCAGCATTTTTCTCGTCCACTGGGCGCTGCCCTTCCAGACCAGACCACTCATCGCGAGCGGCAGGAACAGCACGACCACATAGATGGCGGCGGTCCGCAGCAGGAGTTCCATCCAGATCAACAGAGCGCCGAAGAGAGCAATCATGAGCACCACCTCGGCCAGGGCGCTCGCCAGCGATGGATCGCCGGAGATGACCAACACGGCGTTTTTCAGGATCGCGACCGCGGAGTGGTCACTGGTCGTGACGTTGCCCGTCAGGGCGGCCGTCGCCCAATCGGTGACCGCCAATGCCTTCTCGGTCAGAGCGATGAGCAGCACGCCACCCAAGATGGCCACCGGTATGTAGACGCCACCGGCCCGCCACAGCTGCGAGGCGTCGCGACGGATCACGGCGGAGATGAGCCCGACCAGCACCATCGGGAGCAGGACCAAAACCGCCAGGCTGCGCATGGCGTCGAAGTTGCTCTGGAACCAGGAGGCGTCGAGGGTGACCTTGGTGGTGTTGTCGATGGCAGTGGCGACCTGGTCGAGAACGTCCGCCACCCCCTGGGCAAGGAAGCTGGCAAAGGACCCGAGCACGGTCTGCGCCACCGACTTGACCGCGTCGGAACCCAGGCTGCATACGACGGGAACGCAGGGAAGGTCGCCGGGGACCGCCGCAGCTGGTGTTTCCGGGGCCAGCGGTCCAGCCGGTCCTGCTGGTGTGCCGGGCTCGCCACTTGGGCCAAGAACCGGCGAGGCCGCTGGCGCCGTCACCGCCGGGCCGGCCGGCTCGACCGCCACCGCCAACGGCTGGACCGCCACCGCCAACGGCTGCACCGCAGCGGCCGGCGGCTGACCCGCCACCGCAGCGCTCGCCTTGGCCGCACCCAACGACATCGCGGTAGCGGCCAGCAGGACGGCGCAGGCCCACCGGCCGCAGGCCCACCGGCCGCAGGCCCTCTGGCCGCAGCCGCCCCCGGTCACTTGATCTTCCCGCCCAAGGCGCTGAAAAAGTTGATGACCGGAGACGCGCCGCCGATCAGCAGCGCCGCTGCGGCCGAGACGAGCACTCCCTTCCGGCCGGCGTAAGCCTGGTGATAGTTCTGCGAGTGCTGGCCCAAGCCCCACGCCACGGCTCCGATCACGATGCCGAGAAGGGCCGCTCCCAAGGCCCACCAGCCAATGCCATTGATCAGGGTCTGCAGGACGGCTGACCCCGGAAGGCCAGACGAATCTGGTGTGAGTGCGGGGCCGGTGGTCTGGGCAACGAGCTGCTGGATCAGTGTCATCAATCCTCCTTGTCCGGATGGTGCCTCTGAGTCTTTCATACATTTTTATGTTGTGCTAGTACTTTCTCATGACCAACATGAGAAGGACCTGACCGATGCTGGTGGTGCGCCCGATCGCGGGCGACCAATCCCGCTACTACCTGGAGGGCCCGGCGCCCGGCCGGTGGGTCGGAAGTGGCTCGCAGGACCTCGGCCTGCGCGGCGCAATCGACGAAACGTCCCTGCGAGCGGTGCTGGCAGGCCACCAGCCAGGTGGCGACCGACTGCTCCCCACCAGGGCCGCCCACCGCCGCGACGGCTTCGACCTGATCCTGGCAGCGCCAAAATCGGTGTCGCTGGTAGCGGCAATGGCCGACGACCAGACGCGCGAGCGGTTCCAGCGGGCCCACGAGCAAGCCGTCGAGGCCACGGTCGGCTACCTGGAACGCGATGCCCTCCGAACTCGACGGGGTGCCGAGCAGCGACTTGAGTCGACTTCAGGCGTGGTAGGAGCCGAGTTCCAGCACACCCTGAGCGCCGCTGGCGATCCCCACCTGCACACCCATGTGGTGGTGGCCAACTTGGTCCATGGCACGGACGGCAAATGGTCGAGCTTGGACAGCCGGTCGCTGTACCGAGATGGCCGAGCCGCCGGCGCCGTGTACCAGGCAAACCTGCGGTGGGCCCTGGACCAGCAGGGGCTTCGGTTCGAATGGACGGTTGACCGCCACGGCCTCGGCGACATTGTGGGCGTACCTCGAGCGGCTATCGAGGCAGCATCGATACGGCACCGTCAGGTTCGCGCCGAGATCGAGGCGGGGCTGGCGGGTCGTATCGGCCGGGCCAGCGCCGGCCCGCGAACCCGACAGACCGCGGAGCGGGACCGGGAGCCAGATTCGCCGGGGTGGCCACTTCGGGTGGCGGCGTCAGGCTTCGACCGCCCGGCCGTCGGAGGATTGGTTTCTGACGCCGCCACCCGTCATCAAGCAGCCGGAGCCCGGATCGAGAGGCCGGACCTGCTGGCACTGGACCGTTTGTTGAGCGAACGGCACTCGAGAATCCGCCGGGCCGATGTCGTGCGGGCGGCGGCGGAACTTTCAGTGGCAGGCGCCCCGGCCACCGAGTTGGAGGCGGTCGCCGATCGCTTCCTCGAAACGGCGGTGGATGCGGGCAAGGGCATTTGGACAACGGCGACGCTCCAGCGACTCGAACAGCAGATCACGGCGGCCGTGGGACGGTCCACAATCCCGACCCCCACTCTCGCCGTGAGTGGCCCTCCGAGGTCAGCTGGCCCTGCAGTGTTCGCCCAAGTTCCCGACCACCTCGATCAGCTCGGCGCCGACGCGGTCGCCAGGCTCACCCGGAGTCGCGCGTCCGTCGACGTCGTCCGAGGCGACCTGCTGGGCCAGGCCGAAGTGATCGAGGCGGCGCGAGGCGTCTGGGAGGCCAGCGGCCACCGAGTCGCTCTGCTCAGCCCTACCGAACGGGGCCAGGCTAGGTGGCAGGTACTGACGGGCCTCGAGCAACCGACGTCGGCTTCTGGACAGCCGACGGTCGTGATCGTGGATAACGCCGATCGTTGGTCGACCGCCAACCTCCACCAGGTGGTCGTCGACGCCACCTCCCGACAGGCCAAAGTGGTGCTGCTCGACGTGGGCAGCGCACCCCGGCGAGCACGCGCCGAGAGCCCGGCGATGGAAACGCTGCGAAGCACGCCGAGCGTCATCGAGGTTGGCCGGGCCCCTCCGGCACGAACCGCGGGGCTCGGACCGGGACCGCCGCCGCCCCCGGTGGTGCGGGCCGGAGCAGAGAACCGGGTGATCGTCACCGACCGCATGTCGGCGGCCGTCGAGCAACTCGTCGCCGACTGGCACCAGGCACGACAAGCTGGAAAAACGCCCCGCATGGTCGCCTTGGGCCCCGAGGAGGCAGAGCACCTCAATCGGCAGGCCCGAGCGCAACTCCAGGCGGCTGGCGAACTCAAGGGCCCAGAGGTGGAGGTGTCCGGTCGAAGGTTTCAAGTCGGCGACGAGGTCCTCGCCCTCCGAAAAGACGGCCGTCTCCAGGTAACGAAAGGCAAAACCACGGGCCGGGTCACGGCGGTCGATCCGGAACGACAGCAGTTGACCATCCAGTGGTCCGGGCGCGACGACGAGGTGACCGTAACCGCCGGCAAGCGCAAGTTGCCGCTGGCCCACGGCTATGCCACCACGCCTCCCTACCTTCGCGGAAACACGGCGGCACCCGTCCTGAGCTGGGGTCATGTCGAGGCCTTCCGTCCGAGCGTCCATCCTGACCGGGTCTACGAGGTACTGGCGCCGGTGACGGTCCCCGCGCGAGATCCGACCGACCCCATGACCGCGCTGCTGGGCGAACTCTCCGCAAGCCGGGGCAACGGCGTTGCAGGGCCGAGCGCATCGGCCTCGCACTCGCTTTCGGAACTGGCCGATGAGCGCGACGCCCTCGCCGAAGGGGTGCGCCGTGACGTACCCCCGCGCGTCCCTACGAGCGCACTCCGCCAACTCGACGAGGAACGGGCATGGCTGCTGTCAGTCCCGAACCGGCCAGACGGAGCCGCCACACTGGCGGCGCTCGATGGCCGGCGGACCGAGATGGCGTGCGCCGCGGACCATCGGCGGGATTGGATCGAGAACCATGGAGCGCAAATCCGTCGTTGGGACGACTTGGGGCGAACCATTGCCTGGCGGGAATCGGCCCTGGGCCGAGGTGCCGAGATCAGTCCCACCACCGCAGTGAAGGAACTCGTCGGAGCACCGCCGGCTGACGCCACAGAACGGAAGCTGTGGCGCCGGGCCGCCGAGCGCGTGGAGGGCTACCGCGAGCGTTGGCATGTGGCCGACGGCAAGCTCGACCTGACCCAACAGGCCAGACCAGAGCAAAACCCGGCACGCCGCAGAGACGAGCTGGGGATCTTGGCGGCCACTCGGGAGGTCGAACGAGCCAGGGGCCGAGAGAGAGGTCACGGGCTCGGCCCGGCGGGACCCTGACGGGTGCGATCATCGTGCCATCGACACCGCCGACCGCCATCGCAAGATGTTCTGGCGAGGGGCGCGGTTTGTCCTCAGCTTCGCTCTGGCGGCCTACGGGCTCTACGTCGTCTACGGCAAGCACGACGAACTGGTTGGAGCGAGCACCTACTTCAATCACCTGCGATGGGAGTGGCTGGCGGTGGCGGCGGTCGTCGAGGCCATCTCGTGGACCGCCTTCGCGGCCCTGCAGCGACGGCTGCTCCGGGCGGGAGCGGTCCGCATTCGGCTCCGGACAATGACCGCAGTGATCGTCGCCGCCAACTCGATCCAGAACTCGCTGCCTGCCGGCCCGGTCTTCAGCAACGTGTACGCCTTTCGCCAGTACCGCGCCCGTGGGGCCGACGACGTACTTGCCGGTTGGGTACTTGTCGGCACCGCCGCGTTGGCGCAGATCACCCTGGTGGTGTTGGCCGGCATCGGCTTGGCCGGGGCTACGGGCACCGGCACGGGCCTCAACTTGGCCGGCGTCATCGTGGGCCTCCTGCTGCTGGCCGGCTTGGTGATCTTGGCCTGGAGCCGGCGGGATTGGATCGCGTACCGCCTGGCGGGGCCGCTGCGCCTCTTTCAGCGGTTCTTCAAGCGCCCCAAGGGGAGCGTCCCCGAACAGCTCGATCGCCTTGTCCAACGCCTTCATGTCATCACCCCAACTCCGGGTGACTGGGTCATGGCGACCAGTTACGCCCTCGCTACCTGGGTGTTCGACGTGTCCTGCCTGATCGCGGCGTTCCTCGCCGTCGGGGCGCCGGTGCCGTGGCGGGCTTTGCTGCTGGCCTATGCCGCCGCCCAGTTGGCCGCCAACCTTCCGATTACCCCTGGAGGACTCGGGGTGGTCGAGGGAAGCCTCACGATCGGTCTGGTCGTCTTTGGCGGCGGCCAGGAAAGCACGGTGGCCGCCGTCGTGCTCTACCGGCTCTTGAACTTCTGGATCATGCTTCCCATCGGCTGGACGGCATGGGGGGCTACCAACTGGCAGCTTCGCCGCTGGCGGGAACGCGCCCCAACCGCCACCATGGCAAATGCAGAGGGGGCGACATGACGAGGGCTCCTCTGGCGTCGCTGGCGCTGGCAGTGGCCTTGGCGACCGCGGGTCTCGTCGGCTGCGCGGGACCGAGCATCACGCTCGGCACCAACGCAGGCGCGTGCTTCCGGGCACTGCCTCCGGCGGAGATGGTCGTACACAAGGGACGCTTGGTCGGGGTTCGCCGCATCTCCACCGACAGCCTCCAGGACCAGCTCCCGAATGGCACCACCAGCTCGCTCCCCGACGAAAGCCTGTGCCTCTTCGCCTTCAGCGGCACCTACCCCCCCGGCAGTGTGACCGGCTCCAGCAACGGCACGACGGGCCGCTACGCAGTCGTCGCGGTGGGCACCGTGCATCTGAAAGTGGCGGCTTCCTTCGTGCTCAACACGCTGCCGACCCGGTTTCGCCACCTGCACTAGGGCTCCGAAGACGTGCCGGGTCGGGCCCGCTTCCTCGTTGCCCGTAGCGCTTGAAGTGCCCAGCGGACGATCTCGTCGGAGGACATGGTCCGGTCGGCTTCGAGCATGGTCCAGCCGGCTGCCGCCAGGCGGTTGCGTCGCCGGACGTCCTTGGCTCGGGCCAGAGGGTTGTCGTGGTCTCGGGCGCCGTTGTACTCGAGGCCGACCTTGTCGGGCGGCCATGCGATGTCCACCAGGAGTACCCCGTACGCGTCGGTGACCTGGTAGTTCAGTTGGAATCCGGTGGCGCCAGCCTTCGTCAGCCGGATGCACAGTGCCCGACAGGCGGGACTGTCGTAATGGCCGCCGACCCGAATCGCCTGCTCGCACAGCGCCCGCAATGCCGGGCGATGCCCATCGTGGGCCAAGTCGATCCACGCGAGGATCTCGGCGAAGGTGGTCACGTTGCGCTGGACCAGGTCGTTAACGATCCGTTGGACCAGGTCCGGGTCGCTCGTCTTGGCGCACTGCACGATCGCCAGACCCGGGACGACGACAGGGACATCAGCGCATTTGGTGACCGCGACGTCGAGATCGAGCCGAGACTTGTGGAGCGTCACGCCCACAACCTCATGACGACGATTGTCGAACGTCGTCACCTGGACGTGGCCATCAATCACTTGCTCGGCCCCCCAGAGGCGTGCCGCCGCCAGATGGGACGCGGCGGCCTTGGGTCCGCACGCCAAGCAGGCCGCCATGAGGTCGTGGCCCTCCTGAGAAGCACCGGCGACGGCGTACACGCCGTATCGGACGTGCACCAGGCGGCCTTGGTGGACCATCCACCGGATCCAGTCGTCCGTCCCGCCGGCCTCGATCACCTGCCAACGCGCGACAAAGCCCAGCTGCGTGGCCGCCAGCACTGTAATGACATTCCAAAGCATGAGATATATCTTCTCGCCGAGGTGTGACGAGAAGGGGGGTCGAATAACCCGCGGGG
>JBOGGN010000414.1:0-7844 GCA_050744165.1 Acidimicrobiales bacterium | reverse complement strand
GGGGAGTTCATCCGCCGCGCCAAGGAACGGCGCCGGGATTTCACCGTCGACTGGGTCCACCTGAAGCTCAACGACCAGGCCCAGCGCACGGTTTTGTGCAAGGACCCGTTCAAGGCCCGCGACGAGCGGGTGGAGAAGCTCATCGCGTCGTTGTAAGAAGGGTTGGGGAAATGCCCCGCGCCGCGCGAGGTGGATCTCGCGGAGGGGAGTGGCCCCGGTTCAGGGGAGGAAGTCGGCTACGGCGAGCGTCATCCCCGGGCCTGCAGTCGGAGTGATCGTGGCGTTGCGCCCCACTTGGCGGATCGAACGGTAGCCATTGGGTCCAGGGTCCGTGGCGATCTCAACCAGTCCCGCGACAAGGTCCACGATCCAGACCTCGACGATCCCCGCGGCGGCGTACATGGGCCGCTTGGTAGTGCGGTCGAAGCGCTGGCTGGTGTCGGCGACCTCGATGATGAGCTGGACATCGGCCGGTACCGGGTGGTTGTTCAGATACCGATCCGCCCTGGGTCGGACTAGAGCAATGTCGGGCTGAAGTTCGGTCAGGTCGCTGAGGCGGACAGGGTTCTGAATCCGCACCACTGCGAGGTGGCCCGCCAGCGGCACGAGGAGTCGCGTCAGTTCGTCGACGGTGGCGGCGTGGCGGCTGCCGATCGGGGACATCTCGACCACCTCGCCGTCAATCAACTCCACGCGCTGGCCAGGCGCCAGTGCACCGTCCTCGGCCATGCGGTAATACTCCCCGACAGTGATGCCGGGCCTCATCGCGCTGGTGGACATCCCTCCATATCCTACGGCCACAGCGGTCCGCCCGATGGTTGACGTAGAAGGAGCCCGTCAGTCCTGCTGCCCAGAGACGGACGGCACCAAGTGTGCGGTCACGACTACGTTGAGCTCGTGCAGCCCGGTGGAGGGGTCGATCGGGCCGCCGCAGCTGATTAATAGGAGGGTACGAATCGGGCGCGGGTCCCACAGCCAGCCAGGGAGGCTGCCCTTTGGGTAGGGGCTGACAGTGTCCACTCGGTATGTGCTGGCCACGCCGTCACCGGCCAATCGCACGACTTCGCCTGGCTTCGAGCTGGCCAGGTCTGCAAAGACCGCTGGCTTGCCGCCGAAGGACACATGGCCGACGAGCGCCGTCGTACCTGCCGGCGCGTCGATTGGGTCGCTGCCGTCGACCCATCCCACCACGTTCGGACCGAGTAGCGACGGCAGGTCGGGAAGCCCTGAGGTAGCGACCGGGACCACATCGGCACGGACGCTGCCTACCTGCAACTGATTGTGGGGCCCGGGACTGGCTCCCGCCTGGGGCGCCGGACTCGTTCCGAGTGACGGCGTGGGGCCCGTTCCGGCTGGGCCCGTTCCCCTCGCGATCGTCGTACTACTGCCGACCGGGCCGGCTGTATGCGGCGGTTCTGAATTCCTGCGGGCGCCGCCGATCGTGCGGGCTCCGCAGCTAGTCGCTCCGAGCATTACCGCGAGTACTCCGATAAGTACGGCGAGGACGATCGGCGTCTTGCCCAAGGGCCGGTAGCGCCGCGTTCGGTCGACTGCGATAACCGCGACCGCGACGAGCGCCACCACGGCGATGCTCCGTGCTGCCCTGCTGGCCCACGACCTGCTGGCCGACGTCGCAGCGACAACTGGCCGGGTTTGCCAGGGCGCCGGCCCATCGGTGTTAATCCGGACCCCGGCCGGCACCGCCACCGGCGGCTGAACCCCATCGACCGCGAGGTGCTCGACCACCGGCAGCAGGGCGCTCCCGCCGACAACCAGTACCGTGTACGCCGTCCCGGCGACAAGGTTCTCGTCGAGGGAGGCGAGTATGCCCGGTCGGCCAGGGCGGGAAAGAGTCAACCTGGCCGAACCGGCAGGAACATCGAAGCGGGCGCTGGCACCGAACGGCATGGCAACCGCTGCCGGCGTACCCGCGTCGCCCAGTGCGGCCGGACCGTCGGCAGAGCCGGTGGCGAGCAGGAGCCGAACGGAGGCGTCACCGTCGGGAATCCGGGGGATGGGGCACTCGGGGATCGCAGCGATAGTGAGCGGGTGGTGGGGGCCGCCGGGCTGGCCGGCGACCACCACAGCCGTGCAACCGTCCCCCAGATCAGTCGAGCCGGCGGCGCCTAGCTCACCCGAGCTGACCCGGAGGGCGCGGGCGCCGGAACCGAGCACGATGGGTTGGCCGAGCTCGTCCGCGGTCATGGAATGGCTGGCGCCGTCGACGTCGACGACGGCCGCGGGGCTGCTCGTGACGGCGTCGAGGAGGCGGATGACGGCGACGCCGCTGCCGGCGGGCGCCGGATCGGCCGATGCCGGCGCCTCCCGTAGTGTCAACCAGGCGGACGGTACGGCGAACGCCGCCGCGGCCGCAAGGGCCCCCATGCGGCGCGAGGTCCGGGTCCGGCTCATCGCCATTCCCCGGCGGGGGGCAGCGCCAAAGGCTCGGGCCGTTCGAGGCTCGACGCCGAAGCGGGCAGCGCCAGGCGAGGCTCGGGCGCCTTGAAGGGCGGCAGCTCCAGCTTCCCAAAGTCGCCGACGGCGATTTTGCGCAGCTCGGCCACCCGCCGGAGGTCGTCCATCACCGCGTCGGTGATGCCGGCGTGCTCCGCCGCCTGGGCCGCGGCGATGTCCGCCTCGTCGACGGCTCGCTGGGCTCGCCTCTGGAAGCGATCACGCTTCGAGCGGTATCCGACGTCGGCACCGTTGAGCCGAGCGGACGCCTGGAGGAAAGCCCGAGTGTCGCGCCGCTCGGCCGCGTTATCCCGCGTCGCCTGGTCCTCGAGGGGAGAATGCGAGGCGAAGGCCAGCAGTGCCAGTCCAGCCCAGATGGCGACGCCGGCCAAGGCGAGGATGAAGGCCGAGATGAGGGCACCGCTCCCCGCGGCCCGCAGGATGCCGAGGCCGATCTCGATGCCCGGCCCGGCGATCAGCGAGAACCGGAGCAGCTGCATCTTGAAGCCACCCAGCTCCTTTGCCGGAAAGGCGGCCAAGTGGTATTCGCGGCTCAGGTCGCCAGCCAGGTGCGCGGTGACCGCCGACGCCAAGACGAGGACGCCGGTGACCAGGATGGTGGCAAGGTGGCCAAGAAGGAGGGTCACGAGCAGCGTCGAGTCGATCTCCCACAGCAGGCACAGGGCCAGCAGGGTGATTGCCCAGGCGGCCCATCGGGGGACGACCCGCCCACGGCCGGCCTCGCGTTCCTGTTCGGCCCTGGTCCGCGACGCCTCCGCCTTCTTGGAGCTGCGGTGCTGGCGGTCAGCGGACACCCGCAGGGCGGTGCGGCCGTCGAGCACATGGCACCGGGCACCGTCGGTGTGGCGCCGGTCTCGTTGCAGGCGCCGGGCGCCCCGGTTGAGGAGGCGGTTCTGCTCACCGGCCGCTCCGCTGCGGTACAGGCTCGACTGGTGGGCCGTGCCGGCGACGTTCCTGGCGGCCGTATTCGGCTGATCAGATGAGGTGTTCATGAGCGGGCTCCTTCTCGGTCGGGCGCGGGCTGCGCGCTGGCGCCGCAGGACTGACGGACGTTGGGAAAATGCCTCGACATTCAGCAGGCGGTCCGTGCTGGGAGAAGGACCGGTGCTGCACGGCAGAGACGGCCGTCGGCGAGCTGGATGATCCGTTCCAGGATCGTGCGGGCGCGGTCGAGCTGGGTCGGGGTGAACTGGCCTCCGGTGGGGTCCAGTCCGATCCCGTCGAGCCAGATGGGGGTGCCGTTCAGATCGAGCGCAGCGCCGGCCAGGCATTCGCGGGCGGCCAAGTCGACCTGCTGGGCGTCGGCAGCCGGCAGGAGGGTGGTGTCGCAGTTGTCGGTCGAGGACAGGCCGTCGCCCAGGATCACGCCCAGCACATGTTGCTGGGCGTCGGGCACCTGTCCGGCGGTGTCGGCTAGCAACGCCAGCGCCCCGACGGGGTCCTCGGTCGGAGCGGCGGCGCGGCGGGCCAGCGATGCCTGGAGCTGCGACAGGAGCTTGGAGGTGGCCTCGTTGGTCTCCCGTTGGGCAACGAGGGGGTTGGTGTCGGAGGTCACCCGAGGGTAAATCCCGGCCGCCAGTTGCGCCGCCTGGCTGGCCGTCGCCTCGTCGAGGGCAAACACCTCCAGGGTCACCGCTCGCCCGTCCCGGCGGCCCATGGCGACGGCTGTGGGCACGACGACCTGGCCGAGCTGGTCGACGAGGCGGGGAGTGAGCGACGGAGTGGCGGTCGACAAGGCCACCCACACCTGGTCGCTCGAGGAGACGACCTGGGGGACGGCGACACCGCCCGGCAGCTTGGCGGCCGGACCGGCGTTGCGGCGCAGGTCGGTGCATCCGGTCAATACGCTGCTCACGATCAGGGCCAGCGCTGCGACGGCGGCGACCTGGCGGTTCCGGGGCAGAAGGTTGGTGATCGGGGTCTGGGTCATCACTTGCTTCTTGACGGACGGCGACGCCGACGATCTCATCGCCGTCCCCGGCCCACCGACATCGGGTGCACCCAGCGGCTGCTCGAAGCGCTCTCCTCGAACCCGGCGTCCCGGAAGAACACCCACCCGAGGAACGAGAAGCCGCGATCGAAGTTGGACACATAGCTCTTTGCCGGCTGTACGCGCAGGCGGATCGCAGCCAGCGTCGACTCGACCAGATGTTGGGCCCGCAGCGCCCCGTCCTCGTCGGCGCAGAGCACCGCCATGTCGTCGGCGTAGCGGATGAGCCGGCCGAAGCGCCCATCGACCATACGGTCGAAGGCGGCAAGGTACAGGTTGGCCAGGGCTGGCGAGATCGGAGCACCCGTCGGGACACCGCGGCGGCGTTCCTGGAGGCCGTTGTCCGACAGTAAGGGCGCCGTCACCCAACCCATGACCAGTTCCGTGGCCGCCGGGTCGGCGAACCGGCTGGTGAGCGCTTGGCGAAGGGTCTCATGATCGATGGATTCGAAGAACGCCTCGATGTCGCCCCGGTATACCCATCTCAGGCCCTGGTCCCGGCTACGCTCTGTCTTGGCCAGGGCGTCCAGCCAGGACCGGCCGCGGCGGTAGGCGAAGCTCGCCTCAGCCGCTTCGGCGTCGAGCCGAGGACCAACCACTTCCAGGAACGACCGCTGGGCCACCCGGTCTCGCACGGTAGGGATCGCCAAGGCGCGAGGTTTGGCACCCCGATGGGAGATCGCCGGCCGGAGCGGCTGAGGGTGGTACCCCTGCCGAAGCAGGCCTGCCAGCTGGCCCAGGTTGTCGGACAGATGGGAGGCATAGCGTTCCAAGGTGACGCCGTCGACACCGGGCATGCCCGAACCGGCGGCGACTCGTGCCCAGGCAGCCCACAAGAACCGATCGGAGGAGATCTGCTCGATGATGGGGCGGGAACTCGAGGGCTTGCGCATCGACAAGCCTCTGACGGACGGTGAGGGCTACCTCCGCGCCGTGCGAGGAGGGGGGCGCCCGGCGTCGGGGAAAGGTTCGATGACGCCCATGCCGACCGCGGTCCTGTCGCCTGCGCCGCAGAGCCCCCCGAGGAGAAGGAGGGCACCGATGCCGCGCAGGGTGTCGGTAGACGGCGGGGGAGATCCCCCCACGGAGTACGTGACCGTGCCGACGCACCCCGCCTCTCGTTGGGCCGGGCGAGCCGGGTCATGACGTTCCGGGACGACCTTGGCCTTCTTCACCTGGATCGATCCAAAGTCCACCTGGACCTGGTTCAGCACGGCCCCTTCGACGGACTCCGGCAGTGCGACCGACGAGAAAGCGCGCCACCGATGCAGGAGAGAGCCGAAGATCGCCTCGGGGGTCGGCAGGGGTTGCGACCGGACGGTACCGGGTCCGGTCGTCCTGACGGTCGTCGGCTCTACGAAGCGAACCGACCACCTACGCGAGGCGGGCGCCCCGGAGAGGAGCTCGCCGTAGGGGGCCCCGGCCTCCTCGACGCCGGTGACGTAGAACGATGACTGGCCAACTTTGAGCACTTCGATGCCGGTGAGGACATGCCGGAATCCCTCGACCAAGTCGTCGAGGGAGATCCCGATGTCCACATGCGGTCCCGAGCGCTGCCTTCTGTCGATGCCCATTATGGGCGTGACGCAATAAGGGCGGAGCCCGGGGCGGTCGTGCAACCAGGCTGCGGTCGAACGGTCGTGCCGCTCGACGGCCTCCAAGAGGGCTGCCCGTACGCCGATCCCCGATCCTTCGGGGAGCCCCCGCTCATGGAGGACCTTCGGCCTGAGTAGAAGCCGGAAGCGTCTAGGCATCGTCGGCTCCGCCGCCGGCGATGTGGACAGGGTCCGACGGTCGCCACAGTCCTGCGACTCCGGGCAAGAACCGGACGTACCGGGTGCAGTCAGGGCACGGAGCCAGGGCTAGAAGCCGGTCGGAGCGATCGAGCCATGAGCCTGCCATCTGCTCGACTCGTACGGCCGCTTCCTTGGACGGCACGACGATCCCGAAGGCGGAACGCTGCAGCCACTGGCCTCCGCAGCGGCGCAACCCCGTAGCGAGCCGTTCACGCCGCCAGTCGTCGCTCACGTCGTAAAACACAAAAAGCGCCCTCATACGATCAATCCGATGCCAAGCGGGTCCTCGATGGGTCGACCACGCTCCCATGCCCAGCACGAAGGGCACCTCGCTAGAGCCAACAGAAGATCACCGCAGCCCATTACTGCGTCGGCGTCGATCATGACTCTTGCGAGGTCCCGGTGTCCAGCTTCAAGCGCAAACACGCTATACTCGACGCGTAATCCTCGCGCCCCGAGGATCCCCGCCACCCGGCGGCGGCTCCGGTCGTCGGACACGTCGTAGGCTACGAGCCAGCCGGTGGTGGTCATCGCCAGCGAAAAGGTTGATAGTTCCCCGGCGCATGGCCATCGACGACCCAGGCGAAACTGGACACCTGAGACCTCAGCTTCATTCGCAGGCTCGTTCCCTCTCCCGGCCCCAGCCGTTGGAAGAATCGCCGAACGGCATGGCGGCGTGCGCTCTCCGTCAGCCTCGGACCGTCAGGCGTGGCGGCGACGTCGTCCTCGTTGACCGCTCCAAGTCCGAGCAAAGCGAGGCTGGTGCCTTCCACCAAGACCGGACGCCACTCCTCCATCAGGTCAAACGCCAAAGTGGGCCTTCCACGCATCGGTATGTGCATGAACGAGATGCAGGGATCGAGGCCGCAACTGAAGATAAAGGTGAGCACGGTCTCGCGCAGGAGCGCAGAGCAGTAGTTCACCAGGGCGTTAAACACATCGGGAGCGCCACGCGATCGGCTTTGGAAATGCACGGATCCGGGAATCAGCTGGCGTAGTGTACGGAAATAGCCAGAGCTGGCGGCACCTTCGACGCCCACCGCCGACGCAACTGTCGTGACCCCGGCAACGGCGCCTTCCAGGCGCGAAAGCGCGCTCAGTGACGGCGATATGTCGCCTCCATGGCCTCTGGGGCTCCGCCGAGCCCGTCCCGCCAAGAGCATCCGCTGGTTGTGTATCTTGCCGGCGACAATCGATCGGGATGTCTGAAGGCAAAAGTCGACCTGAAGGCTGCGCCGGAGCTGGCGTTGTCGCAGGGTGACCTGACCGGACCCTGGCGCTTCCAAGCGCCCGATGGCGCGGCCTCGGGAGGACAGGAAGACAACGGGAATATCGTGGTACAGAAGCGCATGAATGGCAGGCGTCGAGATGCCGGCCCGCCCTTCGATGACGACGGAGGAAAGCTGCGTCAACGGTGCCGAGGCCAGCAACTTCCCGTCCGAGCGGACCTCGATGCGTCCAGCCCGTCGGGTCAGCACGGCGGCCGGATCGAGGACATGAAGCGGAACCATCACCCCTCGCTTCCGATGGAGCGCCCTCCCAGGCATCCGGCCATCAAATCGCCCCAATCGACCATCGCCAGG
>JBOGGN010000413.1:0-3733 GCA_050744165.1 Acidimicrobiales bacterium | reverse complement strand
GCCTCGCAGCGGCCCCGTCGCCTGGGCCGGCGGCAGGACGGTGCCCCCGATCACCTCGAACTGCAGTGTGATGTCGGGTCCGGTCACCTCGTTGGGGGTCGGGCTCAAGATCATCAGCTTGGCATCGGTCGTCGGACGGGTGGCGGTGGCCCGGCCTGTCCCGCCGGACCCGCACCCGGCGAGGACGACCACCAGGACCACCAGCCAGAGCGCGGCCGCACCTCGGCGACCCCCTCCTCGGACGGACACGGTCCAGATCCTGTCACCTGGCCGCCCATCCCGGCCAGCACCCCAGGTCGGCAGATGATTCCGTCCCCAGCCCGGCCCATTCGGGGGAGGGCAGCGGCTGCGTAGCCGGGAAGTCGGAGCGGCGCAGAGAGGCCTTCCGTCACGTTGCCCCGCCGATCTGTTTGGCTGATCTTCCCCATTCGTAGAGAGCGTGCGCCTAGCTTCTTTCCTTGTCGATGAGGGCCATCCACGCCACCCCCCGTGGTCGAGGCGTGCTTGGCCGCGGCCGGGGAAGGGGCTCGGCGCAATGAGTGGGCGGCCGCTGCGCCTTACCACCGTGTCGCTCGTAACCACCGCGGTGCTGGTCGTGGTGGCGGTGGCGGTCTTCGCGGCCTCCGCCCTCAGCCTCGAGGGCTTGACGCAGGCCCGGCACCGGGAGAGCGCGGTCGTCGACGCCGCCGTCGCATCCAGCTCCGATCTCTTCGACCTGTACCTGAACCAGGAGACCGGCTTACGCGGCTACCTCACGACCGGGGACCCGCAGTTGCTGGCTCCGTACCAATCGACTGAGCCGCGCATTCTCCCGGCCGAGGCGACCCTGGCCCGCCTGGTGACGTCCATACCTATGGCGCAGTCGGAGCTGGCCCAGGTCGTCGCCGCCCATACGGAGTGGGTCGACCGGTATGCCGAGCCAGCCATCGCCGAGGTGGCGGCGCACAACATGGCCGCGGCCCAGAACGACATGAGCGTGCTGAATGGCAAGAACCTCTTCGATGCCATCCGCAACGACATGCGGGCACTCAACGCGACCATTGCGACCACTCAGCACGCCATCGAGCAGACCGTCGGCACCCGGCGCAACCAGCTGTGGGTAGTGCTGGCCATTTCGCTCGTGGCCTTGCTGCTGGCGGCTCTGGCAACCGCGGTGGTCAACCGTCGGTTGGTGATCGAGCCGCTGGCCGCCTTGGGACGCCAGGTGGCGGTGGTCGCGGGTGGCGACCTCGAACACCACCTCGACAGCGACGGCCCCGAGGAGATCCGCGCACTGGCCGGCGCCGTCGAGGTCATGCGCGCCCGGCTCGCCGGCAGCATCGATGACGCTCGGCGGTCGACGGAGGCCCTGGCCCAGGAGGGGCCGGCCGTCACCGCCTTGCGCCAGGCCCTGTCACCGCTGCCGACGTCGCTGGCCGGCATCGATATTGCGGGCCGCCTGCAGCCCGCGCATGGGGTCCTGGCCGGAGACTGGTGGGACACCTTCGCCCTCTCGGGCCAACGCAGCGCCCTTGTCGTCGGCGACGTCTCCGGCCACGGGGCAGCGGCCGGGGTGTACGCCTTCCAGCTGAAACATCTCATCGCCCTCGCTCTCCGGGCGGGCCTCGATCCCGGCGCCGCTCTGGCGGCGGCGCTGGCAGAGACCGTGTCCTCCAGCGACGAGCTGTTCGCGACCGCGCTGGTGGCGGTACTCGACCCCATCCGTGGCCAGGTCGCCTACGCCAGCGCCGGCCATCCCGATGCCCTGATACTCCAGGACCGGGTCGTTCAGTTGCCGCAGACCGGCCCGCTGCTGTCAGCCGTCGTGGCCGCCCGCCAGTGGGAGTGCCACGTGGAGAATGTGGCGTCCGGTGACCTCCTGGTCGCGGTCACCGACGGCGTCACCGAGGCGCGCGACGACTCTGGGGAACAGTTCGGCACCGCCCGCCTCGTCGCCGCGGTAGCCGCCAACAAGAACCGCGAGCCCGCGGCCATCGCCACCGACGTCTTGCAACGCGTGAACGGCTTTGCCCGGCGGGGCCAAGCCGCCGATGACCGGACGATCATCGTCGCTCGTATAACCGGCGACATCGGCCGGTACCCGGTGAGCACCGGCGAGCGCGCCTCGGTAACCTAAGGCCCCGAAGGCGCGCTACGGGGACACCTGGCGTCGGGTCCGTGTCCGGACTCGGTGCGTTTTCGCCATCTCCGAAATGGCGTCGACGTCGCTCGGCGAGAACCGGCGGTGGCCGCCCAAGGTGCGAATACACGGAAGCTTTCCGTGCCGCGCCCATTCCTGGACGGTTCGGGGCGGGACGCCAAGGCGGCGTGCCGCCTCGCCACGACTCAAATACTGCTCCACCGATGGGGAGATTGGCCCTTCTCGCGCTGCCCGCACGAGAGGAAACGTATGGAAGGACCGCGAAAATCGCGCGTATTGACCGCTTCCCCGGAGTTCAGAAAACGCTAGGCGGAGGTGCTGGTGGTGCTCGCCGCGCCCGACGCGCCGCCTTCGCACGCCGGGAAGGGGAACGACAGCGAGTTGATCACGTTTTCGACCGTGGGCAGCTGGCTGATGTCGGCCAGAAAGGCGTCAACACCCAAGGCGTGCGTCGGGTCGAGGGTCAGGTCGATCTGCACCAGGTACTGCTCGGTGACGCTGCCCTGCGGCAGGGTGGGCGTCGTCTGGGTGGTGCCGGTGACCTGCATGTAGGTGGTGAGCTGCCCAGTCACCCCGCATACGACTGTCGACTTGGAGCCGGTCGCGTGGTAGCCGGCTTGCTCCTGGCCCAGCTGCTTGGCCGTGGCGGCGGTGGTGATGATGATGCTGTCGTGGCCCGACGGCGGGAGAAACACGACGCCCGCGGGTTGCAGCATCTTCGACATCCAGGTCATCGGGTAGAGGACACTGAAGGCGCCCGAGCCATCGCTGTAGCTCTGGAAGTCTCCCGGGGCGCTCAGACTCGGATTGTCCGTGATGTACCCCGAGGAGACGGTGGCGCCCTTGACCTGGTACCAGCCGCCCCCCTGGTCGGTGTGGCCTCGGACGGTCAAGGTTGTCCCCTCGGCGGCGCTGCCCAGCACCGACGCGCTGGTCGACGGCCCGGAGCGCACGTTGAGGCCGACGGGGCTGAGCACCGTGCGGTCACCCGAGGCTTGGACGGTGGTGCTCGTGGCGCCGGTGGTGCCGCCTCCTCCGGTAGGGGACACGATCGAAGCCCGGGAGGTGGCCGTCCCCGAACTCGAACTGCCGCCGCCGCTGCACCCGGCGACGGCCACCAGCATCACGGCCAAGGCGGCTCCGAGGGTCGAGAGCCGGGGCGGAGCCGCCCATTTTCCATCCGTGGACCGGGCCGCGGGCACGGCCCCCAATCTATCCGTGGCGTGCGGCGCCGGGCGTCGGCCTGATCGTGGACAGAGCTCCGCACCCTCGAGGACCGCTCGGTGGCCGACCCGCGCTGGCGAGACATCGCCTTTGTCCGAATGGGCCGTGAAAAGCGACATTTCTGTTATTTCCTAAGGGAAGCTCACGCAAATTGTTGATGTGTTGATCCTGAATCAGGAATCTCTCAGAATCGGTGGTTATCCTTTTCCCGATGCGCCCTCCGATACCGGCGCTTTAAATCCGACCAAATCGCTCATCAAATAATGAATTCGCAAGAACCGCCGGCCTCGACCGGTGGCCGCTCCCCGGATCGGGCGGCCGGACCCGCCCAGCCCCGATGGCTTCAGCCCGACGAGGACGACGCGCCCG
>JBOGGN010000412.1:0-3992 GCA_050744165.1 Acidimicrobiales bacterium | reverse complement strand
CGAGTGCGACCCTGCCCGGGGTCGCGCCAGAGGTAGTTAGCGGGCCTTCCGGAGGCTCAACCGACGGGCTCCGAGTCGCTTTTCGCCGAGCCGCCACCTTCGCCGAGCCGCCACCTTCGCCGAGCCGCCGCCGGCGGGAGCATCCGCCGGCGACCGATCGCTACGACCGGTAGAGTCCCGCGGCCATGGCGCGCGCCGACTCGATCGTGCTCCTGAACACCGGGCACGGCAAGGGCAAGTCCTCGGCGGCCTTCGGGGTGATGGGCCGGGGGTGGGCCCGGGGCTGGCGAGTCGGGGTGGTCCAATTCGTGAAGAGCGGCAAGTGGAAGACGGGCGAGCGGAAGCTGGCCGACCACTTGGGCATCGAGTGGCACACCCTCGGTGACGGCTTCACCTGGGAATCGACCGACCTGGACGAGACGGCGGCCAAGGGCCGCCACGCTTGGGACGTGGCTCGCCAGAAGCTGGCGTCGGGCGATTTCGACCTGCTGATACTCGACGAGCTGACCTACGCCGTGAAGTACGGGTGGGTGGAAGTTGCCGACGTCGTCGCCGGGATTCGAGGCCGGGCGGCCAAGACCAATGTGGTCCTGACCGGCCGCGACGCCGCCCCTGAGCTGATCGAGGTGGCCGACACGGTCACCGAGATGCGGAAGATCAAGCACGCCTACGACCAGGGCATCGGCGCCAAGAAGGGGATCGAATACTGAACGTGCTCGGCCCCCGCCTGTTGGTGGCGGGCACCGCTTCGGGGGTCGGCAAGACCACCGTGGCCACGGGACTCATGGCCGCGTTCCGCAAGGCGGGCGTCCGGGTAGCGGCAGCAAAAGTCGGGCCTGACTTCATCGACCCCGGGTACCACGCCCTAGCCACCGGCCGCCCACCACGCAACCTCGATCCCTGGATGTGCGGCGCGGACATCATCCCGGCCTTGGCGGCCCGGGCTGCGGCCGGTGCCGACCTGCTGGTCGTCGAGGGCGTGATGGGCCTCTTCGACGGCGCCGGTGCCACTGAGGAATCGAGCACCGCCCACGTCGCCCGGCTGATCGAGGCCCCGGTCATCCTGGTCGTCGACGCGTCGGCCATGGGGGTGTCGGTTGCGGCCTTGGTCGCCGGCTACCGGGACCACGATCCCGGTCTCGCCATCGGCGCCGTGATTCTGAACCGGGTGGGCAGCGATCGCCACGAGGCCATCCTGCGACAGGCCCTTTTGCCTCTTGGCATCCCCGTGGCAGGCGCTCTCCGCCGCGACGACCGCCTGACCTGGCGGGATCGCCACCTCGGGCTGATCCCGGTGGTCGAACACCCCGCCGAGGTGCGGTCATCGCTCGATCGCCTGGCCGCCGTCATCGCCGCCCACCTCGACCTCGGCCTGCTCCGGCGGCTGGCCGCGGCGGCACCGACGCGCCCGACCCCGCCACCACCCACTGCAGCACCCGCCAGGACAGGGACTCCGTGCTCGGTGCCCGCGGCGGCAAGAACCGCGGCGGCAGCGACCCCTTCGGCTGCGGCGCCTCACCTTCGGCGACGGGCCGGTACCGGGAGCCGGCGCATCGCTGTCGCCGCCGGCCCCGCCTTCTCCTTCGGCTACCCCGACAACGGTGAGCTCCTCGAACAGGCCGGTGCCGAGCTGGTCCCCTTCGACCCCCTCCGTGACCCGGGCCTGCCGGACGGCGTCAGCGGCCTCGTCGCAGGCGGCGGGTTCCCGGAGGTCTATGCCGAGGCGCTGGCCGCCAACGGCCCGCTGCTCGCCGATGTACGAGCCGGGATCGCCGGCGGGCTTGTGACCTGGGCCGAGTGCGGTGGGGCACTCTGGCTCGCCGAGTGCCTCGACGCTCGAGAGTTGTGCCGTGCCATCCCCGCGCAGGGTCGCATGACGCAACGCTTGACGCTTGGCTACCGGCGAGCCCGCTTCAGAATCGACAACCCGCTCGGTCCCGCGGGCACCGAGGTGCGGGGCCACGAGTTCCACTACTCGCTGCTCGACCCGCCAGGTGACGCCCTCGACCTCCGCCCTGCCGGCGACGAGGCGACCACCTGCGGCGGGTGGGCGTCGCCGACGCTCTTGGCCTCGTACCTCCATCTTCACCTCGCGGGAGCGCCGGAACTGGCGACGGAGTTCGTAGGCCGGGTCACGGCCTCCCAAACCGGCTGAAGAAACCTGGGGTCTGCGTCAACCGAATACCTCCATCAAGCGTCCGTCCGGGTGATGATGACCACCTTGTCGACCGCCGCCGGCGCCGAGCCGGCTTCCACGGGCTGGCACCGCCAAGGCCTTCGGGAGCTGTACGAGACGCAGCGCTGGCCGCTGGTGCGGCTGGCATCGTTGCTGCTGCACGATCCCGCGGCGGCGGAGGAGGTCGTCCAGGACGCCTTCGTCGAGGCCCACCTGGCGTGGAGCCGCCTCCGGGACCCGGAAAAGGCGTTGCCCTACCTGCGTAGCGCAGTGCTCAACGGCGCCCGCTCCCGGCTGCGCCACGACAAGGTCGTCGAACGGCTAGCCCCGCCCGCCGGCCGCGACAACGACCGGCTGCCGGAACTGGCGCTGGAAGCAGGCGAACAGCGCCAGCAGGTGCTTTCCGCTTTGCGCGCCTTGCCCCACCGCCAGCGGGAATGCCTGGTGCTGCGCTACTACCTGGACCTATCCGAGGCTGAGATCGCCGCCACCCTTGGGATCTCCGCCGGTTCGGTCAAGACCCACACCTCCCGGGGCATGGCTGCCCTGGCCGTGCGTTTGGAGGCCCGATGACCGTCGAACAGCTGCTTCGCGACGCCATGGCCGAGGAAGCGGCCTCGATCCCCCGTCCCACCGATCGGTGGGACGATGTGGAGGCCGCGGCGGCTCGAACCCGGCGCCAGAAGCCGGCGGCCCGGGCTCGGAGCCGCCGAGTTGGGGGTTTCACCGCTTTGGCGGTGGCCGCCGCCGTAGCCGCGGCCTTGATCGCCATCCCGGTGCTGCGCCACAACCCCGATGGTCGCAATGTGCTTGTCCGTCCGGCCGGCAACTCGTCCTCGACCCTGGCGCCGCAGACCACCACGCTCCCGAGGACCACGGTGCCCCTGTCGCCACCGACAACGCCGAAAACCACGGTGCCGCTGTCGCCAGTGACAACGCCGAGCACCGGGCCTGCGCCCGGCCAGGGCTACTTGCCGCTGTACCCCTTCGGCAGCCTCCAGCAGGCCACCGCATGGCTAGCCAGCTACCAGGCCACCGGCGCCCAGCCGTGGCACCTCGACCCGGGCCAGACGGCACTGTCATTCGCCGGCTTCCTCGGCTACACCAGTATCGACAAGGTGATCTCGGTGCACGCCGACGGCACCGGGGACCATGTGGCGATCGGGTACTCCCTGCCAAACGGCGGTGCCAGCACCGCCGCCGTGGTGCACCTGCGCCGCTTCGGAGGCGGTTCGACCGACCCCTGGGAGGTCGTGGGAACCGACGATACGGCCAACTTCAGCATTACCGCCCCTGCCTACGGCGCCGTCACCAACACGCCGGCTGCCGCCGCCGGGGCGCTCACCGCCGTCGACCCCAACGTTCGCGGGGAGGTGCTCGGGCTGTCGTCAGCGACACCCCTGGGCACCGCCTGCTGCTGGCCCGCCAGCTCGACTACCAGCCCAAGCAAGTGGTCCCTCTCGATCCCGTTCCGCGCCGGTACTGATCCGGTCATGATCGTCGCCGCCTCAAACGCCGGTGGACTGGAAGCAGTCGGACAGTTCGCGGTAACGGGCGTCCGCTCCAAGCCCGGCGTATTCCTGGGCCTTTGAGGTAACCGACGCCGACGCGACGACGGGCCGGGAGTGACGGCAGGCGCGCCTTGTGATCCTGTCGTCGACGACATCCGAAAGGACCAAATACCGCCCGCGTGACCGCGCCCAGGTCCACAGTGGGGGTGTGCGACGAGCGGCGCTGGCCATGGCTCTGGCGTCCATCGTCGTCGCGGGCTGTTCTGGCCACCGCGTGGCGGGGACCGTGTTGCTGAACCCGGGGT
>JBOGGN010000411.1:0-7981 GCA_050744165.1 Acidimicrobiales bacterium | reverse complement strand
CTCTCGAAGGGCCCCGGCGACGGCGTCTTCGCCCGGATCGAGCCGGCCGCCGGGAAAGGACACCTCGCCCATATGCGACCGGAGGTTGGGCGAGCGGCGGGTCAGGATGACCCGGGTCTCGCCATCCTCTTCGAACAGGGGGCACAGGACCGCAGCCGGGCGGATCTCGCCCGCCAGGCGCCGGGCCAGGCGCTCGGGCGGCAGCTGCCGGGGGGCCGGGCCCACCCAACCCCGGCGCTCAAAAGCGGCCCGGATCCGGGCCAGGGTGATCCCTGCCCGCTCGAGTTCAGGCAGGCCGGCCCAGGGCGGAGGGCCGCCCGGGCGCCAGGTCGGGGGCCGGTAGATCTGCTGGCGACCCCCCCGGGTTGGGGGCGCCGGCGCCGCCTCGCCTCCCACGCTGCTCAGACGACGGGGGTCCAGACGGCGGCGGCCGCCTCGCCGGGCGGCGCGTCGACAACACCGTCCACCCCGACGACGCCGGTCGCAGCGAGGTCCTCGAGCAGGTCGCGGAGGCCACCTGTCTTCAGGTTGGCCATAACCCGCCCGGGCGTTTCCTCACCGCGCTCCCACTCCATCCACTGGGACAGGAGCTTGGCGGGATCGGGAGCGGGGCGGCTGTCCATGCCGCCAGACTACGGCGGTGGCCGGCTACTCAGGCACCCCGCTGGTCGACAAGCTCGGCATCCGCCCGGGCTCCCGGTTGGCACTGCTGTCGGCACCCGGCGACCTGGCGTTGGACCTGCCGCCAGGCGTAACCGTCGCCAGGCAGCTGCGCGGGCACTTCGACGTTGTCGTCCTGTTCACCGTGCAGCGGGCGGAGCTGCAACGGCGCATCGACCGCATCGGCGAGGCCATCTTCCCGGCCGGCGCCGCGTGGATCGCCTTCCCCAAGCGCGCCGCCAAGATGGCGACGGACATGACCGACCACGCGGTCCGGGGGGTGGCCCTGCCGCTCGGGCTGGTGGACACCAAGGTGTGCGCCGTGGACGAGCGGTGGACCGGCATCAAACTCGTCTGGCGCACCGAACGCAGGAAAAAGTCCCCGCACGCGACAGGACCCGGGCCACAGAGGGCACCCGGGTCCTGAAGAACTCGAAAAACGGGACCTACATCATCCCGCCCATTCCTCCCATGCCGCTCATGGCGTTGGCGGCTGCGGCGGCGGTCGCCTTCTTGTCCTCGGGCTTGTCGCAGACCAGCACCTCGGTGGTGAGGAGCAGGCCCGCGATCGAGGCCGCGTTCTGAAGCGCCGAGCGGGTGACCTTGGCGGGGTCGATGACCCCGACCTTGATCAGGTCCTCGAGCACGCCGGTGGCCGCGTTGAGGCCGATGGAACCGGTCTCGCGCTCCACCTGCTGGACCTGGATGCCACCCTCCATGCCGGCGTTGAGGGCGATCCACTTGAGTGGCTCCTCCAAGGCCTTGGCAACGATGGTGGCGCCGGTGGCCTGGTCACCGCTCAGGGTGGCGGCCAGCGCCATGACAGCGGCCCGGCTGCGAATGAGAGCGGTGCCGCCGCCGGCGACCACACCCTCCTCGATGGCAGCCCGGGTGGCCGAGAGGGCATCCTCGATCCGGTGCTTCTTTTCGGCCAGTTCGGTGTCGGTGGCTGCTCCCACCTTGACGATGGCGACGCCGCCGGCGAGCTTGGCCAGCCGTTCCTTCATCTTCTCCTTGTCCCAATCGGAGTCGGCGTTGTCGATCTCCTTGCGGATCTGGGCGATGCGGGCCTTGACCTCGGCCTCGCTGCCTTCCCCGTCGATCAGGGTGGTGTTGTCCTTGGTGACCACAACCTTGCGGACCCGGCCCATCAGGTCCAAGGTGGCGTTCTCCAGCTTCAGCCCCACGTCCTCGGAGATGACCTGGCCGCCGGTCAGCACGGCCATGTCGGCCAGCATCGACTTCCGGCGCTCGCCGAACGCCGGCGCCTTGACGGCGCAGGAGTTGAACGTGCCCCGGATCTTGTTGACCACCAAGGTCGCCAGGGCCTCACCCTCGACGTCCTCGGCGATGATCAGGAGCGGGCGGCTGGTCTCCATGACCCGCTCGAGCACCTTAACCAGGTCGTGAACGGCGCTGATCTTGCCGTTGCAAAGCAGGACGTAGGGGTCCTCGAGGACGCACTCCTGGCGGTCCTGGTCGGTCACAAAGTACGGCGAGAGGTAACCGCGGTCGAACTGCATGCCATCGGTGAACTCAAGTTCCATCCCGAAGGTGTTGGATTCCTCGACGGTGACCACACCGTCCTTGCCGACCTTGTCGATGGCCTCGGCGAGGACGTCGCCGATCTTGCGGTCGGCGGCCGAGTTGGCCGCCACCTGAGCGATCTCGCTCTTGTCGTCGACCTCCTTGGCCTGCTCCTTGATGGCCTCGACGACCGCCTTGACCGCCAAGTCGATGCCCTTCTTGAGGGCCATCGGGTTGGCGCCGGCGGCCACGTTGCGCAGGCCTTCGCGGACGAGCGCCTGGGCCAGCACGGTGGCGGTGGTGGTGCCGTCGCCAGCCACGTCGTTGGTCTTGGTGGCGACTTCCTTGACCAGCTGGGCACCAAGGTTCTCGAAGGGGTCGTCGACCTCGACCTCGCGGGCAATGGTCACGCCGTCATTGGTGATGGTGGGCGCACCGAAGGACTTGGCCAGCACCACGTTGCGGCCCTTGGGCCCAAGGGTGACCTTGACGGCATCGGCCAGCCGGTTGACCCCCGCCTCAAGGCTGCGGCGGGCGGTTTCGTTGAACTTGAGGATCTTGGTAGGCACTACTTGATCACCTTCGCCAGAACGTCACGGCCAGTCAGGATCAAGAGGTCCTGGCCGTCGACGGTGATCTCGGTGCCGCCGTACTTGGAGTAGACGATGGTGTCGCCAACCTGGATGTCGAGGGGGATCAGCTCGCCGGTGTTCTCGGCCCGCTTGCCCGGTCCTACGGCGAGGACTGCACCCTGCTGCGGCTTTTCCTTGGCGGTATCGGGGATGACGAGACCGGATGCGGTCCTCTCCTCAGCTTCGCTCTGCTTGACGACGATGCGATCGTCGAGGGGCTGGAGATTCATGGGTATTGCGCCTCCGTGGGGCCGTTTAGCACTCTCATTGGACGAGTGCTAACGATACAGGCGCCTGCTGGAGACTTCAACCGCTCCGGGCGTCGTCTTGCAGGACCCGCAGGGTGATCGGGTACCGATAGCGGTCCCCCCGGTAGGCGGCCCGGGCGGCCAACCAGGCCGTGAAGACGACGACCGCGACGAGGCCGTAGACCAGAAGCGGGCCGATGACCACTTCCCCCAGCACCTCGGCCACGATCACCGCGATGAACGCCGTGACCTGGAAGTTCAGCGCCTCCAAGGCGTGCTCGGTCACAAACTCGCTGTCCTTGCCCTTGGTAAGCATGAGGGCGACGGGGACCACGATGCCGAGAAGGACCACGCTCAGATGGGCGACGGCGGCCCAGAGGCGCTCATCGGACGAGGGGGGTGCCGGCGGCGCCAGCGCCCACTCGTCGGCCGCGGCGAGCGGTTGGTCTTGGCCGCTCGGCGGCAAGTCATCGTAGGGCGGCCCGAAGTCGATGGCGTCTCACCTCTCTTGTACAGGCAATCTACGCCTTGTACAGGCAAATCTAGGTCCTCTGGTGGCGATCGTTCGCCCCAATGCAGGCGCGGAGGGCTGAGACGTCGCCCAGAACAGCCCGGTGAGGGGCGTTGATCAGGAGAACGGCAGCGCCAGGTTGGGCAGCGCTGCCTGATGCAGCGGTGTGGGCCCGTCGGCCCGCAGGCGGTGCCAGGCGGTAACGCCGATCATGGCCGCGTTGTCCGTGCACATGGCCCGGTTGGGCACGAAGGCGGCCATCCCCTCGTCGTCACCGAACGCGACCACCCGGGACCGCAGCAGCGAATTGGCGGCCACGCCACCGCCGATGCATACGCCCTTGGCCCCGAGTTCCTTGGCGGCGCGGCCCATCTTGGCGATCAGGACATCGACGACCGCCTCCTGGAACGACGCCGCCACGTCGGCGACTTCGACGTCGGGGTGCTTGCGGACGTAGTTGACGACGCTGGTCTTCAGCCCGGAAAACGAGAAGTCATAGCCGTCATCCCGCATCGCCCGCGGGAAGGCGATGGCGGCCGGGTCGCCCTCCCGAGCCAGGCGGTCGATCGCGGGCCCCCCCGGGTAGCCGAGGCCGAGGAAGCGGGCCACCTTGTCGAAGGCCTCGCCCGCGGCGTCGTCGATCGTCTCGCCCAGCAACCGGTACCGGAACGGGAACGCCGCCTCCGGCGCCGACTGCTCCATCGCCACCAGCAGGGTGTGGCCGCCCGACACCAGCAGCACCACCACGGGCAGCGCCAGGTCGGGTTGCTCCAGAAAGGCGGCGTGGAGGTGGGCCTCCATGTGGTTGACGCCGACGAATGGCACCCGCCAGGCCAGGGCATAGGCCTTGGCGGTACTCACGCCGACGAGGAGCGAGCCGATCAGGCCCGGGCCGATGGTCGCCGCCACCGCGTCGACGCCGCCGGCACCGGGGTCCTCGATCCCGGCCTCCAGGAGGCACTCGGCCACCACCGGCGTCAACAGCTCGAGGTGGGCGCGGGAGGCGACCTCGGGCACCACTCCCCCGAAGACGGCGTGGAGGTCGACTTGGCTGCTGACCACCGAGGACAAGACCTGCCGGCCGTCAGCCACGACCGCCGCAGCCGTCTCGTCGCAGGACGTCTCGATGGCGAGGATCTTCACCGAACCAAACTACGCCTGGCGGCCGAAGTTCCCGTCCTCGACCAGCGTCGATCCCCGGATTCCGGAGTCGATCACCGCCAGGCGCTCCTCGTAGGCCGCGGTGTTGAGGCCGTAGGCCCACATGATGAGAGCGTCCTCACGGGATTCGGCGTAGTAGTTCTTGCGGACGCCGGCCGCTTCGAACCCGAACTTTCGGTACATGGCCTGGGCCGCCCGGTTGCTCATCCGGACTTCCAGCGTCATCCGGGTCGCGCCTCTGGCCAGCGACTGGCGGGTCGCGTTGAGCAGCAGCCGGGTGCCGACCTGGTGGCGATGCCAGGCGGGGTCGACGGCGATGTTGGTGATGTGGCCATCACCTTCGACCAGCATGAGGCCGCAGTAGCCGACCACCGCGCCGCCGACGCGTGCCACGTAGTAGACGCGGCTGGTGCGCAGGTTCAGCTCGCTCAGGAACAACGGCAGCGACCACGGCCTGGGGTACACCTGCGCCTCGATACGCATGACGCCGCGCAGATGGCGACGGCGCATGGGGACCAGGTGCACGGCCAGGCGGTCGAGGTCCTCGGGGTCGCCCCGGGACTCAGGGGGGCCAATGTCGCTGGCGCGGGAGGCCACGGTCCTATCCCGCCTCGGCCTGGCGGTCGCTGTCGGCCGGCCCGCCTGGTGGCGGCTGATCGCGCTGAGCCCAGTTGATGCGGACGTCCGCTTGACGGAGGTACAGGGGCGCCAGGTTAGGGGGCGTGGTGAACTCCTCCCGGAATGCCATTGGGTGGGCCAACTCAACCAAAACTTCGGCCGACGGGAAGGCGGAGCTCGCCTCGCCGACGATGACCCGGTCCAGCGACCCGAACACCTCGGCGTAGCGGCGGGCGCCGTCGCCGACCGCCAGGACGCTGCCCCCGCCGGCCTGGGCCACCAGCTCCGACGCCACCTCGGCAGGGCGGCCGACGGCGTAGTCGGTGATCCGCTGGACGCCGCCGGGCACCCGGCGGTAGATCGCCCAGAACACCTCGCCCCGACGGGCGTCGACAATGCTGGCAATGCGGCCGGCGCCTCGGCGGTGGGGATAGGCAAGCAGGTCCAGGCTGCTGAGCCCAATTACGGGGATCCGCAGGGCCGTCGCCAGCGCCTTGGCCGTGGCCACGCCCACCCGCAGCCCGGTGAACAGCCCGGGGCCGATGTCGGCTGCGACGACACCGATCTGGCCGAGCTGGATGCCAGCCTCCCGGCACAGGTAGTCGACCGCGGGCGCCAGGGTCTCGGCGTGGCGCCGGCCCCGAGCCAGGTGGAACGAGGCCATCGGGCCGTCGTTGTCGGCGAGGGCGCAACCCACTTGGGGCGTGGCCGTTTCCAGCCCCAGCACGATCACTGCGCCGCTCCTTCGCTCGCTGCCAGCGCTTGGCGCGCCGCGCTTAGCCAGTCGGGATCGCACCACCGCACGCCGTGGGGCACGAGGCGCACCAGGCGGTCTTCCTCCCCGGCACCGAACTCCAGGCGGATCTCGAGATGATCGCCTGGCAGCACCGGTGCGGCCACTTCGCCCCACTCGATCACTGCCATCGCGCCGTCGTCGAGCGACTCGGCCAACCCGAGGTCCTCTACTTCCTGGAGGTGCTCAAGGCGATACACGTCCGCGTGGACCAGCCGCTCGCCGGCGGAACCATCGTAGGCCCGGACGAGGGTGAAGGTGGGGCTGGTGACCGGTCCCGCCACGCCCATGGCGGCAGCCAGTCCCTGTACGAACGCCGTCTTGCCCGCACCGAGGTCGCCGCCCAAGAGGATGAGGTCGCCGGGCCGCACGAGCGGCCGGAGGGCGGCGGCCACCGAGCGGGTCTCGGCCACCGAGCGGGTCGCGACCGTGATGGGCTCGGCCGTCTTGGCCCGCGACGCGCCAGCAGTCATCGGACGGCGCCTGCCAGCGCCTGTTTGGCCCGGACGAAGTCGGCCCGCATCCCCGCCAGCACTTCGTAGCCGCCTCGCAAGGCTGCCGCCGGGTGGAACGTCGGCACCAGCACGGCGCCGGTCGACCCCCACGGGTACACCCGCCCGCGGGTCTGGCCAATGCCGACGGTCGTCTTTAACAGCAGCTTGGTCGAGAAGTTGCCCAGGGTGAGCACGACGCTCGGCCGGATGAGCTCCACCTGGGCCTCCAACCACGGCCTGCAGGCCTCGATCTCGGCCGGCATCGGGTCACGATTGTTCGGCGGCCGGCATTTGACCACGTTGGCGATGTACACCGCGGAGCGGGGCACCCCGATCTCCTCAATCAAAAGCCGGTCGAGGAGCTTGCCGGAACGCCCGACAAACGGCCGGCCTTGGACGTCCTCGTCGTGGCCCGGACCCTCGCCGACCACCATGAGGTCGGCATCGGGATCGCCCTCGCCGAACACGACCTGAGTGCGGCCGCGCGCCAAGGGACAGCGCTGGCAACCCAGCGCCTCGGTTCGGACGTCGGCCAGCGAGGGCACGGTCGTGATCGTAGGGGAGGTTTGGGGGAATCTGTGCCTTTTTGCCTGGTCAAGCGCCTCCGGGGGCCCGGCCGGCGCCGGGACCGGCCGCGGTGGCGATGGCCTCCTCGACGGCTTCGGCCGCCAGGTGACGGACCAGGTCGAGCGGTGCCGCCAACCCCCCGACCGCCGCCGCCACCAGAGCGTCCCCGTCGCCGGTGGTGTGGGCCGGCGCCAGCGCCCGGGCCATGCCGTCATGCCCGGACTGCGCCACCAACAGGCACCCGACCTTGTCGAGGGTGGCGTTGGTGGCAATCACCCCGATGGTCGTGTTCATGCCCCAGCCCGCCGCCCCGCCCACCGCCGCCTCGGCCACCGCCGACGGCGCCCCCGGAAAGCTGCTGGCCTCGCGTGGGGCGCGGAGGTCGCCGAACGCGTTCACCGCGACCAGGGCCGCCACCACGAGGTCACCATGACGGCGCGAGACGCTGGCTATCCCCGCCGGGCGGGCGTACGCCAAGCCTTGCCACTTGGCCACCGTGGCACCCCTTCCGGCGCCGACGCGTCCCATCGGCGCAGCGGCGGCCCCGACGGCAGCCACACAGGCCGCATACCCCGACGCCGCGGTCGGCCGGGCCGATGGATCCCCGACAAGCAGGTCGTACAGCACCGCGCCCACCACGATGGGGACCGGACCGGCGGGCGTGGGGAAGCCGATCCCTCGCTCCTCGCACCACCGCACGACCCCGTCGCATGCCGCCAGCCCGAATGCTGATCCGCCCGCCAGAACCACCGCGTCGACGCGGCTGACCG
>JBOGGN010000410.1:0-9826 GCA_050744165.1 Acidimicrobiales bacterium | reverse complement strand
GCATTCAACAGGCCCGATCGGGTCGGGCCCAGTCGCCCGGTGCGGCTTCCATTGCTGTCGCTGCTACCGGTGGTGGGGACCGGCGATGGGCGGGCCGGCCGCAGGTTGGGAGTCGAGATCGCGTCGTGCTGGCGGGCGGCGTTAGACGGGACAGATCCGCCGGTCGGCCGGCGGCGCAGGGGTGACTCCAGCGGGGCCAGCCGCTTTTTCCCCTCGGCCGGCGATGGCGCCTGCGACCGAAGCCGGTCGGGGGCGGCATTCGATCCTGCCGGGCGAGGCGACGGAGGCGACGCCGGCGGTGCTGGTGACCTGAAGGACGCCGACGACGCAGGCGACGCAGGCGACGGAGGCGACGTAGGCGACGCTGGTGACCTCAAGGACGCAGGCGAACCGGTCGACCCGCCTGGGCGGTGCCGTTCGGACGATCCAGTCGGTGCCGCCCGGTTGGCCGACGGTGGACGGGGTCGGCCCATCGGCTGGCCGGGAATGGCCTGACGCTGCGATCGCGGCCCGGCCGCCTCGGTCGTGTGGACCGCTGAACCGAGCGGACGGGGCGGTAGCGGAGTTGGGGCCTGCTGGCTGGAGCCATCGGCGTTCACGGCGGCGGAGTCGAAACCGATCGTCGGGTCGCTGTCCCGAGACACGTCGCGAAGCGTCTTCCAGAGATTTGACATGGAAGCGTCATCGACCCGCCGCAGCTAAAGCTTAAGGTGCAGATTGGGACGCTTTTTCGGCCACTTCGGGGTGGTCTTGAGGCTTTAGGCTGAGATCGGTGGACGCCCCAGTTTCCGGCTCTTCGGTGGCTGAGTCGCTCGGGAACGCCTTCCGCCTCAGCAGCGACCGCAACCGTCACGGCCAGGATGCCTTCACCGCGTCGCCGTTCAGCCGGTTGCTCATCACCCACGTCCTCTCGCTGGCCGGCGACGCCCTGGTCACCTTGGCGCTGGCCGGGTCCATTTTCTTCAGCACAAGCCTCCACGCGGCCCGGGGTCGGGTGGCGCTCACGCTTCTGATCACCATCGCCCCCTTCGCCATCGTCGCCCCACTCCTCGGGCCGCTGATCGACAAGGCGGGCAGTCGCCGGCTGATGGTCGTGGCCACCGCGATCGGGCGCATCGTGGCCTGCCTCCTGATGGCGCGCTACATCAACGAATTCGGCCTGTACCCGGCGGCACTTCTCAGCCTGGTGTGCTCTAAGGGCTACACGGTGACCAAGGCGACGCTGGTCCCGGCGGCCGTACAGACCCCTCGCGACCTGGTCGAGGCGAACTCCAAACTGGCGGTCAGCGGCGCCATCGCGGGCTTTCTCATCGCCCTGCCCGGCGTTCTCATCTTGAAGCTGGCCGGCGGCGCCTGGGTGCTGAGAGCCGACGTGGTGGTGTTTCTGGCCTGCGCCGTCACCGCTGTGCGGCTCCAGACAGGGCGCACGGCGCCGGCGTCGGTGGCCGGGGCCTATGCCACCGATACGGCGCAGCTGGTCGGTCAGGAAGCGGCCGAAGTCGCTGCCCACGAGGTGCGGGCCAAGCCTTTGCCCCGTGGGTCCATCCAAGTGGCGGCGTTCACCATGGGGGTGCTCCGTTCGCTGGTTGGGTTTTTGACGTTCTTGATCGCCTTCGACTTTCGCAGTAGCCACGCTCCTGCGTGGTGGTACGGGGTGGTGCTGACCTGCAGCATCGGCGGCAACCTGATCGGAGCTGCGATCGCGCCCTACCTGCGGGCTCGGCTGCGGGAGGAACTCATCCTGGCCGGTTCCGCAGCGGTGATCGCCGCCGCCGGAGTACTGGCCTTCCTTTTCAACTCGTTCAATGACCGCCCGGCCGCCTCGCTGCTGGCGGGCGTCGTCGGCCTCGCCGCCGGGGGAGCCAAGTTGGCGTTCGACGCCCTGGTCCAACGCCACGTTCCCGCTGCCAACCAGGGGCGGGCGTTCGGACGATTCGAGGCCGGCTTCCAGCTGGTCTGGGTCGTGGGCGGGCTGGTGCCAGTCCTCATCCCCCTGTCCCTGTCGGCCGGCATCGTGATCACGACCGTCGCCGCGGTGCTGGCCGCCGTCGTGTTCCTGGTCGGGTTTCGGATGGCCCGCTTGGGCCAGCTCCCGCAATGGTGGCCGGGCGTCCGGTCGCCGCGGCCGCGGCGGCGACGGCGAGGGGGGCTGGCTCCTGCGGGAGGCCCGGGGGCCTCCTCTGCCTCCTGGGACTCGGGCAACCCCTGGGACTCGGGCAACCCCTGGGACGGAGGCGGTTCGTGGGGTACGGGCCCGGCCTGGGAGGAGGGGCGCTCTGGTGACCCCGCGCCCCCCGGGCCCGCCGGCGCCGGCCCGCAGCCCAGGCATGACCGGTCCCCGGGGGACAACCCGGCTGGGCCCGCCGGGCGACCCGAGTACGCCCCGACCGAAGCGTCGAGGTACGGCCAGATCGAGGGCTACGTCCCTACCCAATCCGCCGGATATGACCCCGCCCAGGCGTACGCCCCGACGCAGGCATCGGAGAGCTCTCGGCCAGATTCCAGTCCGGGAGATGATGCGTCACCCGACTTCGGGAGCTACCCGCCGTCCATCCCGTCCCCCCCATCGTTCGGCTCGCGCGGTCGACCCGTTCCCCCGCCCCTCGCCGGCCCGCCACCGTGGGCGGCCCCGCTCGCCCCGAGGCCCGCGGCCCCGCTCGCCCCGAGGCCTGGGTCCGGTTCCGGATCCGGGGACGGACAGGGGTTGGGACCAAAGCCGCGGTCCCCACTCCCCGGGGGTGGCTCAGACTCGAAACCGACCGCCGACCGGCGAGGCCGCTTCCCCGACGACGACGTCGAGGACCCGTCGGGTTCGTCGGACGTCCCAGAGGGGTGACGCTCCGGGCGGTGGTTCTGGCGGACACCCATATGGGCGCCGGGCGCAGCCGCCGGTTGCCCGACGCCGTGTACCGGCTGCTCGAAGGTGCTGACGTGATCCTGCATGCGGGCGACCTCGTGGACGGCAGTGTCCTCGACCTCTTGGCGGCGATCGCCCCGACCTACGCCGTGCTCGGCAACAACGACACCTCCCTGAGCGGCCGGCTGCCCGTGACCCGTTCGATGGTGCTGGAAGGCGTCAGTCTGGCCATGATCCACGACAGCGGCGCCGCCACCGGTCGAGCGGGTCGGCTACGGCGACAGTTTCCCGACGCCCGCGTGGTGATCTTCGGGCACAGCCACATCCCGGTCAACGAGGAGGGCCTCGGCGGCCAGCGACTGTTCAACCCGGGATCGCCCACTGAGCGCCGTCGCCAACCGCACCGGACCGCAGGCGTGCTGGAGTTGGTCGATGGGGCCGTCAGCGAGGCCGGCATCGTGGTCGTCGACTGACATAGGTGCCTGCGCCCCGCGCCCCCGCAGCGCACCCGCGGGCACCCGGTCAGACGTCAGGCAGGTCGATCCGAGCCAGCCACAGCCCCGGCGCCGCGACCTCCGCAGGCGTAGGGAGTTCCCGAGCCGAGTGCCACAGCCGAGCCAGCCCTTCCTCCCCGGCCCGCTCCACCACGCCGGAGACGAATGCCCGCCCCCGCTCGTACGCCGCCTTGTCCAGCGAGACGCCGAGTAGCCGGGCCACGAACGCCGTGCCCTCTGCGTCCTCGACCCGCCGACGGCGCAGGGCTTCGGTCAAAGGGCCGTAGGACGCGATGAGGCGCGTGCCGACGGTGTCCATGACGTGGTCGACGTAGCCCACCACCGCCGACAGAAGGGCGGTAAGAGGCACCATGGCCTGGCGCTGGCCCTCGGACTGGGTGTCGCCGAGCAGCACCTCGGGGCTGGAAAATGTCTGCTGCAGCGAGCTCAGGTCCGTTGGATCGAACGTCGCCAGGCGGTCTTCCAGGCTTGAGGCGTCGGGCTCGAAGGCGTTGACGTAATCGCGCATCAGCGAGTCCAGGCGCGCCCGGACGTGGGGCCGGGACAGCACCGCGTGGTGGGCGATCTCGTGCAAGCACACCCACAGCCGCACCTCGTCGACCGCCAGGGTCCAGTCCTGGGCGAAGCCGTCGATGGCGACGGGCACCATGAGCAGCTCGTCGCCGGCCGGCCGGGGCACCGGGAGGTCGTATTGACCCATCGCTCGGGTGGCGAGCTGGCCCACCATGGAGCCGACCTGGATCCCGAAGAGCAATGGGGCCAGCGCCTGGGGCAGGTTGCCGAGCAGCTTGGCCATTGGGTCGTTGGCCAGCTCCACCATCATCGGCTGCTCCGCCGCCGACTTGCCCAATGCCGTCGCCAACGTCTCAAGCAGGGACTTCCAGGCCTGGAGGGTGCGGATGGCCCAGTCGGAGCGGGTCACGGTGCGCACCGACAGGAGGCCACCTGTGGTCGACAGGGGCAGGCCGGTCGCCTCCTCAATGTGCAGCTCGGCCACCCGCAAAAGTTCCTCCAGCCGCACCCGGGCCAAGGGATCGGGGTTTGCCTCGGTCTCCCCCTCGTTGGCGGTCATGAGCGCCAGCTGGCGGGCGAATTCCCAGTTGATGGGGCCCTGCGAGGTCAACATCCGAGCTAGGTCCCGGATGGCTTTCTCCAGCGGGCCGCCACCCTCCATTGGACCAAAGTCGCTCATAGGGGCATGGTAGGACCGTGAGCACGGTTGTCGTGACTGGAGCGGCGGGCTTCGTGGGCCACCGGGTGGTGCAACACCTGGCCGGCGGCGAGGAGCGGGTGGTGGCGATCGACGCCGTGCCCGTGGGCGAGGCGGAGGGGGTGCAGCCGTGGTTGATCGACCTCGCCCGCGACCCCGGCAACCGGGTGCGGTCGGCGCTGGCGGGTGCCGCCACCGTGATCCACCTTGCGTGGTCTCACTCCGACCCGCCGGCGGCGGATGCCGCGGTGCCTTTTCCCAACCTGAAGGCGTTGCGGGCGGTCCTGGACGCGGCCGCCGAGGCCGGGGTGCGGCGGCTCGTTCACGTGTCCAGTGCCACCGTCTATGGGGCGTGGGCTGACAACCCCGTGCCGCTCCGTGAAGACGCCCCGCTGCGACCCAACCCGGGGTTCCGTTATGCGGTGGAAAAAGGCGAGGCCGAGCGCGCCGTCGCCGAATGGGCGGACGACCACCCCGACGTTGCGGTCGCCATCCTCCGTCCCACGGTGACGGTCGGCTCTGCCGGGCCCGCTCTGTACCAGGGCCTCGCGGGGCTCGACACGCCACAGCCGGCGACCGCCGCCCGGCCGATGCAGTTCCTCGATGTGTCCGACTTCGTCGGCGCCATCGTCTTCGCCCGGGACCACGGCTTGCAGGGGGTGTTCAATGTCGCCCCCGACGGCTGGATCGACCTCGACCGGGCCCGGGCCATCGTCGGCGGATTGACCCGGCTACGGCTGCCGGAGGGGCTGGCGGCCATGGTGGCGACGCTCGGGTGGCGGTTCCTGCGCACCGGCACCCCCGCCGAGGCCCGCCCCTACTCGATGTTCCCTTGGGTGGTGGCCAACGACCGGTTGCGGGCCGAAGGGTGGGCTCCGAGCCGTTCCAACGAGGAGGCGCTGGCGGACAGCGACGACCGTCGGCAGTGGAGCGACCTGCCGTCCAACCCCCGGGACGAGGCGCTGCTGATCGCAGCCGGGCTGGGGTTCGTTGCTGCCAGTGGGGCGGCGGCAGCAGGGATGGCGGCGCTGGCCTATCGCATCTGGCAGCGGTGGCGTCGCCGAGTGCGGTGGGCGCCCTGAGCTCGGGCAATCAGCTGGTGGGCTGTTGCAGCAGGACCAGGCTGGCGCTGCGGAGGTTGCCGTCGCGGAGATAGGTCATGGTGACCCGGTCGCCGGGGTGGTGGGCCCGGACGATGGCGTCGAGGTCGCTCATCGATTGGACCGGGTTGTCGGCGAGCGAGGTGATGACGTCGGAGGCGACGATCCCGGCCTTGGCGGCGGGGCTTCCGGCATCGACGCTGTTGACCACGGCGCCGCCGCTGACGTTGAGCATCGCTGCGGTGGACACGTCGACGTCGTCGCCGTCGATGCCGAGCCAGGCGTGCACCACCCGGCCCGTTTGCAGCAACTGGTTGGCCACGTCACGGGCGATCTCGATGGGGGTCGCGAAGCTGAGCGTATGCATTCCCTGGTCGCCGATAGTGACCGAAGTGGTGATCCCGACGACCATGCCATTGGAATCCACCAGGGCGCCGCCGTTGCACCCCGGGTCGACGGCGGCGTCGGTCTGGATCATGTCCCGCAACTGCGGCCCCTCAGCAGGGTAAACCTCGCTGTTCAGGGCGCTGATGATGCCGCTGGTGACCGCCACGCCGCTCGCCAGATCGCCCGGCGAGCCGAGGGCGATCGCCTGCTGGCCGACCTCGAGGTCGGAGGAGGAGCCAAGGGTCGCCACCGCTTCGGGTTTCCCCCCTTTGAGCTGCACCACCGCGATATCGGTGGCCTGGTCGCCGCCGATCAGGCGGGCGTCAACCCGTTGACCGTTGGCCAGGACCGCCACCATGGACTCCACCCCATGGACCAGGTGGTCGTCGGTGAGGATGTAGCCGTTGCTGCTGAAGACCACCCCGGAGCCGATCACGTTGGAGCCGTCATTGTTGACAATCAACTCGACGATCGTGGGCCGCAGGCGGGTGGTAATGGGGCCGATGTTGCCGCCAATGGGATCGGTGGTCAGCGTGACGGCAGGGTTGTTGGGGGCCACGACCTGCTCGATCGGCCGGATCACGGTGGTCGGGCGCCCGAGTTGGCCCACCACGACCACGGCGCTGGTCGCCACCAAGGCGCCGACGACGCCGGCCAGCACGGCGACGGTCCACAGTCGCCGGTCCCCGTCGCGTAGGTCGGTGACGGTGCCGGTACCACCCGTCGCGCTCGACGTGGTCGAGATGGTGGCTGGCGACAGGCGCCTGGATCGGGAGCGGCCCTGGCGGGCGGCGGTCCCTCGCCCGCGGTTGCCAACCGTCGGGCGCGGGTCTGCGGCGTCGTTGTTGGCCGCTGCGTCCGGGTGTCGGGGGTCCGGGCCCTGGGTTCGGTATGGCCCGTCAGGCGAGGCGTTGCCCGCCAGTTCCGAGGGGTGGCGCCACAGCCGGTCGTCCGGCGGCAGCCACGGGAACAGCGGCGCGTCCTCCTCCGGGCGATCTTCAGGCTCCACTGGCGCGTGAGGTTACCGGGGTGGGTTCGGGTGTTGACATCGCGCCCCAGGCGCCTCCGGAGCGCACCCGACACGGTCCTGGCGATGGATCTCGAGGTCAGCGGTACCGGCCGGACGTGCCCGGGGCTTTAGCATTGGCTTCGTGGACGTTCCTGCCAGCGGCGATGAGTGGGTTGGCCTGACCGAGCAGCCCTTGCCCGCGCTCCAAGCGTTGGAGTGGTCGGTGCTACCGGGTTGCGGCGCCGAGGTTCTTTTCAGCGGGACCGTGCGCGACCATGCCGAGGGTCGTCCGGGGGTTACCGAGTTGGAATACGAGGTGTATCCCGAAGCCGGTTTGCGCCGCTTGGCGGCGATTGCCGCCGAGGCCCGCCATCGCTGGGACGGGCTGGGCCGGATCGCGCTGTTGCACCGGATCGGTCGGCTGCGGATCGGCGAATGTTCGGTGATCGTGGTGGTGTCGGCGCCGCACCGGGGAGTCGCCTTCGACGCCGCCGAATGGTGCATCGACACGTTGAAATCGACGGTCCCCATCTGGAAGCGCGAGACGTGGGAAGGTGGTGTCGGTTGGGGGACCGATGCCACTGAAATTGCCACCATCCAAGAGCAGCGAAAGGTGCCGTCGTGACGGCTTTGGTGGTCGGCGCGATGGCTGTGTCCAACGTGATGTACGTCCTCGGCGCAGCGGCCGCGGCGACGTTGCTGAGTGCAATTATCCTGTTCCGGCATCGGCGGCCGAAGTCCCTCGAATCCGGGATCGAAATGTTCAGCCGTGAGTTGAAGGCCCTCGAGCCAGATCCGAGGGGAAGGCCGCTCGGGGCTAGGCCGGTGGGCGGCCGCGGCGTTCCCGACGGGCCTGGCGGGACGAGCAACCTTCGCCCGATGCTCGGCGGGGATTTGCCGGGACCGCGGCCGGGCGCGGGTGGCGCGCCCGGTTGGGCGGGTACCTGGCCGGAGGAGCAGCCGCCCGCAGCCGCCTCCGGCGGCCACGGCGCCGGGCTACGCGGGGGCCGGGATGCCTCCAGATCGACGCCACGGCCAAGCGGCGCCTTCAGCCGGCCGGCGGCGGAGTCCGGTCACGGCCGGCCGGCCCGTCGACGATCGCGGCCGGCGGCACCAAGTGGCGGGGTCGGACGCAACGAGGGCGGATCCTCGTCGCCGTCTCGGAGGGACCAGCCTGGCTAGGGATCTTGCCATCGACCTCGGCACGGCCAACACGCTGGTCTACGCGCGCGGTCGGGGCATCGTGCTCAACGAACCCACCGTCATCGCCCTCAACTCCCGCACCCACGATGTGCTGGCCATGGGTCAAGAGGCATGGCAGATGATCGGCCGCACCCCCGGCTACATCGTTGCCGTGCGCCCACTGCGCAAGGGCGCCATCACCGACTTCGACATCACCCAGCGCATGATCCGGTTGTTGCTACAGCGCGCTGGCGTGTCCCGTTTCAACCGGCCCCGGGTGCTGATCTGCGTGCCGTCGGCCATCACCGAGGTGGAGCGGCGAGCGGTCGAGGAGGCGGCCCGAGGTGCGGGGGCCACCGGCGCCTATCTGATCGAGCAACCGATGGCCGCCGCCATTGGCGCCGGACTCCCAATCCATGAACCGCTCGGCAACATGATCGTCGACGTCGGCGGCGGGACCACCGAGACGGCCGTCATCTCGCTGGGCGGCATCGTCGCCCTCCAGGCAATCCGCGTCGGCGGCTTCGACATCGACAGCTCGATCCAGACGTATGTGCGCCGCGAGTACGGCATCGCGGTCGGTGAGCGCACGGCAGAGGAAATCAAGATGGCCATTGGCTCGGCGTGGCCCATGGGCGACGAGATGAAGGCCGAAGTTCGCGGCCGTGACCTCATGAGCGGGCTCCCGAAGACGGTGATCCTGTCCCCCGAGGAGGTGCGGGAGGCGATCGAGGAGCAGGTCAGCGCCATTGTGGACTCAGTGGTGAAATGCCTCGGCATGGCCCCTCCCGAGTTGGCCCAGGATCTGATTCTGCAGGGGATCCACCTGGTCGGTGGCGGTGGCATGCTGCGCGGACTTGACCGGCGGCTGGCAGAGGACACCGCGGTCCCGGTTCACCTCGTGGACGCCCCGCTCGAGTGCGTGGCGTTGGGGGCGGGACGGTGCCTGGAGGCATTCGATTCGCTGAAGGTGATGTTTATGGGGGCAGTGCGCTAGAGCGTCTCGACGCCCGACTCGGACCTGCGGCGATCCCTCTGGCTACGCGGCCCTCAGGAGAGGTCTTCTGCCGCCTGGCGGACCTGCCAGTCCCGGTCCGACCTGGCCCGCTCGAGTGCCTCGTCGACCTCTGGGCCATCGAAAGGCGACAGGGCGATGACGGCGCGGCGCCGCACCGCCGGCTTGTCGTCGATTCCGTGCAGGATGGCGGAGAGGCCGGCGGGATCGCCGATGGCGCCCAAGGCCGCGATCGCAGCCTCGCGGCAGAGCGGATCCTTGTGGGAGACCGCAACGCGCGACAGTGCGGAGACGGCATCGGTGGCGCCGTCGCTGTTCTCGCCTCGTTCGCCCAAGGCAAAGCAGGCGCCATCGACAACCAGTTGCTCGGGGTCGCCCAGCGCTCCCACGAGCCGTCCGAGTGGGACCGGGGCGCTCACTTCGCAGGCTCTTCGGCGGACGACGGGGTCGGGATCGCGCAGAGCCTTCTCGACATCGTCGGCCTCAAGGCGGCCCATGCGTTGCAGCGCGCCCAGCGCGGTCGCCCGCACGTCGCCGGCCGGATCTGCAAG
>JBOGGN010000409.1:0-6048 GCA_050744165.1 Acidimicrobiales bacterium | reverse complement strand
CGGTTGGATGCGCCAATGTCCGACCGGCCACTGTCGTGGGCGCCACCGCCGGACGGGCCACCGTCGTTGGCGCCACCGTCCTGGGGGCCACGGTTGGATGCGCCAATGTCCGACCGGCCACTGTCGTGGGCGCCACCGCCGGACGGGCCACCGCCGGACGGGCCACCGCCGGACGGGCCACCGCCGGACGGGCCACGGTCGGAGGGGCCACGGTTGGAGGGGCCACTCCCGGACCGGTGACGCTCCGGGACACGAGCACTGCTGGCGGAGATCGCCGGGCCCGCGTAGGCGTCGGCCGCCATCGAGGCCGTAGCCGCGCCGGGAGCGACGCCGGCGCCAACAAGCCCGGCGCCAACAAGCCCGGCGCCAACGAGCTCGACGTCACCAGTGGCCGCCCGCGCGCCCGCGACGCCTGTCCCAGGGCCGCCCATGAGGACCGGTCCCGTCGGGTGGTCATCGTGCACCGGCTCCAAGGGCTCGGGCCGGGAACGCCGGTTGGCCGTGCGGAGCCCCAGCCCCAACAGGCACAGCAGGAGGCCGCCGGCCACATAGATAGCTACCGGTCGAGGGGACCCGGATGTCGATTTCGATGTCGCAGGCAGCGCCACCTGGTTGCCGCCTTGGGCATGGGTCGTCACCGTGGACGAGGGCAGGCCGTAGGGAAGGGTCGGAGCAAAGGTGTTGGGCACGGCAACGGTGGTTGGCGTCGCCGGGATCACCACCTGCGGGGCGGTGACCTTCGGCGCGGCCGGCGCGGGCGTTGGTGGAAGCGCCCCCGCCGCCTTGGCGCCGTTCAGGAAGGCCGAAATGTTGAGACCGCCCGGAGATGCCTGCGCCACGGTGGTGGTGGTGCTCGGGGCAACGGTGGTCGTCTCGCCGGGCACGGTTGGGGCGACGGGGAGGGTGACGACGACGCCGGTGGGTGACGAGGCCGCCGAAAGGGCGTCGCTGGTGCCGCCCGAGGCGCCGGGGCGGATGGCAAAGACCTCGTAGCTGTAGAAGCCAGAGCCCGTCGTGTTGGTGTCGGTCCAGACGGTGGCCGCGGT
Organism: Acidimicrobiales bacterium; assembly: GCA_050744165.1. Classification (GTDB taxonomy): domain Bacteria; phylum Actinomycetota; class Acidimicrobiia; order Acidimicrobiales; family Palsa-688; genus JBOGGN01. The sequence goes on along the minus strand of JBOGGN010000409.1, from coordinate 5,002 downwards.
GAACCTATTGACCACCGTCCACGACGGGCTCCCCGGGCCCTCCCGCTGTATCTGGTAGCCGATGAGGTCGGGTTCGGGACTGGCGTTCCACGAGACGGTCACGGTGTCGTCACTGTTGACCGTGGTCTTCACCCCGGCTGGCGGGGCGGGCGGCACCGCCATGACGAAGCTGGTCGAGGCCGAGGCGCTCGGGGGCGCGCTACAGGGCAGGCCGAGGAGGGTGTGGCACGCGCCGCTCATGGTCACCGCGACGCTGTACGGGCCGTTGTAGGCCACCGCTGGCGCGAAAGAGAAGCTGGTAGAGCCACCACCGGTGGTGGCGCCGCAGCTGGTGTCGTCGCAACTCGAGCCCGCGGCCGTCTGCGGCCCGCTCACACTGAGCGACAGGTCGGTGATGGTGTTGGTCTGCAGGGCGGGCTGGGAGAGCGCGCCGCTGCCGGTCACCGTCGGCCCGCCGCCCTTGTAGACCGTGCCTGAGGCGGGCCCGTTGATGGCGACCGACGACGAGGCGGCGGCACCGGCGGTGCCCGCCGGCAGCAGGACCAGCGCCGCCACCACGGCGGCACCGGCCAAGGCCGGGGCCAACCGGGGCCGTGTCATTCCGCCGGCAGATCGGACGCCCAGGTCGCCTGGACCACGAGGCGCTGGGCATCCGAACCCTTGGGATTGCAGGTCGTGAGCGTCAGCGTCTTGGCGGTGGAGGCAGCCAGCACCGCCCCGTCGGTCGGCGAGACGACAAAGGGCGCGGCGGACACCCGGTAGGTACAGCCGCCGATCGGGGTGTCCAACTCGATGAGGTCACCAACATGGAGGCGGTCCAGGTTGGTGAACGGCTTGCCGTAGGTGGTGCGATGGCCTGCGATGGCCACATTGCCCCCACTGCAGGGCAACGGGGTGTCGGGATAGTGGCCGGCGCCGGCCTGGAGGGCGCTCGGGGTGGTCCCCTGCACCACGACGACATTGACACCGAGGGAGGGGATCTTGATGCGAGTCAGGCTGTCACCGATCGCCACTTGGTTGTTGCGGTAGGCCTGGGCCAAGGAGGTGCTGTGCAGCTGGCGGCCCAGGCGGGCCTGGAGCCGGTCCTGCCACAGGTTGGTCAGGAACGGCCAGCCGATCACCGCAAGACCGGCCACCACCAAGGCGATGGACCCCGCGGAGATCGCTCGGCGCCGCCATCGTGTGAGCGGCGACGGATGGGGGTTGGGGGCGCTCCCTTGGGACCGCTCACCCCCGAAGTCGTTAAACGGCTGCTGGTGCGATGTATTCATTGACGTATGTGGGTCTCGGCCTCATGGCCGAGGGCCGTTACTTCGAGGTTTGCGACCGGCGGGACAGCCACCGGCGCCGGGTCAGGTACCCCGCCAGCAAAAGGAGGAAACCGATCGGCAGCAGCGGCGCTTCGTCGGCACCGGTGGTCGCCAGCACGGGCGGCTTGGTAACGGTCGTGGCCGCCACCGCCACCGTAGACGTCGACGTCGTGGTCGTCGGGGCAGGCGCGGCGACGGCGCAGTTGCCACCGATCGACGAGGTGGCGTGGCCGGCGTCGAGCACCACGAGGCCGTTCAGCAGGTTGATGGCGAGCCCATCGGCGGTGGCCGAGGCGGTACCGGCGCTCGAACTACTGGTCTTGGTCCCGTTCCCGAGGGAGATGCTGCCGAGACCTCCGAGCGAGATGGTGCTGGTGGAGACGTTGAGCGGGGTCCCGAGCAACTCACCCGAGAGCAGGCCCGCGGTGAATTGAGAGGTGCTGGCGCAGGTGGTGCGGTTGTAGGTGGAGATGGCCTGGCCCTCGGCGACGTGCAGGTCGAGGAGCGGCTGGCTGTTGAGCAGCACGCCGGGCAGCAGGGTGACCACGATCCCGTCGGCCTCGGCGGCCGCGGTGACCGCCCCCGCGGTGGTGGATACCGCCGAGACGGAGGGGAGGACCTTGACGCTTAGCAACTCGGTGGCCCGGTTGAGGGCGTCGAGCAGGCTGCTGACCGGATCGGACAGCTTGATGCCGAGGCCGCTCAAAAGCGGCGAATTCAGCAGGTTGTTGAGCAGCGGGCTGACCACCGGAAGGTTGCTCAGGATGTTGCCGACGGTGGTGCTCACGCCCTGCAGGGAGTTCTTGACCGCGGTCAGGATCGGCTGAAGCAGCTGGGTCAGCCCGACGTCGATCTCCAGCACCTTGGCCGAGCTGCATGCCATGGGCGTGACGGCGCCCGAGGGGGCGGCGCAGGCCGCCGGCGCCGCGTCGGGAGGGATGGCGGCGGCCGACTGGGCGCACACGGCGGTGATGCTGATCAGGGTTGACAACGCCAAAGCGCCGTTGCACACCGGGGTGGCATCGGTGGTGTTGGCGGCGGACGTCGGGACCGCGACCTTGGTCGGATCCAGCGTCAGCAGGCTGCCCGGCGCCAGCACCGCGGCGTCGGCCGACGCCTTGGGTGACGAATCAGCAGCGGCGTCGGTCTTGTCGACGTTGAGGTTGATCCCGAGCAGGCTGAGCGTCAACGCCTGGGCGCTGGCGCTGCCTGCGAAGGCCTCAGGCGTGGCGTTCTGGGCAGCGGCCGGTGCCGCCGCCCCCGCCGTCAAGGCGATGGTGCTTAAAGCGGTCCCGATCAGCAGGGCGGATAGCCCTAGGGCCCCCCAGCGGCGGAAGATTCTCATATGTTTGCCCGTTCCCCCTCGACAGCGGCTTTCTGAGGGGTGGAGGGTACAGCATGTGCCCGATTGGCGCTATCCCACCCAGTTCTTCGTCAGAACTTTGGTCGCAATTGGGCACGAATGGACCTCCGGCTTAACGAAAACTTAGGTGAGGTCACATCAGCTATAGCTAAGACGACGATGCGATTTCACTGCAGGAGCAGGCCATCGCCCTGCTCGAAGGACCCGTCGGCGGCCATGACGAGGGGTGCCGCGTCGACCGTCACCGTCGAGCCCTCGGGGTATTTGCCCTCGAGCAGTGCCATGGCCAGCCGGTCCGCGATCTCCCGCTGGATCAACCGCTTCAGCGGCCGAGCCCCATACGCTGGGTCGTAGCCGCGGTGGCCGAGCCACGCGACAGCGTCATCAGTCACGACGAGGGAAAGCCTCCGGACCGCCAGTCGCTTGTCCAAGGCCCGCAACTGGACCGCCACGATGGCCGAGATGTCCGCTTCCGAAAGCGTGCGGAACCGGACAATTTCATCAATACGGTTCAAAAATTCAGGCTTGAACGCGTCCCGAAGATCGCCTTGATAATTCGATGTCATTATCAGGACGGAGTTGGTGAAGTCCACCGTTCGGCCCTGGCCGTCGGTCAGGCGACCGTCGTCCAACACCTGGAGGAGGACGCCGAAAACGTCGGGATGGGCCTTTTCCAATTCGTCCAGGAGCACCACCGCATAGGGGCGCCGCCGCACCGCCTCGGTCAGCTGGCCGCCTTCGTCGTAACCCACGTAGCCGGGCGGGGCGCCGATCAAGCGGGCGACGGCGTGCTTTTCCATGTATTCGCTCATGTCGATGCGCACCATGGCCCGCTCGTCGTCGAATAAGAAGTCGGCCAGGGTGCGGGCCAGCTCGGTTTTGCCCACCCCGGTGGGGCCGACGAACAGGAAGCTGCCGATGGGCCGGTTGGGGTCCGACAGGCCCGAGCGAGACCGGCGGATGGCATTGGCCACCGCGGCTACGGCCTGATCCTGGCCGATCACCCGCTTGCGCAGCATGTCCTCCATGCGGACCAACTTGGCCACCTCGCCCTCGAGGAGCCGGGAGACGGGGACGCCGGTCCACTTGGCCACTACCTCGGCGATGTCCTCCTCGTCGACCTCCTCCTTCAGCATCTTGTGGCCGGCCTGCAGCTCGGCCAGCTTCTTGGTCGCCTCGTCGACGCGGCGTTCGAGCTCGGGGATCTGGCCGTAGCGGATCTCGGCCGCCCGGGTGAGGTCCTGCTCGCGTTCCACCGCCGTCCGGCGGGACTCCAGGTCTTCTTTCAGCGTCCGGATGGCGGCGATGGCCTCCTTCTCGGCCGTCCAGTGGGCCTTCATGGCGTCGGCGGACTCCCGCAGGTTGGCCAGTTCCTCGTCCAGCTTCGACAGCCGCTCTACCGAAGCGGTGTCGGTCTCCTTTTCCAGCGCCACCCGCTCGATATCCAGCTGGCGGATGCGGCGTACGATGACGTCGATCTCGGTCGGCATGGAGTCGATCTCGATCCGCAGCCGGCTGGCCGCCTCGTCGACCAGGTCGATGGCCTTGTCGGGCAGGAACCGGCCGGTGATGTACCGGTCCGACAGGACCGCCGCGGCCACCAGGGCGGCGTCTTGGATGCGCACCCCATGGTGGACCTCGTAGCGCTCCTTCAGACCGCGCAGTATGGCGATGGAGTCCTCGACCGACGGCTGGCCGACGTAGACCTGCTGGAAGCGCCGCTCCAGGGCGGCGTCCTTCTCGATGCGTTTGCGGTACTCGTCGAGGGTTGTGGCCCCGATAAGGCGCAGCTCGCCCCGGGCCAGCATGGGCTTCAGCATGTTGCCGGCGTCCATGGCGCCTTCGGCGGCGCCGGCGCCGACGACGGTGTGCAACTCGTCGATGAAGGTGATGACCTCGCCCTCGGAGTCGGCGATCTCCTTCAGCACCGCCTTCAGCCGCTCCTCGAACTCCCCGCGGTACTTGGACCCGGCCACCATGGAGCCCAGATCGAGGGACAAGAGCCGCTTGTTTTTCAGGCTTTCGGGGATGTCGCCCTCCACGATGCGCCGGGCCAGACCCTCGACGATGGCGGTCTTGCCGACCCCCGGCTCGCCGATCAGCACCGGGTTGTTCTTGGTCCTGCGGGACAGCACCTGGATGACCCGACGGATCTCCTCGTCGCGGCCGATGACCGGGTCCAGCTTGCCCTTGCGGGCCTCCTCGGTCAGGTCCCGGCCGTACTTCTCCAGCGCCTGGTACTGCTCCTCGGGGTTCTGGCTGCTGACCCGGTGGCTCCCCCGGACCTCCTTCAGCGCCGTGAGCAGGTCGTCGCGGCTGACCTTCAGCC
>JBOGGN010000408.1:0-4220 GCA_050744165.1 Acidimicrobiales bacterium | reverse complement strand
GCGTAGATCTCCTTTAGGGTTCTCCGTGGGTGGCCGGCGAGGAGACCGTATCGAGCCCACAACATCATCCCGACCACAGACGGGCGATGATAGATCATAACCCGCGCCTCGCCACCGGGTCGTAGCACCCGGTAAACCTCTCCAATGGCCTTCTCGGTGTTCGGCGTGTGATGCAACACTCCCCACGAGTAGACGATGTCGAAGGTGTTGTCGGCGAATGGGAGCAGTTCGGCGTTGCCGATTAGTAGCTCCGGATTTAGGCCGTGTTGCCGAAGCCGGCTACCGGTGAATCGGATAGCGCGAGGCGTGAGATCGATGCCTACCAGACGTTTGGGGTCTTGCTGTGCCCAGCGCAGGTGGTCGGCTCCCATTCCGACCCCGATTTCCAATACGTCCTGGTCGCGACCGTCCCAGAAGCGAGCGAAGGGCTCCAGGTAGGGCTCGAGCGAAAAGCGAGCGTTCGCCTGGGCTTCGAGTTGCTCGGGTAATGGAAGTAGGTCGCCGCCGCCGTACACCTCACCGCACGCCTGGGTGTCCCAGAATGCCCGAACCGCTTCCAGCGGGTCCTCGAATGCTGACGAAGGAGACGCACCCTCGTTCCTCATTGTTGGGTCATAATGGACAGATCGGCTGAACGGTCACGAGCGTGTCCATCACGTCGTCGTCGGCGGCACTGATGTCGTGGTCGGGCTGATCCGTAGTGGAGGGTCATAGTGACGAGTGGGAGCGCCGGCTATGGCGAGTGCCAGAATCAGACCCACGACGATCAAGAGGACGTACACCCAACGCTGTGTGCGCATTACACGAAGGAGACTAGTCGTGCTTCTATTGGGCCACGCGATCACGCCACCGCCAGTAGCATGCCGCCGTGCGGGTGATCTGCGTCGCCGGGGCTCGACCCAACTTCATGAAGGTCAAGCCGGTCGTCGACGCACTCGAACGTGGGGGTGCGGAGGTCACCTTGGTCCACACCGGCCAGCACTACGACGCCAGCATGAGCGACGTCTTTTTTTCCGACCTCGGCCTCAGACAACCGGACTACCACCTCGGCGGCGGATCAGGGACACATGCGGAGCAGACGGCTGGTGTCATGACCGCCTTCGAGCCCGTGGTGGCAGACGAGAAGCCCGACATCGTCGTGGTGGTCGGCGACGTCAACTCGACCATGGCGGCGGCCCTGGTGGTTGCTAAGAGCGGGGCTCTGGTGGCGCACGTGGAAGCGGGACTGCGCAGCCGGGACTGGTCGATGCCAGAGGAGATCAATCGGGTTGTGACCGACCGGGTGAGCGACTGCCTTCTTGCCCCGTCGCCGGACGCAGTGGACAACCTTCTCTCCGAGGGGTACCCGGACGACCGGGTCCACCTGGTCGGCAACGTCATGATCGACACCCTTCTCGCCAACCTCGACCGGGCCCGCAATGGCGATGTGTTGGACAGATTGGGGCTCGTGGCTCGGGGATACGGTCTCGTGACCTTGCACCGCCCGGCAAATGTGGACGACCCCGTTTGCTTGGCGAACCTAGCGGCAGGTCTGGCCACGATCAGCGCCGAGCTGCCCTTGGTCCTGCCCGCCCACCCGCGTGCTCGCACGCCATTGTCCGGCGCCGACCTCCCGTCCTCGGTTCGGGTCATCGAGCCTGCCGGCTATCTCGACTTCATCGCCCTCGAGGCTTCGGCCCGTTTGGTGCTGACCGATTCCGGCGGCGTGCAAGAGGAGACCACGGCGCTCGGAGTTCCCTGCCTGACCCTGCGCGACAACACCGAACGCCCGATCACCATCACCGAGGGCACCAACGAGGTGGTCGGCCGCCGCCCGGAGGCGATGATCGCCGCCGCCCGGCGGATCCTCCGGGAGGGCGTCGAGCCTCGCTGTCCCACACTCTGGGACGGTCGAGCCGGCGAGCGCATCGCTGACGTGTTGGCCGAGGCGGTCGTGCGCGGCCGCCGGGCGGACGGCGCCAGGTAGCCGAGCGCGTGCGCCAGGTCGTCCAGCAGCAAAGTACCGGCGAGCTCTCGGTGCTCGACGTGCCGCCGCCGGTCCTGCAGCCCGAAGGCGTGCTGGTCGACGTCGTGGCGTCGGTGATCTCCAGCGGGACCGAGCGGGCGATGCGGCGACTGGCCCAACAATCTCTGCTGGGGAAGGCCCGTGCCCGTCCTGACCTGGCTCGCAAGGTGATCACCCGCGCCCTGGAGCAGGGTGTGGCGGCCACGGTGTCCACGGTCCGCGACCGGCTCGACACGCCCGACCCGGTCGGGTACTCGGCGGCCGGGGTGGTCCGGGAGGTGGGCGCTGCGGCGGGTGGCCTCCGGCCTGGGCAACTTGTCGCCTGCGCCGGGGGCGGCTACGCCAGTCATGCCGAGGTCATCTATGTGCCAGCCACGCTGTGCGCCGCGGTTCCCGACGGGGTGGCCGGCGAGCACGCCGCCTTCGCCACGCTCGGCGCCATCGGCCTGCACGCCATCCACCAAGCCCGGCTTGTCCAAGGCGAAGGGGTGGTCGTGGCCGGCCTCGGTCTGATCGGGCAGCTCACGGCGCGCCTCTTGGCCGCGTACGGCCACCCGGTCACGGGCGTGGATCCCTCGCCCGCGGCCCGGGCGGAACTGAGCCGGCTCGGCTTGCCAAGCTGCGACCTCGGCGAGGTCGAACCCGGGTTGGCGGATGCCGTGATTCTGACGGCCGCCACCGAGAGCAGCGACTTGGTCGCCACGGCCCCCGAGTGGTGCCGTGATCGGGGTCGCGTCGTGGTCGTCGGCGACGTCGGCCTCGACGTCCCCCGGCGGCCCTACTACGACGGCGAGGTCGAGATTCGCTTCAGCCGTTCCTACGGTCCGGGCCGCTACGACCCGGACTACGAAGCCGGAGGCCACGACTACCCGATCGGCTATGTCCGCTGGACCGAGGGCCGCAACCTGGGCGAGGTCCTCCGCCTCATGGCCAACGGGCGACTGGTCGTCGAGGACCTGATCACCGGCCGGTTCCCCATCGACGATGCTCCCGCCGCCTACCGTCGCCTCGAAGCGGGGGGGGTGCGGGCGTTGGTCCTCACCTACCCCGCAGGGGCGGCCCCGGCGTCCGGGTCAGCGGCCAAGTCGGCACCAGCTGCCGACGCAGCGCCGCACCCAGCAACTGCGACGCTCCCCCCGAGGGCGCCCCGGGACCCCAAGATGTTGTCGGTCTCGGTGTGCGGCGCGGGCGTGTTCTTCCGCCAGACTCTTCTTCCGGCGTTCGAGGCGACGGGCCGGACGGCGTGGGTGTCGGTGGCCTCGGCGTCTGGGATCAGCGCCGGCTACGTCGCGTCCCGGCACCAGTTCCGCGGCGCCGTCGGCGGGGCCGAGGAGGCTGCCACCGACCCGCAAGCCGATGCCGTGGTGGTGGCCACCAGGCACGACACCCACGTCCGGCTGAGCGCGGCTGCGGCACGGGCTGGAAAGGCGGTGTTCGTGGAGAAGCCCCTGGCGGTGACGCCAGAGGAGCTGCTGGAGCTGGAATCGCAGGACGGCGCCGGACGTATCGTGACCGGGTTCAACCGGCGTTTTGCCCCCGCCACCTTGGACCTACGCCGGGCCCTCCAGAAGCGCCGGGGACCGCTGGCGCTTGACATCCGGGTCAACGCGGGGCGGCTCCCGTCCGGCCACTGGGCGGCCCGCGCCGATCAAGGCGGGCGGATCATCGGGGAGGGGTGCCACTTCGTCGACCTGGCGTGCAGCCTCGTGGCCGGGCCCGTGGTGCGAGTCGCCGGCGTCGGCGCCGGCCGGCAATCGCCTGCCACCGAGGACACGGCGTCGGTGCTCCTCCAGTTCACCGACGGCTCGACGGCGGCCCTGACCTATCTGGCAAGCGGCTCAGGCCGAGTGGCCAAGGAACGGATCGAGGCGCACTGGGACGGCAAGAGCGCCATCATTGACGACTTCCGCAAATGGACGATCTACGCCGGACGTCGCTCGGCGCGTCATCGCGGCCGCGGCCAGGACAAGGGTCACCGGAACGAGGTCGCAGCGTTCGTCAACTTCGCATTGAGTGGCGGATCGAGTCCGGTGCCATTCCACCAAGCGGCCCATGTGACCCGGGTCACCTTTGCCATCGTGACGGCGCTGGCGTCGGGAGAATGGCAGCGGCTGGCGCCGGTCGACTGGTGAACCGGTGTGCCGGTCAGGCCGAGGGCGCCCGAGCGGCGCTCTCCACGCGGCCGTTGGTGGCCGGCGCGGCGCTCTCCACGCGG
>JBOGGN010000407.1:0-14425 GCA_050744165.1 Acidimicrobiales bacterium | reverse complement strand
GCGCCAGGCCCGGCGAGGGAGGCAGGTGCTCGAACGAGCTAGCGCCAGATCACGCCAGGGTGTAGCTCGACTGAGTGGAGACCGCGGTCGACCCGTAGGAGCCGAGGATCACGAAGGACGTGGCGATCGGCATCCGCAGGCTGGGGGAGTAGGTGTCGGTCTCGGTGACCTTGAGCGATCCCGAGGTCTGGCTGATCTTGACCACGAAGTTGGCGCCCGACTGGCTGACCACTTGGACGCTCAGGCTCAACGTGCCAGATCCGCAGTTGGCGGTGCCCGACGAGGACTTGCCCACTGCCAGCGGCCACGGCGGGTAGGCGACCGGGCTGGCGAACACGCAGGAGGTGCCCGCGGCGCCCGTTGCCGAGCTCAGCGTCTCCGAGGTGAGGAACACACCGGAACTGGTGAAGGTCAGGTTGTCGGTGGTGACCGAGTTGGCCCACTGCTCGCTGGCACCGCCACCAGAGATGGTGAGGTTGGTCTGGGTGGCCGCCGGCAGGCTCTGGGTGCCGCTACTGGTCTCCAAGACCGTGGTACCCGACCCGTTGTACCGGTAGGTGCCCGGGGTGGTCGGCGCGGGGCCGTTGTTGGTGGCTGCCGGCTGGGTGGGTGCGGTGGTCGGCTGGCTGGTCGGATTGCTGTGGTTCACTGGCGCCGTCGTGGTGTGCGTCGTCGGGGAGGTTGCCGCAGGTGTGGCGGCAGATGAAGGGGCGGATGTCCCGGCAACGGGGGCAGCATTGGTGGCCGAACTCCCGCCCGCTGCGGGCGCGCTGGCACCGGCCGCCGTGGAGCCGGCCGTCGAGCCTTGTCCAGCCGACGTGGTCTTCAACGACAGCGGCTTGGCGCTCGGTCCTGACGAGCACGCCAGGCCGACGGCGCTGATGCCCAGCGCCAAGGCCGCGATCGCCAACCTGTGGCCGCCCGTGTGACGCGTTCCTGTCCGACCCATGTGCAACTCGCCTCCCGGCAAACTGGCCGAACCCGCCCCTGATGTGGGGAGATCCGGCGGCTTTGATCTTGTTTTCGGCGTTCTGGAGGCGGGACCGAATGACATCTGCCCTAAATGGACATTAAGTTCTGGTTGCGGTACCGGGGATGAAAGGTTCGAAAAGCACATCGGGGGGTGCCTTCCAGGCATTTGCCGCGTCCGAGCAGGAGCGGCACCGGCACGGCGCGCCTCGTCCCGGCCTGCAGTTGATCTGCGCTGCGGGGCTGGTCGTGCTGAGCTTGCTGGCCCTGGTGGTGGTGTCAGATGCCCGTGGTGGCAGCCGCGATGTTCAGACCAGGGCGATTGGAGCGCACCGAGCCCTTGGCTCGGCCACTCCGGAGGCTGCGGACCTGTCAGGCGAAGCCGGCGTTGCCACGACCACGACAGTTCCCGCGGTGTCTGCCATGGCGACCCTCCGCTCGCCCAACGCGCTGGTGACTCTTCCGACCGCGGTGACCGCGACCGAGTTGCAGGCCATCCAGCGACTGAAGGGCGTGACCGCGGTCGAGGTGGTGGACAGCGGCACGGTGCAGCTCCAGGGAGCGCCGGCGGCCACCATCGGCGTCAACCCGAGCACCTTCCGGAACTTCACTCCAAAGGCCTCGGCCGGCTCCGACCAGCTGTGGCAATACGTCGCTTCTGGGTCGCTGGCGTCGTCGTTCGACATGTCGCGGGACCGCAAGCTGAGCCTCGGTGTCGAGGTCCCGGTGGCGGCTGCCGGTTCCGGGGCCGTCAGCCAGCACTGGCTGGGCGCCTTCATGTCCGTTGGCCTGCCCGGCGTGGACATGGTGGTCTCCGACCAGATGAGCGCGCAGCTGGGCCTGACCCCGCAGTCGGGGTTGGTCGTCAGCGCCCCCGCGGTCGACCCCTTCTCGCTGCAGACATCGATCGAGGCCATCGCCAAGGGGGCCTCGGTGGAGCTGATGCGTCCCGGGCTGGCGTTAGGGGCGAGCACCTCCAGTGTGACCCGCGCCGGCAAGCAACTACTGACGGCGGCACAGCTGTCGACGGCGTTGACGGCCGCGCTCGGCAAGGTTGGCACGCCCTATGTCTGGGGTGCGACCGGGCCCACCGGATTCGACTGTTCCGGCCTGGTGGGCTGGTCGTTCGCGGCGGCAGGCATCTACCTGCCTCGCACCGCCGCCGACCAGGCGCTCGCCGGTCCCGCGGTGCCGCTGGCACAGATCGAGCCCGGCGACTTGTTGTTCTGGGCGCTGGATCCGACCGACCCGTCGTTCATCGACCATGTGGCCATCTACCTCGGCCACGGGGAGATGGTCCAGGCCCCCGAGACCGGCGAGAACGTGGACGTGGTCCCCATCTACCAGCACGACCTCGTCGGCGCGGTGCGGATCGACCCCGTGATCGCGGCTCGGCTGGGCAGCCCTTGGCATTCGTCGGGACGGTAAGCCCTGGGGGGCTACAGGCCCAGCAGATCGCCGCTGATGGCGTCGACGCGGTAACCGCGGGCCCGCCACTCAGCCGCCTCCGACAGGGCGTCGCGCCCCGCCAGGATGACGACCACCTGTCCACTACGGCGCCGCACCACGTGTGCCGGTCGAGCCAGTGTCGCCGCCGTTGCCGCTGTCACCGCCGAGACACTCGCTATCGCCATCGGTGGCCTCCTGTTCGGGCCGTTTGTCAGAACCCGGTACTCGAACGACCGGATTTACCAATGACAGAGTCGGCAGAAAGGCGCCTGATACTTGAGTCTTCCGTGAAATTTGTCGCAATGGCCCGGTTTCGTCGAAAGATCAGGCCGAGACGGCCAGACGTAGAGTCGTTTTATGACTCTTCACGAGCGGGACCGGCTGTACATCGACGGGAGTTGGGTCAGAGCCAAAGGCGACGGCGCCCTCGAAGTCGTCAATGCCGCCACCGAAGAGGTGATGGGCCGGGTGCCCGCGGGTGGCGCCGACGACGTGGCCGCGGCGGTGGCCGCCGCCCGCTCGGCGTTCGCCACCTGGTCCTGCACCAGCGTCGAGGATCGAGCCAAGTTCCTGCGCGCCATCACCGAGGGCCTGCAAGCCCGGATGTCGGAGATCGCCACCGTCGTCGCCCAAGAGGTCGGCATGCCAGTGAACCTGGCGATGCTGATCCAAGCCGGCCTGCCGATCATGACCTTCACCTCGATGGGCGAGCTGCTCGGCAGCTTCCAGTTCGAGGAACGTATCGGCAACTCGTTGGTGGTGCGCGAGCCCATGGGCGTCGTCGGCGCCATCACGCCGTGGAACTACCCGCTGCACCAGGTGGCCGCCAAGGTGGCACCGGCGCTGGCGGCAGGGTGCACGGTGGTCGTCAAACCTTCCGAGGTGGCGCCCCTCAGCGCCTTCCTGCTGGCCGACGTCATCGACGGGGCAGGCCTGCCCGCCGGGGTCTTCAACCTCGTCACCGGGCTGGGCCCCGTCGCCGGCGAGGCCTTGGCCGCTCATCCCGGGGTGGACATGGTCAGCTTCACCGGCTCGGTACCTACCGGCCGGCGGGTGAGCGAGCTGGCCGCCGCCACCGTGAAGCGGGTGACCCTGGAGCTGGGCGGCAAGAGCCCGAACGTCATCCTCGACGACGCCGACCTGCCCCGCGCCATCCGGGATGGGGTCGCCAAGGCGTTCTTGAACTCGGGCCAGACCTGCTCGGCCCTGACTCGGATGATCGTGCCCCGTGCCCGGCTGGGCGAGGTGGAACTGCTGGCGGTCGAGGCCGCGGCCTCATACACCACCGGCGACCCGCTGGTCCAGGGCACCCGGCTCGGTCCGGTCGCCAGCGCGGCCCAACTCGAGCGGGTTCGGGGGTACATCGCCAAGGGGATCGACAGTGGCGCCAGGCTCTTGTGCGGCGGTGTTGCGCCGCCCGAGAAGATCGATCGCGGGTACTTCGTGCGGCCGACGGTGTTCTCCGACGTCGATCCCGACTCGATCCTGGCGCAGGAGGAGATCTTCGGACCCGTACTGTCGATCCTCGCCTACGACACCGAGGACGAGGCGGTGGCCATCGCCAACAACACCGTCTACGGGCTGGCCGCTGGTGTCTGGTCTGCTGACCAGGACCGGGCCATCGGCGTAGCCAGCCAACTGCGGGCCGGCCAGGTCGAGATCAACGGCGCGATGTTCAATCCTGCCGCGCCTTTCGGCGGCTACAAGCAGTCCGGTCACGGCCGGGAGCTCGGCCGCTACGGCTTCGAGGAGTTCTTGGAGGTCAAGGCCCTGAATCTGTGATCCAGCAGTGATCCAGCTGCCCAGCTGCCCAGCTGTGATTCCCAGCGCTCCAGGGCACTCAGTGCCGGTGGGTCTCGCCGTGGGTATGCATCGGCACCGGCGCCGCCACCCGGTCCTCGAAGCCGGGCAGGGCCACTCGATAGGTGCAGCAATCGCAGTTCATCCGGGTGTCGCCCTGGCGGGCTTCTCGGTAACGCTCCAGCACCAACTCCGCCAACAGCCGGTCGTGCCCAAGCTCGGGACCGACCCGCACCTTGAGGTCAGGGTGCTCGTCGGCCCAGGCCCGGGCTTGGGCCGCGATGCGCTGCACCAGGACTCCGGTGAATAGGAAGTAGGGGACGATGGCCAGGTACCGGGCGCCGAGCCGCCGGCCGCGCTCCAGTGCGTCGGGCACCGACGGTGCGGCCAACGACACGAAGGCTGCCTCCACCACCTGCGGCCCTGGGCCCCGCCACAGCAGCCGGGCCACCTTGAACAGGTCGGAGTTGGCGTCGGGGTCGCTCGATCCCCGGCCGACGATGATCACCGCGAGATCGGCGAGCGGCCACCCCTTGGCGGCCGTCTCGATCCGCTGCCGGGCGACCGCCAGGGGCGCCGGGTGCACCCCGAGCGCCCGGGCGTAGGCGAAGGACACGTGCTGGTGGCGCTGCCGGGCTCGGGCCAGGGTCGAGGGACCGTCGTTCTTCATGTGACCCGCGCCGAGCAGAACCAGGGGGACGGCCACCACGCTGCTGGCACCCGCTGCCACCAGCGCGTCGATGGCGGTGTCCAGATCAGGGGCGGCCAACTCGATGAAGCCGCAGCCCAGACGGAGCTCAGGTGCCAGGTCCCGCACCACCTCAGCGAAGCGCCAGTACGCGGCGACGCCTTCAGCCGAGCGGCTGCCGTGACCCACCAGAAGAAGGGCGGGAGCCTCGTCGTGGTCAGTCATGTGGTGCGCCACCCCGGTCGCGGTAGTGGTCGCCATTGGACGCCAACCGAACCAGCGCGTTGCACACCGCCGCCGCGGCCGCGGCCCCACCTTTCTCGCCGGTATTGCTGATGACCGCCAAGCCGCTGGCCAGCGCCGCCTGCTTGGCGGCCGATGCGCCCACGAAGCCGACCGGGAGGGCTATGAGCACCGCCGGCTGCCAGCGTCCGTCGCGGGCCAGCGCCAGCGCCTCGGACAACGCCGTGGGCGCGCAGCCGATCACGACCACGGCGCCCTCGGGATGGTGGTCGGCCGCCAGCCGAATGGCGGCGGCCGAGCGGGTCAGGCCGGGGGCGGCCTCAGCCGCTCGGAGGTAGCAGGCGGCGGCGACCCCGGTGATGCCCGACCGGGTCATCTCGACGTCGGCCACGACGGGGCGCCCGGAGGCCAAGGCGGCGACGGCGGCGTCGACTGCCGCCGTGGGGGCAACCATGGTGGCCGCGTACTCCAGGTCGGCGGTGGCGTGAATGACCCGCTCGACTACCGCCCGCGGTCCCGGTGCCAGGTGGGAGAGGTCGATGCGGTCCCGGAGGATCCGGTAGCTCTCCCGCTCTATCGGGTGAATGGCGCTCATCGCTCGAAACTGGCGCCGCCAGAACGCGTGATAGCGCATTCTGGTGACGTCAGTTTGCACCGGCTCACCGGCGCACCTCGGAGATGGCATCGACAGGGCAGTTTGCACCGGCTCACCGGCGCACCTCGGCTCACGGGCGAGCACCGGCTCACTGGCGCACCTCGGAGATGGCATCGACCGGGCAGATCTCGAGGCACTCGCCGCAACCGTTGCAGCGCCCGAGGACGACCAGCGGTCGCCGGGGGGCGGCCCGCAGGGCGCCGGTCGGGCACGTCGCCAGGCACTGGCCGCAGGCGGTGCATCGAGCGTCGATGACGACGGTGGTCACTGGTACCCCCGGGGGGTGACCATGCGCCCGTGCACCACCCTGGTTGTCGTGGCGCCGACGACGACGCACGACGTCATGCCAACCGACGCCAGCTCGACCGACCCCAGCGTCGTCAGGGTGACGTCCTGACCGCTCCGAGCGGCATCGGTGACGATCCCCACTGGCGTCGTGGACGGGCGGTGCTCGCGCAGGATCTCCAACGCCTCCCGCAGCTGCCAATCTCGTGCGTGCGAGCGCGGGTTGTAGAGCGTCACGACCAAATCGGCCTGGCCCGCGGCCCGCACCCGGTTGGCGATGACGTCCCAGTTGGTGAGCAGGTCCGACAGGCTAATGGCGCAATGGTCGTGGCCCAGCGGTGCCCCCAGCAGGGCGGCGCACGCGGAGGCGGCCGTGATCCCCGGCACCACCTCGACGTCGACGCCGCCGTCAGCCAGTTCCAGCACGATCGAGGCCATGGCGTAGGTACCGGCGTCGCCGGAGCACACCAAGGCCACCGTCCGGCCCGCCTCGGCCTCGGCGAGGGCTTGCTTCGCCCGAACCATTTCCTCCCCGATCGGCGACGCGACCCGTTGTTGGCCAGGGTCGACGAGGTCGGCGCACTGTTCGAGGTAAGGGCCATAGCCGATGACCAGCTCGGCCTGTCGAACGGCGGCCTCCGCGGCGGGGGTGCGATGGTCCGCCGATCCCGGCCCCAGCCCAACGACCGACAGGCGACCCCGCGGGCGGCACCGCCGGGCGATGGCGACGGTGGCGGCGGCACCCGATCGCTTGGGCACCACCAACTGGCCGCTCGGTCCCGACGCCAGGAGGGCGGCGGCCTCGCACACGCTGGCCGTCCCGACGGCGTCTCGGACGACGTCGCTCGGCGTCGGCACGTCGACCGCCGCCAGTTGGGCGGCGCCGAAATCCCGGATCGGGAGTCCGAGCGCGACCAGCGCCGGATGTTCCCGGCGGCGGTCGATGGTCGCCACTTCGGCCACCGACTCGATGGCCAGGCCGGCACCGTCGACGACGGCCGCCAAAAGGTCGCGCACCTCATCGGGTGAGGCCGCAGACGAAGTTCCGATTCCGGCGACGAGCGACGGCGGGTGGAGCACCGCGTGTCCCTTCGGCGGGTCGAGGACCCGATGATCGGTGACCGTCACGGTGACCTCCCCCTCGTCGTCTCCCTTCAGGGGGAGGGGCCAGTTCAGAGAGTTCTCCACCCGCACCGGGCGGCTGTCAAGCAAGGCGGCGGTCACCGCAGCTACGTCGCCCGAGGAGGCGAACCCTCGCAGCTGGTCCAGCCCCGACACCCCGGCGGCGTCGGTCGCGGTGGTGATGACCGGCTCCGCGCCCAGCCGTTCGGCCACCGCCCGAGCCAGCTGGTTGGCCCCCCCGAGGTGGCCACCGCACAGGGCGACGGCGTACCTGCCGACCTCGTCGACGCAGACCACCGCCGGGTCGCTGCGCTTGTCGGCCAGCAGCGGCGACACGATGCGGACGGCGGCTCCCGTCGCCAGGAACAGGACGAAGCCGTCCATCTTGTGCCAGCGGGCCCGGATCGTCGCCGCCGCGTCGCCGTGGCTGTGCTCCCAGGGCAAGCGGCCCGCCAGAGTCCGGCCCCGCTCGGTCACCGAGACCGAGAGCACGTTCATGGTTGTGGGCCCCACACGACGAATACAGGGTTGTCGGCCACGAGACGCCACCCGCCATCGGGAAGCTTTTCGCCTCGGCTGGTGGCGACCTGCACCAGGGCACCGAGGCGCTCGGCCGCAGCGGCCGCCCGGTCGAGCGCCGCGAAGGTGGCCACCAGCCGCCCGCCGGCGACCAAACGGTCGAGCGCCGCGTCGAGCACGTCGAGCCCGCCGCCGCCGACGAACACCCGGTCCGGGGGCGGCAACCCCGCCAGGCAGGCCGGCGCCGACCCCCTGCAGATGGTGACCTCGGCACCAAGGCGCCGGGCATTGCCCGCGATCCGCTCGGCGTCCTCGTCGTTCTGCTCGACTGCGAACACGCGGAGGCTGGGGCAAAGCAGGGCGCACTCGATGCCGACGCTGCCGCTGCCGGCGCCGACGTCCCAGACCACGCCCCAGCCGGGTAGCTCGAGCTTGGCCAGGACAATCGCTCGGACATCTCCTTTCGTCACCATCCCGCCGCGGTGCTCGAACTGGTCCTCAGGCCGGCCCCAGTACAGGTCGCCACGGTGCCCCCAACTCGACCGGGGATGCGACGCCACGGCCGGGCCTCGGAGGAGTACCACGATCGACAAGGGGTCCCATATCCCCGACGCCAGACCCTCGAGGTTGGTGTGGGTCACCTGCTCGTCGGGCAATCCGAGCCGGCTGCACACGGCGACCTCGGTCTTCGGCGCGGTCGCGCCAAGGGCGAGCAGTTCCTTGCCCAGCGCCTCGGGAGGGCTGGCGGGGGACACCAACACCGCCGCCTTGGTGGCGGAGGCGGCGCACCGAGCGGCCTCGACGAGGGGCCGGCCATGGGCCGACACCACCATGGCGTCGTCCCACGGCACGCCCAGGCGTGCGAAGGCCAGGCTCACCGACGAGACCGAAGGCCGGACCTCCAGGACCGATGGCCCGAAGCGCGCCGCCAGGGCTCTCCCGACACCGAAAAACCCGGGGTCGCCCGAGGCCAGGACACAGGCGATTCCAGGATGGGCCGCAATGGTCGCCAGCGCGCCCTCGAGGTCGGCGCCAATTTCGACCACCTCGGCGCCGGAGGGAATGGCGACCGATTCCAGGTTGCGCCGGCCGCCGGCGTACAGCGTCGCCCGGGGCAGCGCTGCCGCCGTGGGCAGCCCCACGACCACGATCCGCTCAGCCACGGGCCACCGCCATGTGGCCCTCGAAGTCGACCATGACGACGTCGACGTCGAGGGCCCCGGCCACGTGCTGATGGCAGGCCGCGGCGGCCCGGCGGCACAGAGCCGCCAGCGGCTCGAAGCAACCGGCGGCCACGCAGACCTCGAAGAAGTGCCGCGCCGTCTCGGTCTCCTTAGCCGCCGCCACCACCTCCGGCGGTGCGCCGCCCTCCACTGCCACTGTCACCAGCAGGTCGGTGTCAACCCGCGAGCGGTGGAAATGAGTCATCATGACGCCGGCCGCCAACTTGGTGATCTTGCCCGCCATGCCGACGAAGGTCGCCTGGCGGATGCCACGCTGCGCCGCTCTGCGCAGGCAGATGCCCGAAAAGTCCCCGACCTCGATCACACACACCGGCGGGAGGGAGGGGAGCAGGTGTTGGGCCGCCTGCTCCGAGCGGCTTCCGGTCGCCATGACAATGTGGGTCTGTCCCTGCGCCGCGGCGACGTCGACCTGCTGGACCACTGACGCTCGGTAGGCAGCGGTGGAAAAAGGGCGCACGATGCCTGTCGTCCCGAGGATGGAGATGCCTCCAGCGATGCCGAGGCGGGCGTTGGTCGTCTTCTCGGCCATGTCCTCACCGCCGGGGACTGAGAACACGACCTCGACTGCTCGCTCGGTCACCTCCGACAGGGCAGCCAGGATCATGCGTCGCGGTACCGGGTTGATGGCGGGCGCGCCGACGGGCAGTCCCAAGCCGGGCAAGGTGATTGTGCCTACGCCGGGCCCGGCCACGAGGAGCGAGGCATTTTCCCCAGGGTGCCGCCACGAGACCGATGCCGTCATCCGGGCTCCATTGGTGCAGTCGGGGTCGTCGCCGGCGTCCTTGACCACGACGCAGGTCGCCGAGTCCTGCGACTCGACCGGAAAGCGGACCCTGGCGCCGCTCGGCAGGGCCACTTCCACGCCGGTCGGCGCGGTGCCGGTGCGCAGGGCCAAGACGGCCGCCTTGGCCGCGGCCGAGGCGCAGGTGCCGGTCGTCCAGCCCTTCCGCAGGCCCTTCTGACTCACGCCGGGCGACCTGTCACACGGGGCGGCGTCGGGGTCATGCCGGGCGGCCGGCCGTCGAGCCGGGTGCCGAGCGGCGCCGGAACCGGTGAGCGAACTCCGGCGAATACAGGTGGCTGCGGGCCGCCTCGGCGTCGAGGGCGGGGCCGACCAGAACCAGCACGGTGGTCGTCGCCCCGGTCGCCGCGAGGTCCTCGGCCAGGTGGCCCACGCTGGTCGTCACGACCTGCTGGTCGGGCCAGCTGGCCCGGATGACGATGGCGGCGGGCGTCGCCGGGTGGTAGGCGCTGGTCGGGCCGAGCAGCTCCGCTTGCAGCTCGTGGGGCCGGGCGGCAGAAAGAAACACCGCCGTGGTGGCGCCGATGGCGGCGAAGGCGGCGAGTGTTTCCCGGCTGGGCATCGAGGCGCGGGTGCGGCCGGGCAGCCGGGTCACCACGACACTCTGGGCCACACTGGGGACGGTGAGTTCCCGTTGCACGGCGGCGGCCGCGGCGGCGAGGGAGCTCACGCCGGGGACGATCTCGAAGGGGCGGTCGTGGGCGCGGCACCAGTCGATCTGTTCCTGGATGGCGCCATAGAGGGCCGGGTCACCGGAGTGGAGCCGGACGATGGCGGCGGGGTCGGGGTGGTGCTGGTAGAGGGCGAGGACGTCCTCAAGGGTCATGACGGCCGAGTCGTGGATCTCGGCTTGGGGGCGGGCGTGGGTCAGGAGGGCCTCGGGGACCAGTGACGACGCCCAGATGACAACGTCGGCCGCGGCCAGGCGCGCTGCGCCGCGGAGGGTGATGAGGTCGGGGGCACCGGGGCCGGCGCCAACGAAGGAGATCACCGTGGGCGGCTCCGGCCAGCGGGCGGGACGATGACCGTGGCCAGGTAGGAGGCGGGCTGGTCAGGCCACTCGGAGGCGGGTGCGACCCGCTGTCCCGGCAGGCCCAGCAGCTCCCCGATGATCGCCTCGTCAAGGCGGCCAGCGCCGGCCAGGGCCTTCAGAATGTCGGGAAGCCGGCGGCCGCCCTTGTAGACGATGACCGCCTGGTCGGCATCGGCGAGGGCGGCCTCGAGCTCAGCGGTGCCGTCCAGGGCGGTGACCAGCTGCAGCGTTTCGGTGCCGTCGAGCAGGACGGTGGCGCTTCGCGCCGCGAGGTCTTGAAACGCCATGATCCCCGCCACGGTGGTGATCTCGGTAGCCGGCCGAATCTCGATCACGGCGGCGGCCAGGGCGGGGAAGGTGCTGTAGATGTTGGGGTCGCCCAGGGTAACGAAGGCCACTTCCTCGCCGGCGTCGAGCGCCGGGAGCAGGGCCGCCCTGGCTCGCAGGTGCGACGCCCGGCGGTCGTCGGCGGCGGGCGACATGTCGAAGACCAGGCGCTCAACGGAGAGGTCTGGAGCGACCTGGCGGACGATGGACTCGGCTCGGCCGACAGCGTCGGGGGCCAAGCTGGGGGCCACGACCCGGTCGGCGTGGTGGAGGGCGTCGAGGGCTTGCAGGGTGATGAGGCGGGGGTCGCCTGGGCCGACGCCTACGCCGACGAGGCGCCCGGAAGCATTCGGTTGGTCGTCGATGGGGCGCCGGCCAGGCCAGGGTCTGGAATCGGCGGGCGGGTCAGGCTCGGCTGGCGGCGTCACGGTTTCGCACGCTCGGGAGGGGTCGTGGTTGTCGACCGTCCGGGCCGGTGCTGGCTGTGGTCTCCTAACAGCAGGTGGCCGGTCACAGTGCGTGCGGCCCCGGACTCGCACCGGGTTGCCTGCTCGGACAGTTCGGCGATGGTATCGCTCGACGATCGTTCACCCCGCGTGAACGAGCATCTTGAACCTCAGCGGACACCTGCTGGCCGGAACTGCACGCTGATGCGGGCCCCCGCCGCCTTGGTCGTCTTGGGAATCGAGTGCTGCCAGGTCCTCTGGCAGCTGCCACCCATGACCAGCAGGTCCCCAGTGTTGAGCTGGAAACCGAGACTGGTCCCGCCCATCCGAGGCCGGAGCCGAAGTGTCCTCGGGCTGCCGAGGGAGAGGATCGCCACCATCGTGTCCTCGGTGGAACCGCGGCCGATGGTGTCGCCGTGCCAGGCGACGCTGTCGTTGCCGTCCCGATACAGGCACATGCCGACGGTGGCGAACGGTTCGCCAAGTTCGTCCCCGTAGTGCTCGTCCAGCACGGCTCGGGCGCCGACCAGCGCCGGGTCGGGAAGCCGGGCATCTTCGGCGAAGAAGCACACCAGCCGGGGCACGTCGATCATTCGCTCGTACATGTGCCGCCGTTCGGCGACCCAGGGCACCTCGGCGGCGAGGCGGTCGAACAGCGGCTGCGATCCCGTCATCCATCCGCGCCGCAGGTCGACCCATGCGCCGTCGCTGAGCTCGGTGCGAGTCACCGAAGTTCCGAGTGGGCCCGGCTGTGGGACGTCACCCAGATCCAGCAGGGAGCCCTGCACCTCGAACATGGAGCCCAGTCTATGCGGGCCGGTGGAACATACGTTCGTCAGTGGACGCCGATTCCGCTACGGCCCTAGGCCTTCCAGGGCCCCACGCCGGCGACCCGCTCCGGCGTGATCCGCGTGACGTACCCGGGAGGCGGGTCGTCCATAGGCGGGAACTTGACGTCGGGCCCGATGTAGACCCAAGCCAGCTTCTGCAGCACCTCCGGCGCTCCGCCCTCGGTGATCCGGGCCCGCCCGTGGATGACGAGGTACTCGTCGAGCCCCATCTCGTTGCGCTGCCCGGTCTCCATGGAGAGCACGACCCGGGGGTCTCGGCGGATGTTCCTCACCTTTTGCCAGGCGCCGAGGTGGGCCGCCACGATCTCGTTGTTCTCTAGGCCGACCCAGACCAGCGTGACCTGGGGATCGCCGCCGGTGCCGAGGGTCACCAGATGGGCCAGGTGGCCAGCGGTCAAGGCCCGGCGCACCGAGTCGGTCAGCAGAGAGGCCGGGTCAGTGTCGTCGCTCATGGGCTCCCTCTTGAGCTAAGCGAGCTCCGTCAGGGGCGGCGGAGCGGTGGGTCCCATCCTTGTCCTTCTTCGTACCGCCGCACGACCCGCGCCGGCGCCCCGGCCACCACGCAGCGGTCGGGCACGTGCCCCCGCACCACCGACCCCGCGGCCACCGCCACGTGGCAGCCGATGTCGCTGCCCGGCAGGACGACGACGCCAGTCCCGAGCCACGATCCCGAGCCGATCCGCACCGGCCCGTCGACGGGCGGCTGCCCGGCGATGGGCACAGTCAGGTCCTCATAGGCGTGGTTGTGGTCCGTGATGTACACGTAGGGCGCCACGGCGACGTCGTCGCCGATCTCGATGCCGCGGAGTCCCACGATCGACGACCCCCGGCCGATGCTGCAGCGGTCGCCGATCACCACCACTGGCGGCTCGTCACGTCGACGGGGCGGCTGGCCGGGCATACCCGCCGCCAGGCTGACAAATGGCCCGATCAGCGTCTGGCTCCCGATCTCGATGCCGCCCTCGCCGAACACCGACCCGGGCGGGAAACAAATGCAGCTCGCCCACCCCATCGCCCCAAACCGCCGCCCGGCCGCGTCGTCAGGGCCGATGCAACCCACCGTGGCTATCCACGCCCACGCCCGGTTGATCGCGTCGGAGGCCAGCCGGCGCACACGTGGGTGCAGGTCGGCAGGTGCGAACACGGCCCGGCAGGCTAGGCCAGCTCACCCCCTCCGGCTACGGTGCCCGCCGTGGCCCGCCTGCGCCTCGCTTACGGCAAGCGCCACAGCCAGCATGGGGACCTGTGGTTGCCCGACCAGCCGGCCCCAGCTGGCGGCTGGCCCGTCGTCGTGCTGCTTCATGGCGGCTTCTGGCGGGCCGTCTACGGCCTCGGCCTGATGCGTGACCTGGCTGAGGACCTCACCAAACGGGGTTGGGCCGCCTGGAACCTCGAGTACCGACGGGTAGGCACCGTCCCGCCCGGCGGCTGGCCGGGCACCTTCGAGGACGTGGGCGGCGGGATTGACTACCTGCGTGAGCTGGCGGCGGCGCACGCCCTCGACCTGGGCCGCACCGTCGTGGTTGGCCACTCGGCAGGCGGGCACCTGGCGCTGTGGTCTGCAGGACGTTGGAAAATGCCTCCCCACGCCCCCGGAGCCTCTCGGAAGGAAGGACCGCTGAAGCTGCGTGGGGCGGTTGGCCTGGCGCCGGTGTGCAACCTGGCGGAGGCCTGGCGTCAGGGGCTCGGCGGCGGAGCGGTCGGTCGGTTGCTGGGCGGCGGCCCTGACCGCTATCCGGAGCGCTACGCCGCAACCGATCCGGCCGCCCTTTTGCCCCTGAACGTGCCCCAAGTGCTCGTCCACGGCGCCGTCGACGCCGCCGTGCCTCTCTCGCTCAGCCAGGGCTATGTGGAGCGGGCCGCCGCCGCCGGCGACCCGGTGACCCTCATTGAGCTGGCGGATGTCGCCCACATGGAGCTGATCGACCCCTCGTCAGAGGCGTGGGCGGCAACCGTCGTCCACCTCGAACGCCTGCTGGCTGTCTAGCTGAT
>JBOGGN010000406.1:0-18410 GCA_050744165.1 Acidimicrobiales bacterium | reverse complement strand
CGGGTGGCGAGAGCGTGTGGCGAGGGCGGGTGACCCGAATAGCTACCCATATACGACAGGTTTTCGGGCCACCCCCAGGGCGGCCGAGGGCGGGTGACCCGAATAGCTACCCATATACGACAGGTTTTCGGGCCACCGCCGGGGCGGCGAGGCGGGTGACGAGGGCGGCTGACCCGGAGCGACGGCCGCCCGAACCGGCTGTCCAACCCAAAGATCTTTCTGATCTGGCTCTTAATCCCGTCACGGGAAGAATTCAGCCTCGGCCACCACCATGGGGCCGTGACCGCCGTTCTGCCCGAGGTTGGGAACCCCGTGCCGGCCCCACCCGTGGCCACGGTCGACGTCGAGATCGTGGTCCCGGTCTTCGACGAGGAGGCCGGGCTGGCCGAGGCAGTCACGCGCCTTCATCAGTATCTGGTCTCGTCCTTCCCCCTCACCTGGCGGGTGACGATCGCCGACAACGCCAGCCGCGACGCCACTTGGGACGTCGCCCAACGCCTGGCGTGCGAACTTTCCGGCGTGCGGGCCATGCACATTGACCAGCGGGGGCGGGGCCGGGCACTCCGGGCGGCGTGGCTGGCCAGCCCGGCGAAGGTGGTCGCCTATACCGATGTCGACCTCTCGACCCGCCTCGACGCCCTGCTGCCGCTGGTCGCTCCGCTGTTGTCCGGCCATTCCGACGTGGCGATCGGGACCCGCCTGGCTCCCGGCGCCCGGGTCGTTCGCGGCGCCCGGCGGAAAATCATCTCCCGGGGCTACAACCTGATCCTGCGGACGGTGCTTGGCAACGGGTTTTCCGATGCGCAGTGCGGCTTCAAGGCCATGCGGGCCGGCGTCGCCCAGGCCCTGTTGCCGCTGGTTGACGACGAGGACTGGTTCTTCGACACCGAGCTGCTCGTGCTGGCGGAGCACAACGGCCTCCGCATCCACGAGGTGCCTGTCGACTGGGTGGACGATCCCGATTCCCGGGTCGATCTCGGCGGCACCGCCTGGGAGGATCTGCGGGGTATCGGCCGGATGCTGCGTCGCTTCGCGACCGGGGGTGGAAAAATCCCCGCCGGTACCCTCCCGAGCGACCTCGGAGGGGTGGAACCTGCCATGGCGGGTCAGGCCATTCGCTTCGCTGGTGTGGGAGTCGCCAGTACCGTCCTGTTCGCCATGGCCTTTGTGCTGCTGGCCGGTCCGCTGGCTCTCGGACCGGTAATGGCCGATGTCATCGCCCTCCCCGTGTCCGCCGTCGCCAACACCGCCGCCAACCGGCGCCTCACCTTTGCCTACCGCGGCCGGCGCGGCCGGACGCGTCAGTACAGTGCCGGTCTGCTCGTGGCCGCTCTTCCGCTTGTGCTCACGGTGGCTGCCTTGCTGCTCGCCGGGTGGGTTGGGGTCACCTCCCTCGTTGGCGACCTGGTCGTCCTCACGGTGGTCAACGGCGCCGCCGCGGTCGGGCGTTTTCTGCTGCTGCGCCGGTGGGTGTTCCGGTGAGAGCCAGCGGCGAAGGGGGCTGGCTCGAGGTCGGTGGCTCTCGCCCCACGGAAGGGCCACGCTCGGCGGATAGGTCTCGCCCTACGGACGGGCCTCGCTCGGCGGATGGGTCTCGGCCCTCCGACGGGCCTCGCCTCACCGAGGGGAGCTCGCAGCTGCCATCGCGGGCGGCCAGGATGGTCCCGCGCCTGCTGGCGGCGCCACTGGTGCGCAAGCTGGCGAAGTACGCCTCCGTGTCGGTCATCTCCACGGTGGTCAGCCTCAGCATCCTTGGAACCCTTATCGCCACGCGAGCCACCACTGCCGGCTGGGCCAACGTCCTGGCCACTGGCGTGGCAACCATCCCCTCCTTTGAGCTGAACCGTCGCTGGGTCTGGGCCAAGGCCGGGCGCCGCTCGATCTGGGCCGAGGTGGGCCCGTTCGTGACCTGGTGCTTTGCCGAGCTCGGCCTGTCGACTTTGGCGGTGAGCGCGGCCGCACGATGGGCCGACCATTCCCATCTCGGGACCGGAGCCCGGACGTTTGTCGCCTTGGCGGCCAACGTGTTGACCTTCGGGACCTTGTGGTTGGCGCAGTTCTGGATCCTCGACCGGATCCTGTTCCGTCACCGGGCGCCGGTGGCCGTCGAGGGCTCGGGGAACGGGCCATGACGACGACGATGCCGCCGCACATCGGACCGGAATGGGAAGCTCCGCCGTTGCCGCCCGAAATCGGGCCTGCCGCCCCGGACGGACGGTGGCCGCGTCCGGTCGGTCCCCCCGGCCCCGTCGGCCCCCAATCGGGGTCCGCGGTCTCCCCATCTCATCCAGCGTCCTCGCGGCGGCGGCATGCCATCAGCCAGCGGCCGGCGGTGACGCCTCGGGCAGGTTCGGGCCGCTGGTCGCGGCGGCCGTCGCGAGCCTCGCTTGCCGTCCTCCTAGTCGGCACGGCCGTCCTCTACCTCTGGGGCCTGGACCGCTCGGGCTGGGCCAACAGCTTCTACTCCGCCGCCGTCCAGGCCGGAACCCGCAGCTGGAAGGCCATGTTCTACGGGTCCTTTGACGCCGCCAACTTCATTACCGTCGACAAGCCACCGGCGGCGTTGTGGGTCATGGATGTTTCGGGCCGCCTGTTCGGCGTCAACAGCTGGTCGCTCCTGGCACCGGAGGCGCTCGAAGGGGTTGCTGCGGTCTGGGTGCTGTACGCCGCCGTGAAGCGGTGGTTCGGCGACGCCGCCGGGCTCATAGCCGGTGGCGTTCTGGCGCTGACGCCGATCGCCGCCTTGATGTTCCGCTACAACAACCCCGACGCCCTGCTGACGTTGCTCCTGGTGGTGGCCGCCTACTGCGTCGTCCGAGCGACGGAGAAGGCGTCGGGGTGGTGGTTGGCGGTGGCGGGGGTGGCCGTCGGCTTCGCCTTCTTGGCCAAGTTGCTGGCGGCCTTTCTGGTGTTGCCGGCGTTCGGCCTGGTGTACCTGTTGGCGGCGCCCGCCCCTGTGCGCCGCCGCATCGGACACTTGGCGGGCGCCGCAGCCGCGGTTGCGGTGTCGTCCTTGTGGTGGCCGGTCGTGGTGAGCCTGGTTCCGGCCGGGTCACGGCCGTACGTAGGTGGCTCGCAGAACAACAGCGTCTGGAATGTGATGTTCGGTTACAACGGCCTCGGCCGGCTCACGGGCCAGGAGTCCGGCAGCGTTGGTGGCGGGTCCACCGGTGGGAGCCGTTGGGGGATCACCGGCCTGACCCGGCTGTTCAACGCCGATTTCGGCGGACAGGCGTCATGGCTGCTCCCGGCCGCGCTGGTCCTTCTCGTGGCCGGTCTGGTCGTCACCTGGCGATCGGCGCGGACCGACCGATCGCGGGCGGCGCTGGTGCTGTGGGGCGGGTGGTTGGTGGCGACCGGCGCCGTGTTCAGCTTCGGGGAAGGGATCATCCACCCCTACTACACCGTCGCCCTGGCACCGGCCCTCGGCGCCGTGGTGGCCGTGGGCGGCAAGCTCTTTTGGGACCGGCGGGACCGATGGTGGGCCCGGGCCACGTTGGCGGCCACGGTTGGCGCCACTGTCGTGTGGGCCGGCGTCCTGCTGGGCCGCAGCCCCCGGTGGCACCCGTGGCTGGCTCCAGCGATATTGGTGGTTGGCCTGGCCGTTGCCGCCGTGCTCGCGATCGGGGCTCACCTGCTGGGGCGTTTGACCCCCCTGGTCGCGGTCGGGGCGCTGGTGGCCATGGTGGCTGCGCCTGCGGCTTACACGCTGGAGACGGTCGCCACTGCGTACGCGGGCGCCATTCCCTCGGCCGGACCACCGATCACCCAAGGTCCGGGCCGGGGCGGCCCGCCTGGCAGCCCGCTCGCCGGTGGCAACGGGGGCCGGCCTGGCCTCGGAGGCGGCAACTTCTGGGGAGGCGGCGGCTTCGGGGCAGGGGCCGGTGGCAACGGGGGCCGGCCTGGCCTCGGAGGCGGCAACTTCGGGGGAGGCCGGTTCGGGGGAGGAAACGGCGCAGCCGCCAATCCCTTCGGCGGCGGCGGCGGTGGCGGCCTGCTCAACGGGAGCACCCCGAGCGCCGCTCTCACCCAATACCTGAAGGCGGGCTATTCGAAGCCGGGCGGCGGCCACTACACCTGGGTCGCGGCGACCGTCGGCGCCAACGTGGCGTCGGGTTACCAGCTGGCGACTGGCGATCCCGTGATGGCGATCGGCGGGTTCAACGGCACCGACCCCACGCCCACCCTGGCCCAGTTCCAGGCCGATGTGGCTGCCGGCAAGATCCGTTTCTTCCTTGGGGGTGGCCGGGGCGGGCCCGGCTTCGGGGGGCCGGGCGGCGGGTCGGCGAGCGTGGCCGACCAGATCGCCAGGTGGGTCGAGGCGAACTACACCTCCCACAGCGTGGGCGGCACGACCCTCTACGACCTGGCCCCGACCGCCGCCAATTCCGCCGGCTGAGCTGCGCGCTCACAGCTCGGCCCACCGCCCGCCGCCCGCCACCACGCCAGACACGGCCCACCACGGCGGACACGGCCCACCCATACCGATAACGGTGGTCGCGTCGGAATCAGTCTTGGGTCAATCTGTGACTCTTGGCACCGCTGGCCTCGGATTTCCGTCGAAAGTGGCACCAAGAGCACCAGATTTACCCAGGTCTTTGCCCGCGGTGCCCAAGTTTTTTCCCGCCGCCGCACGTACACCGAGACCGCGCTGTCAGGCGCCGAGTATCGGGATCGTTCAATTGGTGCCTGCCACCAGGCCGAGGCGCCGCAGGAGGTCGGCGTCGGGCCGGTGCCGTTTTCCGTCCAACGCAACGAGCGGCGTCCCGTGGGACCGGGTCGAAGCCCGACGGCGGCTGCAACAGGAGGGTCTGGCGCCCCAGACATGGAACATCTGCCCCTCGAGATACCTACGACTGGCACCGCCACGACTACCACACGGGTGCTGTCCTGCGTATCCGGCACGATCGTGTTCTACACCGCGGACGGCGGTGTCGCCTTGAGCCCAGGGGACCGCCTCGCTCTCCTACCCGGGCCCGACCATGCCGCCACGGTCGGCCCGGGCGAGGTGGGTGTGCCGAAGGAGCGCCGGCGGCGGCTCCAGCGGCGCAGGCGGCTCCAGCGGCGCAGGCCCGATGCCCTGAGGCGGGTTACTTCGGTGGGGAGAAGGAGAATCCCTGCTTGGGCGCGGTGACGACCACGGTCCCGAGGATCATGTCGGCGATGGTCTGCTTCTCCTTGGTCACCAGCGGCAAGATCACCCACCCGATGATGAGGCAGGCCAGCGAGTCGAGGATGTGGAGGATCCACCGGAGGACGCCCATCCCAGCGCCAATCGGCTGACCGGTCTTCTTGCTGACGCACCTCAGCCCCGCGAGCCGCATGCCCGGTGTCGTTCCGACTGTGCCCAGCTGGATCGCGGTGAAAATCCCCCACGCCAGGGCCAGAAGCCCGATGATGCCGCGGAGCGCGGCGGGTGCCGCAAAGGTGAGGATGTCAAGGACGACGAACACGCCCCAATCGACCACCCAGCCCCAGGCACGCGCCGGCCACTCCGCCAGCGTGCCCGTCGCCTCGCCGTAGCCGGGGGCGGTATAGGGGCCACTGGGTGGGGGCATGGCCCCGTACCCGCCGGGCGGCTGGCCGTATCCGCCGGGCGGCTGGCCGTAGCCACCGGGCGGAGGCGGTGGAGGTGGGTTGTAGCCGCCTGGTGGCGGTGGGTTGTAGCCGCCCCCCGGCGGCGGTGGCGGAGGGGGCGGCGGGTTGTACGAGCCCCCGGGTGGCGGCGGTGGCGGGTTGTACCCACCTCCTTGTGGTTGCCCGAAGGGGTCGTATGGCGGAACGTTGCTCACGCAGACCGTCCTTTTCCTGGCCGAGTGCACGGACGGTACCGCGTCGACCGCGCCGAACGTCGGAAATTGCGGTAGCCAACCGTTGCCAACCGGCAAGATCACTGGCTCGGGGGATCGAGGAGGAGCTCTAGTTCCAACCCGTCGCGTACCCGGCTCAACGATCGACCCGACTCAACGTGAGCGGCTGGAGGCTGTCGACCGACCGCAGCCGAACCAGCCGATTGCCCGGCAGTACCACGGCAACCACACTGCCGGCTTGCTGCCATTTTCGGAGCAGTTGGTAGCCGAACTCCTCCTCCCAGAGCGACACCACGAAGTCCAGCTCCACCCCGGCGTCGCCGCCGGCGGAACCGCCCTCAGGCGCCAGAACCAGGTGGACGCACCCCGGTTCGGTCGGGGTCACCTCCTGAACCACCACCCGGGGCCGGTCGGAAAGCGTCCCCAGGTCGGCGCCGATGCTCAACCCCCGCTTGGCGACGATCGTCCGGCTGCGACGGATGCCGGTGGCTGCGGCGTAGACCGCCACCAGCAGGAGGACCAGGATCACGGCGCTGGCCAGCATGGGCAGCAGCATCGCGCCGCCCGGGCCGTTTGCCACTATGGGCGTCGTGGACACCGACACCGTGACCCGCTACCTCCGACGCATCGGCTGGGATGCGCCGGCGCCGCCCCCCGATGCGGCGTCGCTGCGCGCCCTGCACGAGGCGCACCTGCGAGCGGTGCCGTTTGAGAACCTGAGCATTCACCTGGGCCAGCACATCGAGCTCGAGGAGGCACCAATCCTGGCCAAATTGCTGGACGCCCGGCGCGGTGGCTTCTGCTATGAGCTCAACGGGGCCTTTGGCCTCCTGCTCAGCGCGCTCGGGTACCGCGTGGATTTTCTCAGCGCCCAGGTCTACGGCGGAGAGGAACTCAGCCCCCCGTTGGACCACATGGTGCTGCGGGTGGTGGCGGAGCGGCAGTGGATCGTCGACGTTGGCTTCGGCGACCACAGCCTGCATCCGCTGGCGCTCGACGACGCCGAGCCGCAGGCCGACCCCCACGGCAGCTTCCAGTTGCGGGCGGCGCCTGGCGGCGACGTCGACGTGTGCCGCGACGGGGTGGCGCAGTACCGGGTCGACAGCCGCCCCCGCCGGTGGTCCGACTTCGTGCCCACCTGCTGGTGGCACCAGACCTCGCCCGGGTCGCATTTCACCCGGTCGCTGGTGTGCTCCCTTGCCGTCGCCGGCGGCCGCGTCACCCTGAGCGACCGGCGGCTCATCGAGACGATCGACGGGGGGCGCCGCGAGCGCATCCTCGAGGGAGACGAGGCGGTGCTGGCCGCCTACCGGGACCGCTTCGGGATCGTGCTGCCGGGGCCGCCGCCGCACCTCGGGCCCGGCTGAACCGAGGTCGGTACGCCTGGGCCACGCGCGACGGGGGATCCAGCCCTCGGCTGGCAACCCGGGCGACGGGGGATATCGGAGGGCTGGCGGAGCGGGCGCCGGTACGCTCGGAGAGCCCTGGGGCCGCGCCCCGCTCGATCCCGAGGAAAGCTGTCATGACCGACCCCGAACGAACGCCGCGCTTCTCGTCTGTCGACGGGGTCCGCCAGGGCCTGCGGGACGTGCGTTACCTGGCTGACGAGGGGACCGCGGCGGTGGTGTACCTGGCCGACCGCTTGGCCAAGCCGATCCTGGTCGAGGGGCCCGCGGGCACCGGAAAGACGCAGCTGGCCAAGTCGGTCGCCGAAATGAGCGACGCCCGCCTGATCCGGCTGCAATGCTACGAGGGGCTCGACGAATCCAAGGCGCTCTACGAGTGGAACTACAAGAAGCAGTTGCTGCGCATCCAGGCGCAGCGGGTGGCCGAGGACGCGGGCAGCGAGACATGGTCGGAGGTGGAGGAGGACATCTTCTCCGAGCCGTTCCTTCTGACCCGGCCGCTCTTGGAGGCCATCCGGGCCGACGACCCGGTCGTGCTCCTCATCGACGATGTCGACCGGGTCGAGGTGGAAACCGAGGCGCTTCTACTGGAGATCCTCTCCGACTATCAAGTGTCGATCCCCGAGTTGGGCACAGTGTCGGCCAGCCAGATCCCGCTGGTGTTCCTGACGTCGAACAACACCCGGGAGCTGTCGGAGGCGTTGAAGCGCCGGTGCCTGTTCCTCCACCTCGATTACCCGGACCTCGAACGGGAGCGGGAGATCGTCTTGGCCCGGGTGCCGGGCATCGGCGAGCAGCTGGCAGATCAGATCGTGCGCATCGTGCGTTCCATTCGGGGACTCGAGCTGAAGAAGCAGCCATCGGTGTCGGAGACCCTCGACTGGGCCCGGACACTGGTGCTGCTCGGGGTCTCGACGGTCGACGCCGAGTTGGCCCGCGAGACGCTGAACATCCTGCTCAAGTACCAGTCGGACATCGTCAAGGCGGCCAAGGAGCTGGCAGGGCCGGCACCTCGATGACGACCTCGGCCGCCCGGCCGGCCGGGCCGGCCTCCGGGGGGCCTGCGCCCGGAGGACCGGCGCCCGGGGGGATGGTGGAGGTGCTGAGCGGCTTCGTGGCCGAGCTGCGAGCCGCCGGGCTTCCGGTGAGCATGACCGAGCACGTCGACGCCATGGCGGCGGTGGGCCAGGTCCCCCTCGAGGACCGGGTGGCGTTCAAGTACGCCCTGGGATCCACACTGGTCAAAAACGACGCCCACTGGCGGGCGTTCGAAACCGTCTTCGACGTCTACTTCTCGCCCGGATCGGCCGGGTGGCGGTCTTCGCCTGCTTCTGAGGATGAGCCCCAGGAGCCCGGCGAGGCCGCCCTGATGGCGCTGCTGGAGCAGATGGCCGATGCCGGCCGGCGCGACGCCGACGTCGAGTTGGCCGCCCTCACCGCCGAGCAACTGCTGGAAAAGCTGTATCAGGCCCTGCTCGACGGTGACGAGGAAATGCTGGCGGCCCTGGCCCGCCAGGCCGTGGACCGCTTCTCGGGGATGGAGCCGGGCCGGCCCGTGGGCGGCACGTACTACCTCTACCGGACGCTGCGCCAGCTTGACCTGGACGGGATCCGGTCCCGGCTGGTCAACGCGGCCCAGGCTCGGGCCCGGGCGGCCCGGCCCTGGCTCGGCGCCGGCGACCCCGACGGCGAGGACGCGAGGGGGGGCGGTCAGAGCGACCTGGAGGCTCGGCTGGCGGGCGAGGAGTTCGACGCCCGCATCGCCAAGCTCCGCCACCAGATCGAGGCCGAGATCCGCCGCCGGCTGATCGCCGACCGCGGCGCCCAGGCGATGGCCAAGACGCTGCGCAAGCCGCTGCCCGAGGACGTCGACTTCATGCACGCCACCCAGGAGGAACTGGCCTCGCTGCGCCGGGCCATCCAGCCGCTGACCCGGCGGTTGGCGGTGCGTCTGGCCCGCAAGCGCCGTCACGGGCGGCGGGGGCCACTCGACTTCCGCAGCACGGTACGCCACTCGCTGTCCTACGGCGGGGTGCCCGCGGAACCCAAGTTCCGTTACCCCCGACCGGCCAAGCCCGAGATCGTGGTCATCGCCGACGTGTCGGGGTCGGTCGCCGCCTTCGCCCGCTTCACACTGCAGCTGGTGTACGCCATCAGCAGCCAGTTCAGCCGGGTCCGCAGCTTCGCCTTCATCGACGGCATCGACGAGGTGACCTCGATGTTCGAAGGAGTCGAGGACATCGCCGAGGCGGTGCGCCGGGTCAACACCGAAGCCGACGTGGTCTGGGTCGACGGCCACTCCGACTACGGACATGCCCTCGAGAGCTTCTGGGTGCGCTGGGGCCGCCAGGTGACGCCACGAACCTCGGTCATGATCCTCGGCGACGCCCGCAACAACTACCACTCGTCCGAGGCCTGGGTGGTGCAGGAGCTGGCCAAGCGGGCCCGCCACCTGTACTGGCTCAACCCCGAGCCCAGGTCCTACTGGGACACCGGTGATTCGATCGTCGGCCAGTACGGGGTGTTTTGCGACGGGGTCTACGAGTGCCGCAACCTGCGGCAGCTGGAAAGGTTCGTGACACAGCTGGCCTGACCCTAAAGCTTGGCCGCGGCCCGGCGCTGCGCCAGCGCCCACAGCACCATCGATCGGTACACGGTGAGGATTTCGATCCCGTAGGCGACGTTGGTGGCCCATACCCCGCTCAGCGCCATCCAGGTCTGGCAGCACCCGGCGACGTAGAACGGTCCTGGCAGCGGGCCAGGAAACGGCTGGCTGGTGGTCGCGTAGGCGTGCAGGAGCTGCATCTGGGCTTCGACGCCGGTCAGGGCATCATGGAAGGTGTAACCGTGGGCGCAACTGTCGCAGGCCCCGATCCCCGCGAAGTTGTTGGCGCTCACCGTCACCTGGCCCCAACTGGGGAAGTCGAAGTAGTCGGTTTCCACGATCGATTGGGCAAAGGCGATGTCGCCCCGGACCCCGGCCTCGGACCCCACAGTTTCGAAGTCCGACGCAAGTTGGCTGAGCGGCACGGTGAGGTTGGGCTGGCGGGCCTGCGCCTGGTACCAGCCGGCGATCTCGTCGGCGGTCAGAAGCGACGGGCCGAGGACACTTGGCGACTCCTCGGCGAGAAGGCTGGGGATGGTGGCCGGGGTGACACCGGCGAGGGCGGCCGCTCCCGGGCTGCCGGTCCCGCCCTGTTGGGGGACGGTGGCGGTCGTCGTCGGCGTCGCTCGCTGTGCGGCGGCCGCCGCCTGGACGGCGAGGGCCTGCAGCTCTGCGGTGCGGGTCGCGACCAGCTGGTCGGCTCGAGCCCGGCTCTGGGCGATGGCCGCGCTGGCCTGGACCAACTGCTGCTTGGCCTGCTTGGCCTTGGTCTCCTCGGCGTCGAGGACGCCGGTCAGGAAGGCGCTCCGGTCGGCCGTGTCGGCCAGTGGGGACGAGGCGCCGGCGACCGCGTTGCCGTCGACGTAGAGGTCTGTAGCCACCTGGCCGATGCCCCGCTCCGCCTCTGCGAAGCGCTGGTTGGCGGCCTGTTGATCGGCGTTGGCCTGGAGCTGGGCTTGGGCTGCCTGCACCAGCACGGGGTCGGTGCCTCCGGGAAGTGGCTGGCCACTCGGGATCTGGGCGGCCAGCGCCTTGGCGGCGATGTACTGGTTGACCGCCTGCGCCTCGGCGACGGCGCTGTCGAGCCCCTGGATCAGGTTGGCCAGCGTTTGTGGGTCGAGGGTGGTGGTCGTTGTCTCGACAGTCGTGCTGGTGGTCGAGGCAGTCGTCGTCGTGGACGAGGGCAGTGTGGTGGCCGGTACGGTGACTGCCGGCAGCGTGTTCGCGGTGCTGGTGGTGGTGGAGGGGCTGGTGGTGCTGGTGGTGGTCGAAGCCTGGCTGGCCTGCGGTGTCGAGAGCACCGAAGTGGTGGTTGCAGCTTGATTGCTATCGGCGCGCAGCGTGCTGGCGAAGGCCCCGTTCCCGCTCGCCTCGACCTCGACGAGCAGCAAACAAAGGACGATCGCCACAAGGCCTCGCACCGCCGAAAGGCGTGTTCTCATGGAGATTTGTCCGGCACGGTACTCCAGGAGATATCGGTATCGGCGGCGCCCGAGATAAGCGGCATTCGGAGTTCGCCCGTTGGTGGGCCCGCGTTTACAGGTGGCTAAATGCCCGAGGCCGCGAGGCGAACCGGAATCACGAAATCGAGGATCTCCTGGTACACACTCAGGATTTCGTAGCCGTAGTTGGGATTGGTGGCCCACACGCCGCTCAGCGCCAGCCAGGTCTGGCAGCACCCGGCCACCCCCACCCGGCCGACGAGCGGTGTGGGGATGGACTTGGTCGTGGCGTAAGCCTGTAAGAGCTGGAGCTGTGCCGCGACGCCTGTCTCTGCGTTGGGGAACCGCCAGCCGTGGGCGCAACTGTCACACGCCCCGATTCCGGCGAAGTTGTTGTCGCCGCCGAACACCTGGCCGCCGGAGGGAAAGGTGAAGTAGCCGGTCTCCACGATCGACTGGGCGAAGGCGATGTCGGCCCGCAGGCCGCTGGCGGCACCCTCGCTCACGTAGAAGCTGGCCAGTTTCGCCATGGGCACGGTGGTGTTGGCCAGGTACCCGGTGTGGGCGTACCACGCCGTGAGCTCGTCGGCGCTGATCGCCGATGGTCCCATGATGGTGGGCAACACCGTTCCCGTGATGGCCGCCAGCTTCTGGCCAACCGCGGCCAGCTTGGAATCGTCGAGCTTCGTCCCCTCATTGCTTACCGTGGCCTCGGCCTCGGCCTCGGCCACTCTGGCGATCTCGGCGCGTTGCTTGTCCTCGGTCAGGACGGCGCTGTCCGCTTGCAGCTGGCGCTTGGCCTGCTCGTAGTCGTCCTGGCCGTGGTTGATCAAGATGGCCAGGAGTACCGACTTGTTGAGGGTGTCCGGGTTGGCGGCGTCGGCGTTCTGGGCCGCGGCGCCCACGTCGGACCGCACGTACAACGCCACTGCCAGCGACGACAATGCGTTCTTGTAGTCGGTGTAGCTGGTCTGGTCCTGGGCGACCAGTGCCGCCTGCTGATCCTCGGCCTGCTGGGCTGCCTGGGCGTTGATGTGGGCGGTGGCGGCGTTGGCCAGGTCGACGGTGTCGATGCCCTTCGCCTGGTCGTAGGCGTTGATCGCCTCCAGCTGGGCCAGGCCGTCCTGGACCGACCGCACCAGCGCGGTGATGGTGCTCGCGGGGACCGGGATGATCGGTGCAGGGACCGTCGTGGTGCTTCCGGCCGACGACGGTGGTGGGTTGGGGCCACCGCCACCGTGCTGGGGGATGCTGATCGGGACCAGCGTGGTCGTGGTCGCCGAAGGCGCCTTTGGCGCAGTCGTGGTGGTCGTTCCGGCAGCGAAGGCCGGCACCGTTCCGACCCCGACCGTTCCGAGCCCGACCGCGGCGACCACGATCGCCGAGACCACGGCGAGGGACAACGCCTGAATCTGCACGGTGGAGCGACGGAGTGGCGACATGCGACATCGGGTGGCACCCCGCCAGCCAGACGGCCGGGGCGCAAGGGGAGAACGTTACTGATCGCCCCCGAGGCCAGCAAGGGTCGTAAGTAGACGCGTCCCCAGCGCTTAGAGGTGCATCCCGCACTCGGTCTTGTCCAGCCCCGGCCAGCGTCCCGAGCGGGGATCGTCGCCGGGAGCGACCGGCTTGGTGCAGGGGCGGCAACCGATGGACAGGTAGCCCTCGCTGACCAGCGGGTGGACGGGGACGTCGTGGTCCTCGACGTAACCGGCCACGTCCCAGTCGGTCCAGGTGGCAATGGGGTTGATCTTGACCAAACCTCGGATGTCGCGGTGGACCACCGGCGTCGCCGCCCGGGTGGGGCTGTCGTCACGGCGGACGCCGCTCATCCAGGCCAGCTTGCCGAACAAGGCCCGGTCGAGCTGGCCCGACTTGATGGCCGAGCAGCAGTTGTCCGGGTCGACCTTCCACAACTCCTCCGCCTGGGGCAGGGCGGTCATGACCCGCAAGTTGAGGCCGTAGCGGCGCCGCACGAGTTCCACCATCTTCAGGGTCTCGGGAAAGTGGTAACCCGTGTCGATGAAGACGACCTCGATGGCGGGCTCGACCTTGACGGCCAGATCGATCAAGACGGCATCGGTCATGGACGCGGTCAGGCACAGGTGGGGGTGGAAATGCTCCACCGCCCAGGCGACGGCGGCGCTCGCGGGCGCCGTCTCCAGCCGGGCAGCGGCGTCGAGCAGCTCTTGGTCGTCGAGGTCGGTCACCGGCCGCAGCGGGTTGAGGAGGGTCACCGGGTCTCCGAGCTCACGAACCGGCGCACTCGCCGGCACCGACCTCGGCCACATACGGTCCGGTCTCGTCGTAGTCGACATAGAAGTCCGGCGCCAGGTCGGGGGTGGGCCACTCGTCCAGGTCCTTCAAGCCGGAGCCCACGGACGCGGCTCCGCCCGCCCGGGCCAGCCAGGAGGGAAACGCCTCGCCCGCCTGCCGCTCCCCGGCATACCGGGACACCACCCGCACCACCGCCTCGGGCACCGCCTTGGCCGGCAGCCGTAGCGCCTTCTGCCCGAACTCCACCTGGGTCTGGCCCACGTGACCCCCGAGCAGCATCTGGTAGCCCGGCGCGGCCCGACCGTGGGCTCGCCGCTCGGCTCCGAAGAAGCCGATGTCGGAAACGTGGTGCTGGCCGCAGGAGTTGGTGCAGCCCGAGATGTTGATCCGAACCCCGCCGACGTCGGCCAGGCCCGCCTCCTCGAGGGCGGCGCTGATGCCGTCGGCCAGCCCCCGGCTCTGGGTCACGGCCAGGTTGCAGGTGTCGGCCCCGGGGCAGGCGACCACGTCCCGGGCAAGCTCGGCCCCGGCCTCGGCCATGCCCAGCGCGTCCAACCGGGCATGCAGGCTGGCCAGCTGGGACGGCGCCAGTCCCCGGAAGACCACGTTCTGGCGGTTGGTGACCCGCACCTCGACCTCGAACTCCCGCTGGATTGCGGCCAGGCCGCGGAACTGGGCCGAGGTGATATCGCCCAAGCGGCAGAAGGCGTAGGCCGAGACCGTGCCCCGGGCCACGCCAATCACCACGTTGGCGGTCTCCCAGCGCTGGTACCCCGTCCCCGGCCCGAGGCGCAGGGTGACCGGCGTGCCGACCGGTGTTGGCCCCCCGGTGAGCCCGGCGCCGACGCCGGCCGGGGCGTCGCCGTGTTCGGCTACATACGGGGGGATCCCGCCGGGCCAGGTGCTCGAGGCCAGGAGCGTCTTGCGTTCCCGAAAGATCCGACGCTGCAACTCCTCGATGCCGATGGTGTCGACGAGCCACTTCATGCGGGCCCGGAGCTTGTTGTCGCGGTTGCCGTAGTGGTCGAAGGTCCGCAGGCAGGCCTCGATGGTGGCCAGCAGCTCTTCGCGCGATGTGAATGGCTCCAACGCCAAGGCGGCATGCGGGTTGGCCCCCAGGCCACCGGCCACGAAGACCCGGAAGCCGGCCTCGACCGTGCCGTCCTCCCGTGGCCGGCCCACCGCCACCACGCCCACGTCGTTGAACATGGCCTGGCCGCAGTCAGTGGCGCAGCCCGAGAAGTTGATCTTGAACTTGCGGGGCAGTCGCTGGGCGTAGGGGTGGTGCAAGAAGTGGCGGTAGGCAGCTTCGGCCCACGGGCTGATGTCCAGCACTTCGAAAGGGCACGCGCCCGCGAGGTGGCAGCCGGTCACGTTGCGAACCGTGTCGCCGCACGCCTCTCGGGTGTGCAGGCCGACCGACGCCAACTCCCGCATCACATCGGGCACCCGCTCCAGTTGCACGAAGTGGAACTGGATGTTCTGCCGCGTGGTGATGTGGCCCCACCCTCGGCTGTAGGTGTCGACGATGTCAGCCAGCTTCTCCAGTTGCTCAGGCCGCAGCGACCCGTAGGGGACCTTGACCCGCACCATCTGGTTGTGGCCGCCCTGGCGCTGGCCGTAGATCCCGTTGTTCAGCCGGAAGATCTTGAAGCGGTCCTCTTCGACCCGGCCCGCAAGATACTCCTGGAGCATGGCCTCGAACTTGGTGATGTCGGCCGCGATGTCCGCAGCGATGCTGGGCTCGACTTGCAACGTCTCCACCCAGCCGTTCTACCACATTCCTGAGTTTGTTGATCAACTTTTATATAGTTCGTAGCGAGTCACCGGCGCCAGGAGATCTGCCGGTATGGTCATCCCGCAAGTACCACCACTCCGTACTCAGGTCGTTGACACAGCATGCGGCCTGAGAGGTGCTCGGGCCGGCGGGAGGGCGAACAATGACGAAGAACGAGGTGTTCGACTCGATCGTGGCCGCGCCGCTCGGTCCGGAGGACATGGTGTACTTGGGCCGCAGCGGCGGCGTCTACTACTGGGGCGCAGTGGCGCCGGGACAGCCCATCACACTGGGTGACGACGGGGTGTTCCCCGAGGCCTGGACCTTCAGCGATTCTCCCTGGCCGGTCGGGGCAAACATGGAGACCCAGCGCCAGTTCTTCGAGGAGATGCTGGCCTCGATGGGAGACATGGCCTCACGCTGAACCGCCCACCCCGGGGTGGGTAGTCGCCCTGCCGCCATGAGTACCTCGACCCCTCCGATGAGCCAGGGAAGGGGCGGCGCCGGGCATTTTCCAACAACAACCTGACGCGCCCGAGACTGGGCATGGGGCCTGGCGGCGTGTCGCGCTACGAACCTCGCGGTGGCGCGCAAACTACGATCCTGGCGTCCTTGTGAGGGCGACGAGTCGGGGAGGTCGAACGATGCGATGGTGGCGTGGCGGAGGGGTCGTAGCGTCGGTGGTCTCGATGGGCCTGCTTGGCCTCGGGGTGGTGGCGCCGGCCGCAGGCAGCGCGTCGTCGGCGGTCCCGGGAATACATCCCGTCCCCTTGGCGCCGCAGGCCGCCCGCTACCTCGACCTACCCACCCCGCCGACGACCGCCCAGTGTGAGCTGGCAGCGGGCGTACCGTGCTACGACCCCGCGCAGCTGGAAAAGGCCTACGACCTCAACCAGCTGTTCGCCCACAACATCACCGGTAGCGGCGAGACGATGGTGATTGTCGACGCTTTCGGCTCGCCGACCATCACCCAGGATCTGCGGCACTTCGACGCCGCTCTCGGCTTGCCGGCGCCGCCGAACTTCAAGATCATCGCCCCTGCCGGCCCCATCCCCGCCTATCCGCAAGACCCCTTCGGAAAGGCTGACCGCGCCAGCTGGGCCTTCGAGACCACCCTCGACGTGGAGTGGTCCCATGCCATGGCGCCGGGCGCCAACATCTTGCTGGTGGAGACGCCGGAGTCGGAGACCGAAGGCATCCAGGGTTTCCCGGAGATCATTCAGGCGGAGAACTACGTCATCACCCACCACCTGGGCCAGGTCATCAGCCAGAGCTTCGGGGCGACCGAGCAGACCTTCCTGCCGAGCCCGCTGGAGATCAACAACCTGCGCAGCGCCAACATCAATGCCGCCGCCAATAACGTCACCATGCTGGCGGCGTCGGGCGACGCCGGGTCGACCGACTTCGAAGCCAACCAAGCCTGCTGCTATCCCTACCGGGTCACCTCGTGGCCCGATTCGGACCCGCTGGTCACCGCGGTTGGCGGGACCCAGCTACACCTCGACGCGAGCGGCAACCGGACGGCTCCGGACAGCGTGTGGAACGATCAGGCATTGTTCGGCTCGCCGGCAGCGGGCGGGGGCGGCCAGTCGATCGTGTTCTCCCGGCCGTCGTTCCAGGATCCGGTCGCTTCGGTCGTCGGGAGCCAGCGGGGGTTGCCCGACATCGCGATGAGCGCCGCCGTCAACGGGGCGGTGATCGTGTACTACAGCTTCACCGACTGGGAGCAGAGTCCGCCGTTCCGGGGCCCGGAGTGGAACATCGTGGGCGGCACCAGCGAGGCCACGCCCCTCTTCGCAGGGATTGTGGCCCTGACCGACCAGGCCGTCGGTCACTCCGTCGGGGACCTCAATCCGTACCTGTACAGCTCGCCGCCGGGGGTCGTCGATGTCACCAACGGCAACAACACCGTCACCTTCTGCGCCACCCAGTGCAACGGTCCCACGCCTACCAACCTCACCGTGCCCGGCTGGAACGCGGTTCCTGGCTACGACCTCGCCAGTGGTTTGGGGACGATCGACGGGTTCAACTTCGTGATGGGCGCCAAGGCGGCGTTGAGCGGCGGCTGATCGCGGGTTGAAGAGCGAATCGCCGTGAAGTTGGCGCGGCTGGTCGCGCTGGTCGCCGCCATCGCGCTCGCCGCCACCGCCTGCGGGGGGTCCGGCCCCGTGGCAGGGCCCGGTACCGGCGCGGGGCAGGGCGGCGGCGCCGGGCACATCGGGGCCCGGGTGGCCCAGCTCAGCTTCGACGGGACGACACGCAGCTACCGGGTGTACTCGCCCGGCGCCCCCACCCGGGTGGCGCGCCTCCCGCTCGTCGTGGTGCTCGGGGGCGTGGGCGACAATGCCCAGTCGATGACCAACGCAACCCTCTTCGACCAGGAGGCCGGGGTGGGCGGGTTCGTGGTCGCATACGGCGAGGCGGCCCAGGCGTCGTGGAGCGCCGGGTTCTGCTGCGCCGGCCCCGACAGCAACGCCTACGACGACGTCGGGTACCTCAACCACCTCGTCGACACGGTGGAGGCGGACTACCCGATCGACGCCAGCCGCCTGTATGCGGTCGGCGTGTCGGCAGGGGCCATGATGGCCTACCGCTGGGCGTGCGCCGACCCGGCCCGGGTGGCAGGCGTCGGTTCGGTGGCCGGGGCCATGGTGCTCGACAGCTGCCAGCCGACCGTCCCGGTGTCGGTCATCGAGATCCACGGCACCGCGGACCCTCTGGTGCCGTTCACCGGCGGGGCCATTTCACCCGACGGGGTGGCCACCGCCGCCGCCCCCTCGAGCGCCGCCCTGGTCCAGCGCTGGGCCTCGCTCGATACCTGTCCCGGGACGGCCGCGGTGCAGACCGCCGGCGTGGTCACGAGATCCACGTGGACCGGCTGTGCCCGCGGGAGCGCCGTGTCCCTCGTTGCTGTCCAGGGCGGGGGACATACGTGGTTCGCACCCGGCTACGGCGCGGTCGAGGGAGCGGTCGACGCCACCAAGGAGATCTGGACCTTCCTGAGCACCCACAACCGGTCCAGTGCCGGTGGAACTGGTGGCGGATAAGCGCGTTATGCCGCAAGGATGAATTTTGGGGGTGGGTCGGATAACC
>JBOGGN010000405.1:0-3936 GCA_050744165.1 Acidimicrobiales bacterium | reverse complement strand
CCACCGGACCAGCCACGGGCGGCCGCGGAGGTGGGCGGCCCATACCACCCGGCAGGCGCCGCCAGGCCCGCCGCGTCGCGGCCGGCTGGGGCACCGGGCCCGAGAGCGACGGGCAAGCTACCGCCGGTGGCGGTGAGAGTGGGTGCCGTCATCCAGGGACCTCCGGCTGCCCCGATGGAAGCGTTGGCGCCTCGTAGGACGCTGAGCATGCTGTCGAGTTCGTTCAGGGTCTGGCGGCCCGTGTCCTCGGCCGCCTGCAGGGAGGCCCCCGAGGCCTCCGGCTTGCTATCGGCGACTCGGCGGGCTGCGGCTATCTGGATGGTCATCAGACTGACGCCGTGGGCCACGATGTCGTGGAGCTCCCGGGCGATGCGGACCCGTTCCTCGGCAACGGCCAGCTGGGCGCTGCGATCCTCCTCGACCTGCAGCCGCCGGGCGCGTCGCAGGAGCATGCCCACGCCGAGCGCGATCAGGAACAAAGGCCACAGCATGTTCGGGCCCACCCGCAGCACGCCGGCGCTATCAAGGAGGAACGCGGCCCCGATGAGGAAATAAAAAGTGCCGATCGTCACCCGCCCGCTGCGGTAGCGGTAGGTGATGGTGTTCGGCGCCGTCGAGTCGGGGCGTTCGGCGAGGGTGGTCCTCATGGCTTCTGCGGGACCTGACCGGGA
The DNA here is from genome assembly GCA_050744165.1 of Acidimicrobiales bacterium. GTDB lineage: Bacteria > Actinomycetota > Acidimicrobiia > Acidimicrobiales > Palsa-688 > JBOGGN01. The sequence goes on along the minus strand of JBOGGN010000405.1, from coordinate 3,265 downwards.
AGGGGAACGGTGGGAAGCGTGGGAACGGGCTTGGCGGTGATGGCGCCGGTGGGAATCGTGGGGACGGGCTTGGCGGTGATGGTGCCGAAGGGGGTCTGGTCGACGACGACGCGGCCGAATCCCGCCTTGACCTGCAAGCTCAGGGTGGCACCGGAGTTCGGCCCGAAGGTCTGGTCCACAACCCGCCCCAATCCCGACGCGTTCACGCCGTTGACCTCGATCGACCCGGCGACCACGCTGGCATGCAACTGGACCCGTTGCGAGGTCGGAAGTTCGATGACGACGGTCCCCACGCCGTTGGCTACGGACAGCATCTGAGGCCCGCTGAGCGGGGTTTCGATGCCACTCAGGTCGATGATGTTGCGCCCGCCACCGGCCTGGATGGTCGGCGGTACCTGGGCCCAACTGGTGTAACCATTGCTGCTGGAGCCGAAGCGGACATGGCGGAAACCGACCGGCAGGGCGGGGACGACGGCGAAGACGACCAGCGCCACGCCGAGCACGACTCCCCCGAAAATGGGCCAGCGGTGGCGGCTGAGGGCCCAGTCGGTCCTGGCGGTGACCACCATGGCGGCCCCGAGCACCATGAGGGCAACGGCCGCCACGATCTCACCGGAGACATGAGCGACGCCGGTGGCGGCGGCCAAGCCGGCGAGGCCGAACACGACGGCCAGCAGGCCGAGCAGCGTGCTGCTGTCATGGCGGTGCCGCAGCGGCGGCGGTGGTGTCTTGGCAGCACGGACCGGCCGCTCTTCGGTGGGCAGGACACCGACGGCGGACTCGTGGTTGGCCCAACCGGTCGTCTGGGTGGAGGGAAAGCCTGCCCGGCTTCTGCCGCCCCCCCACGCGCTGGCGCGGCGGCTGCGGTACCGGCCGCCGCCCCAGCCGTCGAAGCGGGGCGGGCATTCGCGCACCGCCGCTGGTGGTCTTCCCAGCCACTCGTCGGCATCCTCGCCGTCAGGGCCGATATCGAGCCGGTCGGCGGGGTTCGGGGGCGGCGCGTCACGAAACACGTACGGGCTCGACGAACGGCGGTAGCCGCCGCGGGCTTGGCGGAACTCGCGACGGGCGGTGCGGCCCATTTCGGCCAGGTCGTCACGCGCCGCTCGGAAGCTGGCGTTGCGAACGCCACCGCTTCGGTTGAACTCGTCGTGTGCCTGGTCGAACGCGGCCCGCAGGTCGCGGCCAAGGGAGCGGGCCAGTGCCCGGACGTCCTCGGCCACCCGGCGAAATTCGTCGTCGCTCGCCACAGAGCAAAGCGTACGACGGCCCTTGCGCTGTCCACATCCGTCTGAGGTCTGAGCGAGGCCTCCCACCTTCGTGGGAGACGCGAGGGCGACCCCGGACCCAGCTGCCAGCGCCGGCTTCCACCGCCGGCTGCCACCGCCGGCTGCCACCGGCCGTAGCCTGACCCGGACCGGCTGGGCGCCCTCGCCGGCGTCGCCCATGAAAGTTGCCGCGTTGCGTATCGCCGTTCTGATCAAGCAGGTGCCGGCCGGCGAGTCACTCGCCTTGGGTCCGGATCGGCGTTTGGTGCGCTCCGGTATGGAGCTAGAGATCAACGCCTACTGCCGCCGAGCCATCAGCCACGGCTGCACGCTGGCTCGGGAATCGGGCGGTTCCTGCACCGTGTTCACGTTGGGACCGCCGCAGGCCGAGGATGCGCTGCGAGAAGCAGTGGCGTGGGGCGCTGATGAGGGCGTACTCATCACCGGCGCCGCCTTTGCCGGGTCTGACACCCTGGCCACGTCTCGTGCCTTGGCGGCGGCGCTGGAGCGATGCGGGCCGTTCGATCTGATCCTGGTGGGGAGGAACTCGGTCGACGCCGACACCGGCCAGGTCGGCCCCCAGGTGGTTGAGCTTCTGGGCCTCCCGTTTCTGGCGGGGGTCAAGGCGACGGTTCTGAAGGGGACCACCGTCGGGGCCCGCCTGGAGCTAGACGACGGCTGGGCGGACGCCGAGGTCGACCTGCCCGCCGTGTTGAGCTGCGCTGAGCGGTTGTGCACCCCGGCCAAGGTGGACCCGGACGGTCGGGCGGCCGTGGACCCCACCCGGCTTCGCCGGATGGGACCACACGACCTGGGGCCGGGGCCATGGGGTGCAGCTGGAAGCCCGACGCAGGTGGGAGCGATCCGGGTGCTCGAAGTCGAGCGCCGGCGCCTCGTCCTCCGCGGTGCCGTCGTGGACCAGGTGGCCGAGGCGGTCGCCTTGCTTCGCGATTCGGGAGCCTTGGACACCGCGAGTGCGGTGGGAACGGGCGAGACGCAGCCTCCGGTGACAGACGGGTGGGCCCGCGGGGACCTGGCGGTCGCGGTGCTGCTGGAGCCCGACCGGGCGGCTATGGCTCGCCAGCTCCTTGGCGCTGCCGCTCGTCTGGCGCGCGCTCTTGGCGGCCACGTGGTGGCAGCCCGTCCGCCCGATTCGCGGTCGGAGGAGCTCAGTACCTGGAGTGCCTGGGGTGCCGACCGGCTGGTCAATCTGCTGGCCGCACCTTCGGGCCCCGCTGCCGGCGCCGAGGACGTGGCGGCCGCCTTGGCGACGTGGGTGGCAGCCACAAAGCCGTGGGCGTTGCTCGCTCCGGGCACCCTCTGGGGACGAGAGGTGGCCGGCCGCCTGGCGGCTCGATTGGGTCTCGGGCTCACCGGCGACGCCATCGATGTGGCCTTCGAGGACGGGCGGCTCCTGTCGTGGAAGCCGGCCTTCGGCGGCCGGCTGGTGGCGGCCATCACCAGCACCTCGGAGATCCAGGTGGCGACGGTGCGCCCCGGTGTCCTGCCCGCGCCTCCCGCCCGAGCCCCGCGACCGCTTCCGGTGCTCGAGGTCGTCGCGGAAAGGAGTGGGCGGGTGCGACTGCTGGCATCAGGCCGGGACGACGAGCTCGACGAGCTAGCGACCGCAGAGGCCGTGGTCGGGGTCGGCGCGGGCGTCGATCCCGCTGATTACCCCCGGCTGGCGCCGCTGCTTTCCCGCCTGGAGGCCGCCTTGGGCGCCACCCGCAAGGTGACCGACCAGAGCTGGCAGCCCCGCTCCCGCCAGATCGGGCTGACGGGCCGGAGCCTGGCGCCGCGGCTGTACGTGGCCATCGGGGTGTCGGGGAAGTTCAACCACTTGGTCGGGGTGCGCGGCGCCGGGCTCATCGTGGCCATCAACGCCGACCCCGGCGCCCGGGTCTTCTCCAACGCCGATGTCGGGATCGTCGGCGACTGGCGCCAGGTGGTACCGCTCCTCGTGGCGGAGTTGGAGTAGCGCCGGGCCTGGCGAGGGA
>JBOGGN010000404.1:0-4005 GCA_050744165.1 Acidimicrobiales bacterium | reverse complement strand
GCGCTATAACGCGTTCTGGCGACGTCAGTTTGGGAGCTGGCGGCGAAGCCGGGCCGGGTGCCAGCCAGAAGCGGGGTCCGGGCCCTCGCCGGCCCGCCCGATCGTCGGGATTGGCCATCTGGCACGTCCGCATCGACAAGCAGCCGCAGCCGATACAGCGATCCAGTTGGTCCCGCAGGCGCTCCAGGACCCGGATGCGTTCGTCAATTTCCGGACGCCAGCTGCGGGCTAGGTCCCGCCACTCCTCCTCGGATACGTGGTGGTCGGCCGGTACGTCGGCCAGCATGGCCTCGATCTCGCCCAAGGAGAAACCGACCTGCTGGGCCGCGCGGATGACGGCCAGGCGGCGCAGCACGTCCCTGGGATACCGGCGATGGCCGCTGCCGGTGCGGCTGGCCGAGATCAGACCGTGCGCTTCGTAGAACCGCAGCGCCGAGACGGCCAAGCCCGATCGTTCGGCCACGGCGCCGATCGTCAGCTGGTTTTGATCGCCCATGCGAACCCCTTGACCTCAACCTTTGTTGAGGTTTTACGCTAGTCGGCATGGATACCTTCACCAACTCCCAGCTCCGCTACCTGAGCAGCCAACGGCTCGGTCGGCTGGCCACCGTCGACCGCCAAGGAGCGCCCCAGAACAGCCCAGTGGGGTTCCAGGTTGAGGACGACGGCACGGTCGTCATCCGAGGCCGCAACCTCAGCCAGAGCCGAAAGTTCCACAACGTGGTCGCTACCGGGCGGGTGTCGCTGGTGGTCGACGACATCGCCTCGGTCGACCCCTGGCGGGTCCGGGGCGTGGAGATCCGAGGACCGGCGGATGCCGTCCGTAACGTCGACGCCGCGGCACCGGACGTGAACCGCGAAGCGATCCGGATCCACCCCGAGCGGATCATCGGGTGGGGAATCGACGAGGCGGCGCCATGAACCACTCGTGCGCCAGGCGGCTGAGTGACGGGATGGGCCCGACCGACAGGTCACGGCGTGACGGGATGAGCTGGACCGGCGGGTCACGGCGTGGCACCGTACGGTCGAGCGGCTGAACGTGGAGGCCATCCGCCAGTACGAGTTCGGCGGCCCGCAGACCCTGCGTCTCGAAACGATGGACGACCTGGTGCCGGGCACTGGTGAGGTCCGCATTGCGGTCGCCTTCGCGGGTGTCCACCTGATCGACACCCGGATACGCCAGGGCACATTTTTCGGCGTCGGTCCCCGGCCATCGCTCCCGATGACCCCCGGCCGAGAGGTAGCCGGCGTTGTAGCCGCCGTCGGCTCGGGAGTCGATTCGTCCTGGATCGGCCTCCCGGTGGTGGCCCACCTCGGTGACGCCAACGGCGGCTACGCCTCGGCCGCGGTCGCACGCGCCGATGATGTGTACTGCCTGCCCGATGGCACCGATCTGGCGGCGGCGATCGCCATGGTCGGAACGGGGCGCACCGCCCTCGGCATCTTGGAGGTGGCACAAGTCCGCCGGGAGGACGTCGTAGTGCTGACGGCAGCCGCCGGAGGCATCGGCGCCCTCCTGATCCAGGCGGCGCGGCGAGCCGGCGCTTTTGTGGTCGGCACCGCGGGCGGAGCCTCCAAAGCCGAGGTGGTGCGCCGCCTGGGTGCGGATCTGGCAGTCGACTACCGCGAAGCGAGCTGGCAGGAGCGGGTGCGGGACGAATTGGTCGGCCGCCGCGTCAGCCTCGGTTTGGATGGGGTCGGTGGTGCCGCCGGACGGGCCGTGCTGGAGCTGCTCGCGCTGGGCGGGCGGATGGTCATGTACGGCTTCGCCTCCGGGGAGGCGATTCCCCTGACGGTTGGTGACCTGTTCACCCGGGGAATCTCCGTCACATCGGGCATCGGCGCCCGGGTGGCCGCCCGCCCGGGCGGTTTGCGGCCGCTGGCGGAACGGGCCTTGGCCGAGTTGGCCGGCGGCCGCCTTATGCCGTTGGTGCACCCACCTTTCGCGCTGGCCGATGCCGCCGCCGCCCACCGAGCACTCGAGGGCCGGGAGACCACCGGCAAGGTGGTGTTGGTTCCCTCACGGATGCGGCCGGCAACCCCAACGAGCGAAGGTTAGGGCTCGTGCACAAATAACGTCAGCGGTTGTTGGAGAGAGCAAGATGGCCCGCAGCCAGCCGAGCTCGCCCACCGCCTGTCCCCTGGAACTGGTCGAGCGCTACGACCTGACCGTCCGCGAGGACCTGACGTCACCAGCATGGCCTCCAGGCCGCCGCCCGCCCCGGACGGCAACAGCGGCGTCGAGCCTCAAAGGCCGTTAGCTCGGCGTTTGCGCCAAGGGCGGCCTCAACCGGTCTCGGCAAGAACGCGCTCGACCGCGGCCAGCGAGGGCGCCGGCGTGAACTCCATGCCTCCCGGGATGGAAAAGGCCATGGCCCGTTTCACACCGGGCAGCGGATCTAGGCGGAGTTGCCGTTCGAGACAGGAACCGACCCCAGGACGCTGCGCAGCGCCTGGGCGGCGCCGAGAAGGCCGGCGCTCTCGTAGGGCACCAGCACCGTGGCGTTGTCGCCGTCGGCGAACTTGCTGAGCGTGTCCAGCTGAAGGATGGCGACCAACGTCGGGTCGGGCTTGGCCTGGGCGATCGCCGTGTAGACCGTCTGGATGGCCTGGGCCCGGCCTTGGGCTTCCAGGATGGCGGCCTCCTTGTTGCCCTGGGCCCGGAGGATGGCAGCCTGGCGCTCGCCCTCGGCCGCCTTCACCACGGCCTCGGCGTTGCCTTGGGCGACGTTGATGGCGGACTGCTGCACTCCTTCGGACTGGAGGATATTGGCCCGCTTCTGCTGGTCCGCCTGCTTCTGGAGCGCCAGCGCCTGAAGGATCTGCGGCGGCGGGGCGATCCCGACGATCTCGATGCGGCTGATCCGGATGCCCCATTTGTCCGTCACGACCTCCATCTGCTGTTGGACGTCGGTGTTGATGCGCTCACGTTCGGAAAGGGCCTCGTCGAGGGTCATGGTCCCGATCACCGACCGCAGCGCCGTGCGGGCCAGGGCGTCGATGGCGACATCGAAACTGGCCACGCTGAACAGCGCCTGCTTGGCGTCGACCACCTGGGTGAAGATGGTGGCGTTGACGGTGACCACCACGTTGTCCTTAGTGATCACCTCCTGGCGGTCGCCGGGACGGGGGATCTCCCGCATGTCCACGCGCTGCATGCTGTCGATGAACGGGGCGATTACCACCAGGCCCGGTTCGTGCGTCCGGCGGTACTCCCCCAGCCGCTTGACGACGCCAACCTGGCCCTGCTGGACGATGTTGATCATCCCCTTGAGTGCCCACAGCAGCACGATCACCACCAGGATGGCGACGCCTCCGGCGACCTGCAATGCGGCATTGGCTGCGCCGACTATCACAACGCCCTCCCTTCTTCGGCCTCCGGAGCCGTCGGCCCAGGCGGCAGGCTGTCCCCATAACCCGGTGGTAGAGCGTCGCTCACCCCGTTCGGGGAGGCGCCGACCGGCAGCACGACAAGGGTCGTGCCCTCCACGGCCGTCACCAGTACCGGGGTGTTAGCCGGGATCGTTGCCGGGCCACCGCTGACCGCCAGCCACCGCTCGCCGGTCAGGCGGACGTGGCCCCGTGTGTGGCGGTTCCCGACGGCGTCGAGGGTGAGGGCTTCCTGCCCGACGAGCCCTCCGTGCACCCCTCGGGCCACGTGGCCGCCGAGATGGTGGTGGAAGGCGCGGCTCATCGCCGGCCGCACCGCCCAGACTCCGGCAGCCGCCACCAACACGGCGACGACGACCTGGACCGGGATGGCCGACGGCGCCGCCAGTGCCACGCCCGCCGCAGCGAAGCTGCCGACGGCCGCGAACATGGCATAGAACGCCAGGTGGCGAAGCTCCACCAGTAGGAGGACGACCCCCAGCACCAGCCAGATGACCGCCATTGCGACCTTCTTTCCACGGTCCGCTTTTCATGGTACAGCGGGCGTTCTGCACCCGGCCGGAGGCCGGCTGGCGCCGGCCCCCGCGCGGCTCGCACTGGTGCGGGGTCCGGTGT
>JBOGGN010000403.1:0-1844 GCA_050744165.1 Acidimicrobiales bacterium | reverse complement strand
TCGCCGCTGTAGGAGGCAACGAAGCTGTAGTCGCCGGCGGCGCTGGTGGGCAGCGGCCCCGAGTCGTAGGAACCATTGCCGTTGGCCACCGCGACCATGGCGGTCTCGGGGGTGCCGGTGCAGTTCGGGTCGTTGGGCCCGTAGAGCGCGAAGGTGATGGTCCCTGATGGCAACGCCCCCGCTGGCGCGGTCGCGCCCGACAGGGTGGCGGTGTCGGAGACGATGTCGCCGACGGTGACAGTGGCGGAGTCCACCTGGGTGGTGAGGGCGGGGATCGTCCCCACCGCCACGCTCTCGGCCGAGTCGCCGCAGTTACTCGACACCGGGCCGTTGTCGCCGTCGCCGCTGTAGTTGGCCACGAACTGGTAGACGCCCGGAACGGTGGGCATGAAGGTGTCCGATGCGTAGGTCCCGTCGCCGTTGATGTCAACGGTGGAGCTGAACGCCGGGCTGGCGGTGCAGCCGGTGTTGTCGTTGGGGCCATACACGTTGAAGGTCAAGGTGCCCGCCGCCGCCTCCGAGGCGCCGCTGAGGGTGGCCGAGTCGGAGATGGTGCTGCCCGCGGGAACTGCCGACGATGCCATGGTGGTGATCGTCGGCTGGGTGCGGACCAGGGAGGATTCCCCGAGGTCGTCGCAGTTGGTGGACACGCTCGAGTTGGTGCCGTCGCCGCTGTAGGTGGCGGTCCAGTGCCAGGTGCCGAGGCTGGTCGGGGAGAAGGGGAGTGAGGTGTAGTCGCCGTTGCCGTTGACCGGGACGACCGAGGTTGCCTGCGACTGGCCGGAGCAGTCGTCGGTGGGGCTGGGTGCGAAGAGGTTGAAGGTAATGCTGCCAGTGGGGTTGACGCCCTCGGACAGGGTGGCGGTGTCGGTGATGGTGCCGTTGCCGGAGACGGCCTTGGGGGTGGCCTCGGTGGACAGTGACGGCCCGGCGGTGAACGCGGGGGGCGGGATGAAGTCGCAGCCGCCGCCGGCGTTGGTCACCTTGTCGACCTCGGTGGACTGGGTGGCGTACAGGCAGCCGTCTGGTCCGGTGGTGACGAAGTCGCCCCGGGTGCCGCCGGTCACAATCGCGGTGATGACGACGTTGTTGAGGTCGGCGAAGTCGACCAGGTCGATCTCGCCGTCGTTGCGGTTCACGGCTAGCTCGGTGATCTGGGTGGATCCTGGCAGCGGGGGCACCAGGGCGATGCCATCGATCGGACCGGGCCCGTTTTCGGTGATGGTGGTCACGGCGTCCGTGCTGCTGGCGGCCGTGGGCGTGAGCTCGTCGATGCCGTTGGACCCGTCGGGGCGGTTGACGGTGGTGAAGATGGTCCCGTCCGGGGCGATGGCGAAGCCGTCGCCGCCGAAGGTAACGCCGTTCACAGTCACCCCGACCACGGTGGTGGTGATGGGGCCGGGGCCCTCGAAGCCGCTGATCTCGGTCAGCGCGCTGCCGCAGCCCATGGCGAAGAGGTTGCCGGTAACCGGGTCGGTCTCCAAACCGCAGCCGTAGTCGCCCTGGCTGACCACCCGCAGGACGGCGCCGGTGTTGGGGTCCAACTCGACCAACTGGCCTTCGTCCTGGATGATGGCGTACAGGCGGCCCGACTTGGAGAACGCGATGCCGTCGAGGGAGATGCCGATGGGGGTGGCGCTGACCTTGTTTGCGGGGGCGGTAGCGTCGCCACCGCCGGGGGGGAAGCGGTACAGGTTGCCGTCGATGAAGTCACCGACGTAGAGGTTTCCGAGCTTGTCGAAGTCCAGCCCGATGGGCCCGAGCCCGCTGTTGGGGTCGTCGTTGGGGAAGTTGACGGCGTAGGGGGTGGACACGAAGCCGTTCTCGCCGGTGCCCGCGGCGAG
>JBOGGN010000402.1:0-19962 GCA_050744165.1 Acidimicrobiales bacterium | reverse complement strand
GGGGACGCCTGGTCGCGGCTGGGCACCGCCAGGTCGAACATATCAGCGGGAGCCGCTCCGCCGATGTGCTCCTGGCTCTGTACCGCGCCGCCGCCGCCAGTCGAGGTGCCGCCAGTCGAGGCGCTGCTTCGGGCGCCGGCTGACCGCCTCGAGCACCGCCGCCAGGTCGCCCCGTGGCGTGGCGGTCGCCAGCACCGGCCGCGCCCGGCGGTGCTCGGTGCTCGACGCGCCGGCTGGCAACAACGACAGCACCGCGCTCGCCAGCGCCGCGGCGTCACCCGGCGCCACCAACCGCCCCGAGCCCGCTGGTTCGGGCCCGAGGATCTCCAGCGGCCCCCCCGCGGCCGTGGCCACCACCGGGACTCCAGAGGCCAAGGCCTCGACGGCCGCCAGCCCGAACGGCTCCGGCTCCGTCGACGCCATCACCAGTACGTCCAGGTCGGCGATCAGGTCGGCCACATCGGACCGAGCGCCCACCCAATGGACCCCCGGCATGGCCCGGGCGCGCGCCGACAGCCGTTCGGCGAATGCCTCCTTGCCCGCGACCGGAGCGCCGGCGATGGCGACCTCCAGGTCGGGGCGGTGGCGTTGCAGCTCGGGCACTGCGTCGAGCAGGACGTCGAGCCCCTTCCACGTGTCGATGCGCCCCGCGCTTCCGACGACGACCGCCTCGTCAGGGAGCCCGATCCGGGCCCGAAAGGCCCCGGCTCGCCCCGGCCGGAACTCGGCGCCATCCACCTGGTCATACACGACGACCACGTTGCCCGGCCGGAGCTGGTCGGCCACCGCCCGTGACACGGCAACCACCGTGGCCGCGAAGTGGGCGCACAGCCATCGTTCCAGCGCCAGCGCGGCGCGGGACTGGACCACGATCTCCCGGGCGTGCCACACGTGGGGCCGGCCGGTCAGGTCGGCCGCGGCCCACCCGTACCAGGGGTGCAGGGAGTTGCTGTGCACGACGCTGGCGTCGAGCCGCCGGACCAGCCGAGTGAGCCGGGTGACCGCGAGCGGCCAGGCGACGAGGTAGCCGAGCCAGTACTGAAGGGAGCCGCTGGTGGTGATGCGGCGCATCGGCACGACGTGCAGCGTCGCCCCGCCCGCGATGAACTCCTCTGCCATCGGCGACGGCTCCGGCAGGGCAATATGGCACTCCCAGCCCGCTGCGGTGAGGCTGCGGACAGTCCGGGCCAGGGCCCGGTCAGAGCCCCCGCGCTCGGCGACGGGCTGGACGGAGAGGATGCGTTTGGTGCGGGTGGCGGTCAACGTCGAGCAGCTCCTGTATCGGCCGCCGGGCGGGATCGGACGCTACACGGCGAAGCTGGTGACCCTGCTGCCACGCTGCGTTCCCGGCGACGAGGTGGTCGCCTTCACGGCCCGCCACCGGGCAGCCGTCGTGGCCGCCGCTTGGAAAGCGGGCGGGGGGGGAAGCCGGGCCCCGATCCGGCTGCCCCTTCCCCGTCAGTTGCTTTACGAAGGATGGAACACGTTCGGATTACTACCTCTTGCCCGACTTGCGCCCGAACTTGGTGCCGTCGACGTTGTCCACGCTCCCTCGGTGGCGGTACCCCCTCGGAGCCGGGTCCCGCTCGTGGTCACGGTGCACGATGTGGCCACCGTTTTGTTCCCCGACACCTTCGGGTGGCACGGCCGCTGGTTCCATGCCCGGGGCCTGGCGGCGACCGCCCGCCGGGCCGACCTGGTCATCACCGTCAGCGAGGCCGCGAAGGCAGAAATCCTGGCCCACACCCGCATCCCCGAAGACCGGTTGCGAGTGGTGCCCAACGGCGTCGACAACGTGATTGCGACACCCGACGAGGTGGCGGCGGCAATCGATCGCCATGGCCTGGCGGGGGCGCCCTACCTGCTGTGGGTGGGCACCCTCGAACCGAGGAAGGATGTGGCCACGCTGGTCCGGGCGTTCGTTTCCCTGGTCGACTCCGGCCGGGCCGCGGGACACCGCCTGGTGCTGGCCGGGCCGACGGGGTGGTTGTCGCAGAACCTGGTGCCTGGCGACGTGCTCGACCGCCTCGGGAACCCCGGTGCGGGGGAGAGGGATCCACTGCTGCGCCTGCTGGGCCCGGTCGAAGAGGCGCAGCTCCGGGCGCTGTACGCCGGCGCCACCCTCTTCGCCCTGCCGAGCCGCCACGAGGGTTTCGGCCTCCCGGTGCTCGAGGCCATGGCCCAGGGGACCCCGGTCGTGTGCTCCGACATCCCCGCCCTGCGTGAGGTCGCCGGGGGCGCCGCCCGCCTCGTCCCCCCGCGAGAGGTCGACGCCTGGACTGAGGCCCTGGCCGCCCTTCTGGCCGACCCCGCTGAGCTCCGACGGTGGGCTCTGGCGGGCACGGCCCGGGCGGCGGCGTTCAGTTGGGAACACACCGTCACCCTCACCCGTGCCGTCTACGCCGAGGCGGTCGCCGGGGCCGGGTAGGGTCCCACCCCGTGCGGGTGTTCGTCACTGGCGGCCACGGCTTCGTTGGCCCCTGGCTCACGCGGCACCTGGCCGAGCGTGGCGATGAGGTCGTCGTCGCCGACCCCGCGGTCGACGTCACCAACCCCGCGGCGTTGCGCCCGGCGGTGGAGGCGGCTCGCCCCGAGGTCGTGTACCACCTGGCGGCCCAGGCCAGTGTCGCCTCGTCGTGGGACGCGCCGGCTGAGGTGTTCGCCGTCAACGCTCTTGGCACCGTCCACCTGCTCGGCGCCGTCCGGGACTGCGCACCCGGCGCCCGGGTGGTCCTCGTGAGCTCGGTCGAGGTCTACGGGGTGGTGCCCGCCGCCGAGCTCCCACTTACCGAGGACTGCCCCTTCCGCCCGGCCACGCCGTATGCCGCCAGCAAGGCGGCGGCCGAACTGGCGGGTCTCCAGGCCCACCTCGGCTGGGGCCTCGACGTGGTGCGCGTCCGGCCCTTCAACCACACCGGGCCCGGCCAGGCAGACCGGTTCTTTGCTCCCGCCATGGCCCGCCAGATTGTCGAAGGGCAGCGCCGCGGCGTCACCGAGTTGCTCACGGGCAACCTCGAGGTCCGCCGCGACCTGCTCGACGTGCGCGACGTGGTGCGGGCCTACCGGTTGCTGGCCGAAAACGGTGCGGCAGGCGATGTCTACAACGTGTGCACCGGTACCTCGGTGGCCCTGACCGACGTCGTGCAGCAGCTGGTCTCCCTGGTCGGCTGGCCCATGGTCGTCCGCACCGACCCCGCCCGCTTGCGCCCCGTCGATCTGCCCGATCTGCGAGGTGACCCGGCCCGGTTGGTCCAGGCGACCGGCTGGCAACCGGAGTTCGGTTTGGGCGAGACGCTGCGCGACGTGGTCGAGTACTGGCGGCGCTGTCCGGCGGCGTGATCGCTCTTGCAGCTTGCGCTCCCATCCGCGAATGCGCTCTGCGGTCCCGGATATCTCGCGGTGGCGAAGGCGGCGAACGCACATATCGCGAGGACAAACTCAGCTCACATAGTGAGTTAGATGTGGCTCACACTTATTGACAGTGACGGCACACGGGGTTTACGTTCGCCACGATTGGGCCCAAACGGCACATCCAGCCGTGGAATATGCGGCCTCTCATCGCAACCGCGCTCGATTGGGAGAAGACATGTCGGACCGTTTGAATGTTTCCGGTAGCTGCGTCAGGTGGGGGAGGCGCATGTCGCCGGTGGTGGCCCTGGCGATGGTGGTGGGAGGACTGTTCGTCTCGAGCGGCCAAGCCTCGGCTCAGGTGAACTCCGATATCGGTGGTGCCTACGGCGTCTATGCCCACATCTCCCTCTTCGGTTCTCTCCAGCCCCCGTATGGACCCGATCCCAGCGTCACCCTTCCGTCGAACGGCTCTAGCGGTATCACCACCACCGTGGCCTCGGAGGACGTGACCTATGGGCCGGCGACGTTCTTCGACTCAGGGACCCTGACGGTCACCACCAAGGGGACGGTAGGAGCGTTCGGGTCGGTCAAGTCGTCGACTTCTATTGCCAGCGAGACCCAGCCCTCGGGGTCGTGCCCGGGGACCGAGACGTCATGCGTGTATGCCGGTCCCTTCACTGCCGACTCGGCGGCCAGCCACTGCACTGCGTCGGCGACAGGCAACAGCGGCGGCACCACCTTGTCCAACGGCCAGGTGGTGACCGCGACCGACACCAATGGCAACCCAACTACCACGGTCTCGATCCCCAATAGTCCAACGGCGAATTACAGCGTCAGCGGATACCTCTACGCCAGTTCGACGGACAAGGAAACCTTCACCTGGACGTTCAACCAAAAGACGACGAACCCGGACGGCTCGATCACCGTGTACGCCGCCCACCAGCACTTGATCGGACCAACCGCAGTGGGCGACCTCTATATTGGCGAATCAAATTGCGGGGTGCAGTAAAGCCTCCTAGCGGGCCGGGTTTTCCTGGTTGAACGGCAGAGGTCATGGGCCCTTATCGGCGGCCGTGGCCCCAGGTCGCCCAGCTCCCAGGGGTGGCTACGTCGCCTGGCTCACCGACGACATGTTGAAGTCGGGAATGCGCAGCGGCGGCATCGCCGTACGGTTGAAATAGTCCGACCATTCACGCGACAAGGTCCGCTCCGTCGCCCCAATCTCGCTGGCTCGGGCCAGCAGGTCCACGGGGCTTTCGTTGAAACGGAAGTTGTTGACCGCCCCGACGACCTCCCCGGCGTCGACCAGGTACACCCCGTCGCGGGTAAGCCCGGTGAGCAAAAGCGTCTGGGGGTCGACCTCGCGGATGTACCACAGGGAGGTCAAGAGCAGGCCCCGACCAGTGGACTCGGCCATCTCCGAGATCGAGGGGCCGCCCGCGCCGGGCGGACCCTCGAGGATCAGGTTGTCCACGGCGGGTGTCAGCGCCAGGCCCGTCAGCTCTGCTGACTGCCGGGTTTGGAGCAGGTTGGCCAGCTTCCCCTCCCGGATCCACGCCGTGGGCGCCAGCGCCAGCCCGTTGTCGAACACCGACTGCATCGGCCCCGACATGTGGGCTTCCGCGAACGGTGAGCAGGCCAGGTCGGCGTCGCCGGGATCGCTGCGAAGAGTCAGCGGCAACTTGGCCAGTGATTCGCCCACCCGGGTACCGCCACCCGCCTTGCTGAAGACGGTCCGGCCCTCGTAGGCGTTCCGGGCGCCCGCCGACCAGTACAGGTAGATCATCAGGTCGGCGACGGAGGTGGCGGGCAGCAGCGTCTCGTAGCGGCCTGCGGGCAGTTCGATGCGCTGCTCGGCCCAGGCCAGCCGCTGGCCCAGCTCGGCGTCGAGGGCGACCAGGTCATAGCCGTCGAAGCTCGCCCCGCCCCGGCCAAGCCAGGCGGAGCGGGCGAAGTCGGCCGACTTGGCGTTGAGTTCCAGGCGTCCAGTGGGCTGGTCGTGGCGCAGCCGCAGCCCCGTCGAGGTTCCGAGGTAGGTGGAGCCGACCTGGTGCTCGGCGAAGCCGAACAGCAGCCGGCCGGCGCCCCGGGCCTGGTCGAAGGCGTCTCGCAACGAGGGGATGAGATGGGAAAATGCCTCGATCGACGTCTCCGACGGCCCCGCCTCCCAGGCCGCGGCCGAGGCCGCCGCCAGCGCCGAACCGGGCGCCACGAGCGGCCGGGCGTCTTCGGCCGCCGCCCCGTCGCGGGCCGCGGCCTCTGCCGATTCGACCAGGGCCTCCAGCTGGTCCGCGGTGACGGCGCTACGGGAAACCACGCCGGTGGCCATTCCCGTGTTCTGACCGACCATGGCGATCACCGTCAGCTGCCGGCTGTAGGTGACTCCGTTGGTGGTCACGGTGTTGTTGGCCCACCGCAGGTTGGCCTCGCTCGCCTCGTCGGCAATGACGACGCAGCCGTCGGCACGGGACAGGGCCAGGGCGGCCTCGACAGTCTCCTGGGGGGTCACCGTCCCGACTCCGACGCCGTGTTGAGGATGCGGACCCGCCGGAACAGGGCGCTCGGGCATCCGTGGCTGACCGGGGCCGTCTGCCCCGGCTGGCCCTTGCCGCAGTTGAAGGCGCCGCCCAGCACGTAGGTGGATGCGCCTCCAGTCGCCTCCATGCTCCCCCAGAAGTCCGTGGTGGTGGCCTGGTAGGCCACGTCACGCAGCTGACCCGCCAGCTGGCCGCCGCGGATGCGGTAGAAGCGCTGGCCGGTGAACTGGAAGTTGTACCGCTGCATGTCGATCGACCAGCTCTTGTCGCCCACGACGTAGATGCCGTCGTCGACGCCGCCGATCAGCGACGCCGTCGAGATGTCCTCGGCCCCGGGTTGCAGCGACACGTTGGCCATGCGCTGCAGGGGCACGTGGTGCGGCGAGTCGGCAAAGGCGCAGCCGTTGCTGCGGCCCATGCCCTTCATGGCTGCCATGCGCCGGTCGATCTGGTAGCCGACCAAGGTGCCGTCCCGGACCAGGTCCCACGACTGGGCCGCCACCCCCTCGTCGTCGTAACCGACCGAGGCCAGGCCGTGCTCGGCGGTCCGGTCGGCAGTGACGTGCATCGACGGCGAGCCGTACCTGAGGTTGCCGAGCTTGTCGAAGGTGGCGAAGGACGTGCCCGCGTAGGCCGCTTCATAGCCGAGCGCCCGGTCCAGCTCGGTGGCGTGGCCGATGGACTCATGGATGGTCAGCCAGAGGTTGGACGGGTCGACGACCAGGTCGTAGGTGCCGGCCGTCACCGAGGGGGCGGCCACCCTTTCGGCCAGCAACGCCGGAAGCCGGTCGAGCTCGGCCTCCCAGTCCCACCCCTCGCCCTCCACGAACTCCCAGCCCCGCCCGACCGGCGGCGCCAGCGAGCGCATGGTCTCGAAGGCGCCAGTCTCGGGGTCCACGGCCACCACCGTGACCTGGACCTGGGTCCGGGCCCGCTGCTGGGTGGTCGCGGTGCCCGCCAGGTCGGCGTAGAACTTGTTTTCCAGAGCCATCTGGGCGTGAACGTCAGCGTGGTCCACCCCGTCCGCGGCGAGGAGCCGGGCGCTCCAGTCGATCAGGAGGGCGCTGCGGTCTCCCTCGGGGACGTCGAAGGGGCTGGTCCGGTAGGCCGAGCGCCACGCGGCGTCGGCGTACACCGGCTCGGGGGCCAGCTCGACACGCTCGGCGGTGATGGCCTGCGACGCCCGGGCCACCGCCACCGCCGACTCGGCCAGGCGGGCTGCGGCGTCGGCGGTCAGGTCCACCCCGGCTGCGAAGCCCCATGTGCCCTGGTGGACCACCCGCACCGACAGGCCCGTGTCCTCGCTGTCGATCGAGCCCTCCAGCTGGCCGTCGCGAACTCGCATCGACGCGTCCCGAACCTTCTCGAGACGGAAGTCGGCGTGCTCGGCGCCCAGCTCCCGGGCCCGGGACAGAGCGGCGTCGGCGAGTTCCCGGCGGGGTAAGGCCACAAAGGCGGGGTCGAGTTCGGTGGTACTCATCGCCCCATTCTGCCCGCCACGCCGAACGAGGCCCGCCGGCAGGAGCGCACGGCGGGCCTCTGTGGGTCTCAGGATTCTGCGAGGCCCGTCGGCAAGGGGCCACCGGCGGGCCTGCGCCCTTGGCGAACTGGGGAGCGGATCAGCGCGCGATCACGCGGTCACGAGTAACCAGTTCCCAGACAGCGGGATTACACGGCCCCGACGGCCTGCCGTACCTGGTGCTCGGTGTCCTTGGCGAGCTTGCGGGCCGACTTCACCATGCCCCGCACGTGCTCCGGCAGGCGCTCCTCGGCCTTGTCCAGCTGGACCTCAATATCGTTGCGAACCGGCTGCAGACGGTGGTCGAGATTGCGGATGGCGGTGGCCAGCTGTTCCCGGGCCCCATCGAGCCGCGACTCAACGGTGTTGCGGCGACCGTTCATATCCTTGACCAAATCTCGGCGCGACGCCTGGACTTTGTTCCAGCCCATGACGCCGAAACCGAGGATCGCATGGGCCGCGTCCTTCACCGCTTGGACGACCTCGTCACCGGTCGACTCGTTCCGTCGGGTGGTGGTTGGCATGTTCTGCACCTCCTTACTGGTTCCTTATCGCTAACAATACTAGCACTTCTGCATAACAGTAGCAAGCAGGCGGGCAGCTTTTCCCAGCCTCCTATGCCACGATGGCCGGGTCTTGGTTGTCTACGCTCGATTGCCCTGATGGACTCCCAACCTCAGGCGCCTCCGGTCGTTGTGGTCGTCGTGACCTGCGATCCTGGCCCGTGGCTGGAGGATTCGCTGGTCGCCTTCGCCAACCAGGACTACCCGAACCTGTCGGTCCTCATCATCGACGCCGGAAGCGCCGAGGACCCAACGCCGCGCGTGGCATCGGTGATGCCCAACGCGTTCGTGCGCCGGCTGGGCGAGCGGGTGGGCTTTTCCAGGGCCGCCAACGAGGTGCTGGCGATCGTCGAGGGGGCGTCGCACTTCTTGCTTTGCCACGACGACGTGGCGCCCAGCGCCGATGCGGTCCGGGTCATGGTGGAGGAGGCCTTCCGGTCCAACGCTGGGATCGTGACCCCGAAGTTCGTCCAGTGGGACCACCCCGATCGGCTGCTGGCGGTGGGCCAGTCGGTCGACAAGACAGGAGCCGTTGCCGACCTGGTGCAGGTGGGAGAGCTCGACCAGGAGCAGCACGACTCGGTGCGCGACGTGTTCTGCGCGCCCGGTGGCTGCCTCTTGGTGCGTGCCGACCTCTTCGCCACCCTCGGTGGTTTCGACGAGGAGACGGACCTGGCAGGCGAGTCGCTCAACCTGTGCTGGCGGGCCCAAGTGGCCGGCGCCCGAGTGGTGGTAGCCCCGGCAGTCCGGGTACGCCACCTCGAGGCCATCCGCCAGGGGCTGCGCGAGGGCTGGGACGATCCCCCGGCCGCAGCCCGCTGGTACGGCTTGGAGGAGGAACATCGGGTCCGTACGTTGCTGACCTGCTACAGCGCCTTCCACCTGATGCGGGTGGTCCCCCAGGCGGTGGTGCTGTCGCTGGCCCAGGCGCTGGTCCAACTGTTCACCGGCCGAGTCGCCATGGCCCAGGGGACGCTGCTGGCCTGGCCACGAGCGCTGCGCCGCCGCGGTTGGTTCCGGGCGCACGTCGCCCTACGGAAGATGCGCCGCGTGTCCGACACCGAGGTCCGCAAGCTGCAGACGCCCGGGTTCGCCACCCTCCGGGCGTTCTTCCGCTCCACCTTGGAAGGCGAAAGCGCCATCGACACCATGGCCTCGACCCGGCGGATCACCTCCGCCCTGGGATCGCGGGCCTGGCGAAGCGTGGCCGCTGCGTGGGCGGTGGTGCTGGTCGTGCTGGCCGTCGGCAGCCGCTCGGTCATCGGCCACGCGGTCCCCGCGGTGGGAACCCTGCCGGCGTTGACTGGCGGCCCGTCGTCGTGGTGGCACCTGTGGTGGTCCGGCTGGCGGCCTCAGGGCCTGGGGAGCGCCGCCGCCTCGCCCCCCGGCCTGGCGCTGCTGGCGCTCGGTGGCACGGTGCTTCTTGGGGGCATCGGTGTCCTTCAGCGGGTGTTGATCTTCAGCCCTTTGGTCCTCGGCCCGTGGGGCGCCTACCGGGCATCGCGTCCCCTCGAGTCGCCATTGGCTCGGGCAACGGTCCTGGTCGCCTACGCGGCCGTGCCGCTCCCCTTCAACGCCCTCGCCGGGGGCCGCTGGCCGGGCCTGGTCGCCTACGGGCTGGCGCCGTGGTTGCTCGGCGCCCTGTGCCGCCTCGCAGGGGATGCGCCCTTCGTTGCGGCGCCCCGACGCCGAGCCCGGGTCGTCGCCTTGGGACTGTTGCTGGCGGCGGTCTCGGCCTTCGTACCAGCAATGCTGGCCGTGGTCCCCCTCACCGGCGTCGGTATCGCCCTGGGCTCCAGCCTCGCCGGCCGCCCCATCGCCGGGTTGCGCTCGCTGGCGGCATCGGTCGGGGCCACGATCATGGCCGCGGTCCTGCTGTTTCCGTGGACGCTCGACCTGCTCCGGTCGCGCACCGCCGTCTTCGGCGTCGCCGTGTCCTCGGCGGGGGCGCCGCGCCTGGCCGACGTGTTGCGCTTCCACACCGGCTCCTCCGGGGCCGGGGTCCTCGGCTTCGGACTGCTGGCGGCGGCCGCCCTGCCGCTGCTCTTGGGCCGGTCGTGGCGGCTGGTGTGGGCCAGCCGCATGTGGGGCGTGGCGGTCGGGTGCTGGGTCGCGGTCTGGGCCGCGGGCCGGGGCTACTTGCCGGTGCCGATGGCACAGCCCGAGGTGTTCCTGGCCCCCGCCGGGGCCGCGCTGGCGCTGTCGGTGGGCCTCGGGGCGCTGGCGTTCCAGACTGATCTGCCTGGCTATCGCTTGGGGTGGCGCCAACTGGCGTCGGTCACCGCCGCAGTCGGCCTGCTGGTGGCGGCGTTCGGGCTGCTGCAGGCCGCCGGCGGCGGCCGCTGGAACATACCCCAGGGGGACTTCCCGACCACCATGTCCTTGAGCCGGGGCTCCAACTACCGGGTCCTCTGGGTCGGCGATCCCCGGGCGCTGCCCCTCGGGTCCTGGCAGTACCAGCCGGGTTACGCGTACGCCACCTCGACCGGGCCCGCCCCGAGCGCCGCCGATCTGTGGCCTCCTGCCAGCGACGGAGCGACCCCCCTCTTGGCCACCGACCTGCGGTTGGCTTCCGATCGCCTGACGACCCAATTGGGCCACCTGCTGGCGCCGATGGCGGTGCGGTACATCGTCATCCCATCGCGGACCGCTCCCGCGGGCACCGGGGGCACCGCGACGCCTGTCCCCACCGCGCTGCTCTCCGGGCTCGACCAGCAGACCGACCTCAAGGTCATCCCGGTTGACGACGCCCTGAACGTGTACCAGAACGTCGCCTGGGCTCCGGCTCGAGCGCTGCTGGGCACCTCGCCTTCGGGGGCGGGATCGGCTACTTCGCCGGCGTCTGCAGCCATCGCCGCCACCGACCCCACGGCCAGCCAGACCGTCGACCTGTCCCGATCCTCGCCGGTCCTCAACGCGGGCGGAAGCGACGCCTACCGGGGCCGCGTGCCCGCCAACGCCCAGGTCCTGGTGGGAAGTACCGATCAGCGCGGCTGGCACCTCTCGGTGGGCGGCGCCGCCACGGCGCGCCAGCAGGCGTTCGGGTGGGCGATGCTGTTCTCCGCGCCCCCGGTGGGTGGCACTGCCTCGCTCCACTACGACACGCCGGTCGTGGCCCGCCTGCTGGAGCTGCTCGAGGTCGGCCTCTGGTTGGCGGCCATCGTGATCCTGGTCGGCGACCGGCGCCGTCGCCGTAGTCGCATCACTCGGCGGATGGCGCCCACGGCCCCCACCGACACCGTGGTCAGAGCCCCGGCAAGGGACCGGACGACGCCCGCAGCCCGCCGCCCGAAGCGGGTCACCGTGCCCGCCGACGACGACGATGAGATGTGGCCATGAGCGGGTACGAGGGGGGCCCGAGTGGGGACGACGACGAGGAGATGTGGCCGTGAGCGGGTACGAGGGGGGCCCGAGTGGAGGCGACGACTTCGATGACTACGGCGACTACGAGGACCGCAGCGCCAAAGACGACTTCGAGGACGACCTCGGCGGGCTCGACGGTGTTGGGATCCCCGAGGTGGACGTGGGCTTCGGCGAGGATCCCCCTGATTCGGGTGGTGCTGCGACGGGGGACGACCGCCGCGGTGCAAGGTTTGGTGGCTCCGGCAAGGCGGCGTCGCGAGGGCGGGCGGCCGAGGCCCGGCGACGACCAGGCGACGGTCTCAGCTGGGCGGTGGGAGGGCTCGACAGCAGCGGCCGGCGCGTCACCAGGGTGGCGATCATCGGCGTGATCGTGGCATTGGTGTTGCTCGCCGCCTTCGCCGACCGATCACCAGCCCGGACGACGGTGGCCGACGCGGGAGCCACCAACACTGCCATGCCCCTGTCGGCGCCAGGTCGCGCCATCTCCACCTCGTGGTTCTGTGCGGGGCCGGTGGGCTCGCCCGCACACCTGGCGGCCGGCTCGCTGGTTATCGCCAATGCCGCCTCCCGGTCGCTGGCCGGCACGGTCAGCTTCGTTGGTTCGGCCGGGGCGATGTCGTCTCGGGACGTCCACGTGGCTCCAGGCAGCAGCACCACGGTGATGGAACCGACGGTCGCGGCCAACGCGTTCCTGGGCGCGATCGTCGACCTTGATGGCGGCCAAGCAGCGGTGCAGCAGGTCATCTCCGGCACCGAGGGCTCGAGCAGCATGGCGTGCGCGACCGCCGGTTCCGGTGCCTGGTACTTCCCGGCAGGCACGACCCAGGAGAACTCCTCGCTCTCCCTCATGCTCCTCAACCCTTTCCCCGAGGACGCCATTGCCGACCTGTCCTTCACGACCAACCAGGGAGCGGAGGACCCAGCGGACTTCCAGGGCCTCGTTGTTCCCGGCGGCACCCTCCTCGGTGTTGACCTCGGCGGCCACCTGCGAGACCGCTCGGCCGTGGCCACCAGTGTTCACCTGCGGGTGGGTCGGCTGGTGGCGTTCGAGACTCAGATCGTCCAGGCCCAGACCAGCTCCCAGCAACAGGTGGCAGGCGCCGGAGCGTGGCCTCCCGGGCTGGACCTGACGCTCGGCACCCCATCACCGGGAACCGAATGGTGGTGGCCCAGCGGCGTCGACGGCAGCGGCGAGACGGAGGAATACGTTCTCTACAACCCGACCGGTTCGGTCGCCCAGGTCTCGCTCGGGGCGGCGCTCGACCAGGGCAGCGCGGAGCCGTTTCAGGTGACCGTGCAACCCGACACCGTCTCGGTGGTCACCACCAACAGCGAGTCCCGCATCCCCATGGGGGTGGGCCATGCTGCCTGGCTCAAGAGCCGCAACGGCGTCGGCGTGGTCGCCACCCGCCTGGTGATGTCGGCTGCGTCGGCGCCGAGTCCCGGGATCACCGCAGTGCTCGGCAGCCGGTTGACGGCGGCCAGCTGGTTGGTGCCCGGCGACGCCGCGGCCAGCGCTGAGAACGCGTCCGTGGTGGTGTACAACCCGGGGCCCAAGGCGACCACGGTGTCCATCACGCCCTTCGGTGCTAGCGATCGCCGCCAGGTCACCATCGGACCGGGGCGGCGCAACGTGCTGTCGCTCGGCAGTACCGACCCGGTGCTCGTGGCCGGGCCGGCCGGGGCCCAGCTCGTCGTCGAGGCGGACACCACCGTGGTCCACGGCGTCGGCTTGGATTCCGCCCTCGGAGTCCCCCTGAGCTCCTAGCCCGATCGGTTAACGCCGTTCAGTGTCAAATCACCGCGGCGGCAGGGTGTCGCAAAATGGGGTGTTCCTGAAGAGCGACGACGGGCAGGTTGACGGCGGACGGTCACCGTCCTGTGTACATCTGTGGCTCTTGTTGCCACTTTCGACCGAAATCCGCACTGTTCGGTCACCAGGTGTCACAAAAGTCACCAAGACTGTGTCCGGAGCGGGCGGTGGGGCGATGCCACCACGCGGGAGGTGTCCGGGCCGCGCCCCCAGCCCAGCAACAAGTAATGCGAAACCCTTCCGGCCACGGTGATTTGCCAGGTAGCGAGGTCAAGTTGACAAGGCGCCTCCGCGTCCCCACGCCCCCGATTCGGCATCGACCAGCCGATGGGAGAAGATGGATGGCAGATGTCCACCCTGATCGTCGCGGCCGCGCTGGTCGCGGCCGCCGCCCTCGCGGCCGCCGCCCTCCGCCGCCGCAAGCCGCAGCCGCCGACCCAGGCCCAGTGGGCCGTCCCCGCTCAACTCGACCGGGCGGACTTCGACGGGGCGGACATCCCGTGGCTGGTGGTGGTGTTCTCCTCGACGACCTGCGCCGCCTGCGAGCAGGCCATCGCCAAGGCCATGGTGCTGGCCAGCCCCCAGGTGGCGGTCCAGGACGTCTCCTACCAGGCCCGCCCCGACCTCCACAGCCGCTACGCCATCGAAGCGGCGCCCACCATCGTCGTAGCCGACCCCGACGGCGTGGTCCGGGCCAGCTTCACCACCACGCCGAGCGCCACCGACCTGTGGGCTGCGGTGGCCGAGGCCCGATTCCCGGGCAGCACGCCCCAGTGCCACCAGCACGACGAGGTCCGGGAAACCGACGTCGGCTTCGATGCGCCGGCGGGCTCTACACCGGCGTAGCCCGCCCCCCGCACGAAGGGGGTTGGAAAAGACCTCGCCCGGCGTGCCATGGCCAACCACCGGGACCTCCCGCCTGGGTTGGAAAAGACCCTCGCCCGGCGTGCCATGGCCAACCACCGGGACCTCCCGCCTAGGTTGGAAAAGACCTCGCTGGTCTCAACGGAGCCACCGCCGGGACCCGTCGGGGATCGATTGCGAGCGGGGCGGGGCATTTTCCCGTCCCTCTCCGATTAGCGGGTCTGCCAGGAGGTAGTCGGCACCGACGGGCCCCGGGGTGGCGCCTCCGATGGCATGGCCTCCGGATCGTGGCCGTTGGTGACGGGTATCTCGGCGAAGTGGGGCACGTTGGTGTACTCCTCGTGCACCGGCCGCCCGTAGGCGGTGTCGACCAGCCTGCCCACCTCGGCCCCGTCGATTGTCTCCTTGTCGAGCAGCGCCCGAGCCACCGCGCCCAAGCCGTCGTGATGCTCGCCTAGCAGTCGGATGGCGCGGCTCTCCTGCTCGCGCAGGATGCGTTCCACTTCCTCGTCGATGACCCGGGAGGTGACGTCGCTGTAATCGCGGGTGTGCATGAGGTCCTCGCCGAGGAACACGGCGCCCTCGGAACCCCACGCCATCGGGCCCACCCGCTCGCTCATGCCCCACTCCCGCACCATCTTGCGCGCCAGCTCGGTCGCCCGCTGCAGGTCGTTACTGGCGCCTGTGGACATGCTGCCGAGCATCTCCTGCTCGGCGCCGCGGCCGCCCATCATCACGCACAGCGTGTCCTCGACGTACTCCCGCGACAGGGCGTGGCGTTCCTCGATCGGCAGCTGCTGGGTGGCCCCGAGCGCCATGCCGGTCGGCAGGATCGTGACCTTGTGCACCGGGTCGGCGTCGGGCAGGACGTAGGCCAGTAGCGCGTGGCCACCCTCGTGGAAGGCGGTGGCCGTCTTCTCCTTGTCGGACAGGACCGTCGACTCCCGCCGCTGGCCCATGAGCACCCGGTCGCGGGCGGCCTCGAAGTCGATCATCGACACCTGGTCGGCGTTGCGGCGCACCGCGTGCAAGGCGGCCTCGTTGACCAGGTTGGACAAGTCGGCGCCGCTCATCCCGGGGGTCCCCCGGGCGACCAGTGACAGGTCGACGTCCTGGGAGATGCGCTTGTCCTTGGTGTGGACCTGCAGGATCGGGAGGCGCTCCTCGAGGTCGGGGAGGGGTACCACGATCTGGCGGTCGAAGCGGCCCGGGCGCAGCAGGGCGGGGTCGAGGATGTCGGGGCGGTTGGTGGCCGCCATCATGACGATGCCTTCGGTGGTCTCGAAGCCGTCCATTTCGGCCAGCATCTGATTGAGCGTCTGTTCCCGCTCGTCGTGGCCGCCGCCGAGGCCAGCACCTCGCTTGCGGCCGATGGAGTCGATCTCGTCCACGAAGATGATGGCCGGGGCCTGTTTGCGGGCGGTCTGGAACAGGTCACGGACCCGCGACGCGCCGACGCCGACGAACATCTCCATGAAGTCCGACCCGGTGACCGACAGGAACGGCACCCCGGCTTCGCCGGCCACGGCCCGGGCCAGAAGTGTCTTGCCGGTGCCCGGGGGGCCCACCAGCAGCACCCCCTTCGGGATGCGGGCGCCGATCTCCTTGAACCGGTTGGCCGACCGGAGGAAGTCGACCACCTCCCGGATCTCCTGTTTCACGCCGTTGTAGCCGGCCACGTCGTTGAAGGTCGTCCGAGGCCGCTCTGTGGTGTACACCTTGGCCTTGGACCGGCCGATCGACATGATCCCCGTCATCTGGCCCTGCGCCCGGCGGCTCATCCAGACGATCAAGAGGATCAGGGCCCCGATGTACAGGATTGGGAAGAACAGCTCGCCGATCAGGCTGGTGGTGTTGTTGGCGAAGCTGAGGTTCTTGACGTTGGCCTTCAGCTCGCTGGCGATCGTGTCGGGGATCGGGTGCGGGCCCGTCACCGAGTACTTGACGCCCTGGAGGTTGGTCCAGGTGATCTTGCCGCTGTCGTTGTTGACCGTCGCCGAGGCCACCTGCTTCTGGTCGAGGGCGGTGGAAAAGGCGCTGAACGACTGCGGCTTGCTGGTCGCTCCCCGGGACTGGGAGACGATGAACACGATGATGATGAATCCGAGCAACGCGAAGGCCACGATGCGCCAGATATGGTCCCGGTCAAGGGGGCTCGGAGGTCGATCCGGTCTGTCGGATCTCCCAGGGCGCATATCGCCCGGCTGACGGCTCATGGCGCCATGGTAGGCGGGGAGGGGGGTCTAGCTGGCTCACCGGGCTGCAACAACGCCCGTTGCCCGCCGCCAATGGCGCTCGAGTTGGGCTGCTTCGGTAGCCGCTGATGAGTGGGCTATCCGCGTCCATGCAGGCAACCACAGGTACCTTGACCTTGTGGCCGCCAACTCTCGCTGTGCCCGGCCCGGCTGCGGCGGGGAGCCGGCCGCCTGGCTGAGCTACGACTACGGCGCCCAGCGGGTGTGGCTCGACGACCCCGGGACGACGCCGCGGGGTCACTACATCGTCCTGTGCGCCGCTCACGCGCAACGTACCGCGCCACCCCGGGGCTGGTCGTGTATCGATCGCCGGACGACCCGGTTGTCGGCGCTGCGGCCGCCAGCGCCCGCCACCGCGGCGGCTGGTGGTTCCCGGGACGTCCCGCCCGCCATCGCCGTCTGAACGTGCCCGACGGTTCCCCGAAGGCGGCGGGGCTGCTGGAGGCCGTCCTGGCCTTCCTCGTGGGATCGGTGCTTTCCAGCATCGGGGTCGCCGTGGCAGGCAGCGCTACCGGCTACAAGAGCGGCTCGGGCGCCCCGATGCCGCTCGCGGTCACCGTGTTCGGTCTCCTCGGTTTGTGGATCGGGCTGGTTGCCGGGGTGGTCTTCTACAGCCGGTTATGGGGGTCGGGGAGCCTGCGGACCGACGTCGGCCTGGACTTTCGGTGGCCGGATCTGCTGATCGGGGCGGTGGCCGGCATCGGCACCCAACTGGTGTTAATCCCCCTTCTGTACCTGCCGTTCGAGCATGCCGACCGGACGCTGAAACACCGCCTGAGCGGCCCCGCCAACACCGAGACCGGGGCCGTGCACGGTGCGTGGCAGATCGCGGTGCTGCTGCTGTTCATCGCCATCGGTGCGCCGATCGTCGAGGAACTTTTCTTCCGGGGCCTGATCCTGCGGTCGCTCACTCGCTGGCTCGGCCCGGTCGTGGGCATTGTGGGCTCGGCGGTGATCTTCGGGCTGGCTCATTTCGAAGCGTTGCAGCTGGCCGGCCTGATCCTTTTCGGGCTCGTCCTGGCGGCACTGGCCTACAAGACGCGCCGGCTGGGCCCGGGAATGGCGGCCCACTGCGCTTTCAACGCGGTGACGGTGGTGTCGTTGACCATCATCCACTAGGCCGTCATCCACTGGGCCGTCATCCACTGGGCCGTCATCCACGAGGCCCTAAAGAGGCGCCGGGGCCAAGCCGATCATTGAAGGTGTGAAGTGCCCGCAGTGCGCATCCCGCCAGATGGTCGAGATCTCCCTGTCGATCGGCGGGGAACGGGTCACCTTGAAGAGTTGCTCGGCATGCGACCTGCGCTGGTGGGAGGGCTACCACGGCCGGCTGCCGCTGGCGTACCTCCTCGATCTGGCTACTCGAGAGCGCTGACCGCCTGAGAGCCCTGACCGCCTGAGAGGGGCAAGCGCCGGAGAGCGGCAACCGCCCGAGAGCGGTGACTCCCCGAGCGCGTTGGCTGATAGCCCCAAGGGTAAGAATCAGGGCAACATAGGGGGGCTATGACGACTGCCGTCGAGGAACGAACCTCGCCCGACGCCGTCGAGGAACACGTTCCCGACGACGATTTTCCCTTCGGCCTCGACGAACGCGGCACCGAGCCGCCGTCGGGGTGGCGCCGGCGCCTGCCGGAGTCGATCGACTGGCCCGAGGTGATCATCACCTTCGTCGTGGTGGCCTTCATCGTCGGGTTCGTTTTCAAGTACCTGCAGCCCTCCAAGCTCTTTCTGAACACGACGCCGTCGGGTGGCGACATGGGGGCCCACGTCTGGCAGCCGGCCTACCTCCGCGACCACCTCCTTACGCATTTCCGGCTGACCGGCTGGGCACCGGACTGGTACGCCGGGTTCCCGTCGCTGGTGTTCTATTTCCCGCTCCCGAGCCTGTTGATCGTGCTGCTGTCGTGGGTCCCTTTCGTTCCCTACAACGTTGCCTTCAAGCTGATCACGGTGCTTGGGCTCTTGACCTTGCCGATCTCGGCGTGGCTGTTCGGCAAGCTGGCCCGGTTCCGCTTCCCGGGCCCGGCGCTGCTGGCGGCGGCGACCCTGCCGTACCTGTTCTCGACGAACTTCACGATCTATGGCGGAAACATCGCCTCGACCATGGCCGGCGAGTTCGGCTTCTCGGTCAGTCTGTCGGCAGCGCTGGTCTTCCTCGGCCTGGTGGCCCGGGGCCTCGACACGGGCCGCTACCGGGCCATCGCTTCGATCCTCTTGGTCGTGACGGCACTGTCGCACATCCTCCCGGCCATCTTCGCGGTCGTCGGGGCCATTGTCCTGGCCGTCCTGCGATGGGACCGCCGGAGCTGGCGGTGGATGCTTCCGGTGCTAGCGACCGCCGGCGGCCTGGCCGCCTTCTGGGCCATCCCGTTCGTCTACCGCCTGCCCTACGCCACGGACATGGGGTACGGGAAGGTCACCCAGTACTGGAGCAACCTGTTCCCCAACCACGAAGTCGTTCTCTTTTTCTTCGCTGCGTTGGGGTTGCTGGTCTCGGTGCTGCGTCGCCAGAAACTCGGCATCTTCCTCGCCATCATGGCCGGACTTTCCGTCCTGGTGCTGTGGTTCGGCTGGCCGCTGGCGCCACGGTTGTGGAATGCGCGGGTCCTGCCATTCTGGTTCCTCTGCCTGTACCTGCTGGCCGGGGTGGCGGTGGCCGAAGGGGCGGCCTTGCTGCTGGAACCGCTCCGGCCCGGTCCCACGCCGCAGTGGTCCCGCCTCTTCACCCTGGCCGTGCCCTTGGGCGTGCTGGTCGGGGTGTGGCTCTGGGTCGGGTTCCCCCTGCACGGGATTCCCGGGGGCAAGGTCAACCCCAAGACCGGCAAGTACACGGTGCTCGGGATCACCAGCTCGGAAAACTCATTCATCCCCGACTGGGTCCTTTGGAACTACAGCGGTTACCAGTCGAGCGGCAAATCCCGCCAGGCGGAGTACTTCGGCCTCGTCAACACCATGAAGCGGCTGGGCCAGACCGACGGCTGCGGCCGGGCGATGTGGGAGTACGAGCCGGAACTCGACCAGATGGGGACTCCCGACGCCTTGATGTTGCTGCCGTACTGGACCAACAGCTGCATCGGGTCGATGGAGGGCCTGTACTACGAGTCGGCGGCGACCACGCCGTACCACTTCGTGAACGCCTCGGAGTTGTCGTTGCAGCCGTCGGACCCCGTCCGGGGCCTGACCTACTCGCCGACACCTGACATCACCGAGGGGATCCAGCACCTGCAGATGCTGGGCGTGAAGTACTACATGGCGCTGACGCCCCAGACCCAGTCCCAGGCCGACAGCGACCCCGACCTCAAGCTGGTCGCCACCTCCGGACCCTGGCCCGTCTCCTACACCAGCGGCCCGTCGGAGGGCGTGAAGACCCGAACGTGGAAGATCTATGAGATCGCCGATTCGGAGCTCGTGTCGCCGCTGCTCAACCAGCCGGTGGTCATGAAAGGCGTGGCCAAGGGCGGCCAGGGATGGCTGACCGCCTCGATGGCGTGGTACCTCAACTCCAGCATCTGGGACGTGCAGTACGCCGCCTCTGGGCCCTCTTCTTGGGCCCGGGTAGCACCCACCTCCGCGGACCCGCCCCGTACGAGCTTGCAGCCGGTGCAGGTATCGAAGATCGTTGCCACCGACTCGTCAGTGTCGTTCAACGTGGACACCGTCGGCGTGCCGGTGCTGGTCAAGGTCTCCTACTTCCCCA
>JBOGGN010000401.1:0-9746 GCA_050744165.1 Acidimicrobiales bacterium | reverse complement strand
GCCTCGGCGTAGGCCATGGTGTTGGCCGAGTAGGTGTAGCGCGACCCCGAGGCAGCCAGGATCTCCTCCCGGGTGCGGGCGACGCCGGGGATGGCCTTCCATGAGGTGCCGTCGCCCTCCAGGTAGGAGACTAGGGCGGCGTCGATGTAGCCGTGCTCGAGGCACCACAGCAAGATGGCCGAGACGAGGCCGCCGTCCTGGCCCTTCTGGTGTATCTCCTTGTCGGTCGCCCGGGCCAGGATGATGTCCTTGGAGACGCCGTCCATCTCATCGGGGAGCCGGGAGCGGCCGAAGAGGAACTGATCGAGCTCCGGCTCCCAGGCCCGGAACCGGGGGCAGGCCCGGGTGCAACTGGTGCAGCCGCGGTCGCCGTGGCCGCAGCCGCCGGGGCCACGGTCGGTCTGGAGCTGGAAGGGCCGGTAGATCCCGTTCGTGTCGTCGTAGCCGAGCACGTCGTAGGGGCAGGCGACGACGCAGCCGGCGCAGCCGGTACACAAGCCGGTCGTCACCACCTCGTCGTAAAGGTGGGCCCAGTGGGCCTGCCAACGCTCTGCCATACCGGGCGAGCGTACTGGCGGCCGCCGGGGTAGCTGCCGAGCCGCCCGAGTCGGGCCGGGCGCCACCACCGAGGACAGCTGCCGACTTCGCGAGTTACCCTCCGGCGGTGCCCGAGCTGGCCGAGGTGGAGTCCTACCGCAGGCTGGCCGAGGGCCGTGCGTTGGGCCGGGAAATCGTTGTCGTGGTGGCCCCAGATGCCTGGTACCTGAAGGGTGGGTTGACTGCCGCGGCCCTGGCGCCGGCGCTCGAGGGCAGGTCGTTCGTCGAGGCCCGGCGCAGGGGAAAGGTCCTCCTCCTGGCCTCCAGCGGCGACGGACCGGTGCTGGGGCTGCGGTTCGGGATGAGCGGGCGCCTCCTCGTCGATGACGTGGCCGCGGTCGAGGAGCTGTGGTACGCCTCCAACCGGGAGGAGGCGCGCTGGGACCGATTCGCCGTCGAGTTCGCCGACGGTGGGCGGCTGGCGATGCGCGATCCTCGACGCCTGGGAGGCGTAACCCTTGACCCGTCCCTGGCCCGCCTCGGACCCGACGCCTTGACGGTCACCCTCGGGCAACTTCGCATCGCCCTGAGCCCCGGCCGCGGCCACCGGTCATCACTGGACGGCGCCGCCAGCGGCCACCGGGCACCACGGGACGGCGCCGCCACCGATACGGCGGCTGCCGATCGACGCGCCCCGGCTGCGGTATCCGGAGTTGGCCCGACGTCCGGAGGCGCCGAAGGCTCCACCTCCCGGACCTCGCTCAAGGGCCGGCTGATGGACCAATCCCGCCTGGCCGGCGTCGGCAATCTGGCCGCTGACGAGATCCTGTGGCGCGCCGGTCTCGATCCCACCCGCAGCGCGTCCTCCCTTACCGATACGGAGTTGCGCCGGCTTCACCGCCACTTGCGCCAGACGCTGCGCCAGCTCCTGGAGCGGGGCGGGTCGCACACTGGTGACCTGATGCCGCAGCGGCATCCCGGTGGGCGTTGCCCGAAAGACGGGACCGCCCTCCTTCGGGCGACGGTCGCCACCCGCACCACCTGGTGGTGCCCGAAGCACCAGCATTGAGGGGCGGCACCGGCAGGCGCAGCATCCTTCGACGGCATGCGGCGCCGTAGGGGCGGACGGCGCCGCATGCCATCGTGGGCGCTGGCCCGCTCAGGAAACGATGAACGGCACGTTCACGGCGTGGGTCCACGCTCCGCTCTCGTAGGTATAGATGGTGGCCCACAAGACCTGGTTGGTCGGCAACGTGGGCAAGGCATAGCTGGTCTGCGTGGCGGGCAACAGCGGTGTGTAGAAGGTGTTGTAACCGCCCATCGAGGTACCCACGGTGAGCCAGTAATACTGGGCGCCCGACGCCGCCGACCAGGTGAACGACGAGCTCGGTGAGATCGTCTGGCCTGCCGTCGGCTGCGAGAAACTCCCCGGTGGTGCGCCCGAGACGGTGAAGGAAGCGTCGGTCCAGTTCCAGGCGCCGCCCGAATAGGTGTAAATGCGGGCCCACAGAGTCATTCCGGCGGGCAGGATCGGCACCGAGTAGCTCAGCTGGTTCGCCTGGAGAAGGCCGCTGTTCACGTAGTCGACGCCACCTTGGGTGCTTCCGACGGTCATGCAGTAGTACACCGCGCCCGGCGCCTGCTGCCAGGTGAACGACTGGGCCATTTGGAGCAGTTTGTTGCCGGTGGTGGGGAAGGTGAAAGTTGACGGCGGCGGCGGCGGGTAATCGCCGAAATCTTGTGCCACCCAGACCTGGCCATTGCTGTCCGTGGCCACGCCGACTCCGGTTCGGTTGAACGACTTATTGACCATGTTGGCGTAGTGGTCGGGGCTCCCGACCAGGGCGTTGTAGGTCGCCTGCAGGCTGAAGCCGTCGCCGATATTCTCGCCGATGACCGTCCAGCCAGAGGGTGCCTGAGTCGAGAGATTGGGGTTGTGGGACAAGACGCCGGAACTCGCCATGTTGCTGGCCCATGCTTGGGCGACCGAGGTCAGGACGGGGTCGGCGGTGAGGGCGGCGGCGCCGGCACTGGCACGCAAGCCGTTGACCAACCCGAAAAACGTGCCTGAATCGTCATGCGGCACCGCGGGCGCCGCCGTGGCCGGACTGACAGCGACCGCAACCGGCATCACAACAACAAATATGGCAATGATGAGCTTCAGCATCTTCGCACCCATTTGGACCTCCGAAAACAATTGGGGTGACATCCGGTTGTCGGCGGCGGTGGCGTGGACTTTAGGAGGAGCCCGCGCTTTATGAGAAGGCCGCTCCCGGAGTTGTTTGTGGGTGTGAACAAAGCCTCCGGCGGAAGCATTGCAGGATGTGCGAAGGCGCGCAATTCGTGTCGGATTGGCCGGATCGTACGACCCGTGGTCCCTAAGGCTGGGCAAAATTTCCCTACGGTCGGGTTGCCGCGGTGCCGATCTTCATAGGTATCGCGGCCTGCCAGGATCTGGTCGGGAGACCAGACACGCAAGTCGCAAGAGCCAATTTGGTCCCCACGCCCTTTCGTGGCGGTCGAGCTGACAATCCTTACATTCCAGCCTGACCAGTCGGTCCGGATGGCCGATTCGGAGCTCGCTCGTACTCTCGTCTCAATTTGTCGAGATGTCCGAAGAACACCCATTACCGCGCCGCTCGGTCGGATCTTTCCCACCCATTTTTGGTGAAGGACCCCGTCTGAGAAGCTCGGGCGCAGGATGGGCGGCCATCCCGTGTCAATTTTTGGGCGCTGTTACTCGAACGTCGATCACGCCCCCGATCAGAAGCGCTGCCCACCAGCGGCCCCGAAGTTGGCCATCCGGAGGCGGCGACGCTGGGTGGGCGCGGCGCCAGTAGTGGCAGTCAGCCTCGGCGGCGTGCCCCCGGCAGGATTCGAACCTGCGCACCCGCCTCCGGAGGGCGGTGCTCTATCCCCTGAGCTACGAGGGCGCGACCGAGTCGAGCATAGCGACCGGGTTCGCCGCTGCGGCCCGCAGCCGGCCACGGCGGTACCCCCTCGGTGCGGAGGGCCGGCTACCCCACTTGGTCCCGTACCATCAACCAGTGGCACGGACCGTCCTGGTGATCGACGACGACCCAGTGATCGTGAAGCTGCTGACGGTCAACTTCGAGATCGAGGGCTATGCCGTGATTGCGGCCGAAGACGGCCCGAACGGCCTCGCCCGGGCCCGCGACGAGCACCCGGACCTGATCATTCTCGACGTGATGATGCCGGGCATGAACGGCCTCGACGTGGCTCGTGTGCTGAAGGAGTCCGACGCCACCGACGCCATCCCGATCATCCTCCTTTCGGCCAAGGCCCAGGCCAACGATGTCGCCCGGGGCAGGGAGGTCGCCGACGACTACATCACCAAGCCGTTCGATCCGCTGGAGTTGCTGGACCGGGTCGCCGGCCTGCTCGAGGAGCGCCACGCCCCGTAGCGGTCGGGTGACGATGGGCACTCGCTGCCGTTAACAGCTTTTGGCTGCCCTCGGAGACCTGCGAGCATGTAATCAACCGTGACCCCGATCCAGACCACCCTCGCCTCTGTCCTCGCACGCGCCGTGCACGCTGTCGTGCCGGGAGAGCTGACGGTCGACAACGTCCACCTCGAGCGCCCCGCTCGCCGGGAACACGGCGACTGGTCCACCAACCTCGCCCTGACCCTGGCCCGGCCCGCTCGCCGCCCGCCGCGCGACCTGGCGAACGACCTGAAGGACTACCTGAGCGAGCACGCCCCGGCCCACGTCCAACGGGTGGAGGTGGCCGGTCCCGGGTTCTTGAACTTCTACCTCGATGACGGCTGGCTCTACGACGTGCTCGAGGAGGTGGTGGCGGCAGGAGAGAAGCGCTACGCCCGGCCCGACCTCGGGCAGGGCCGGCGCGTCCAGGTGGAATTCGTGTCTGCCAACCCCACCGGCCCCCTCCACGTGGGCAACGGGTGGTGGGCGTCCTACGGCGACGCGCTGGCCCGCCTGCTCGACCGCTGCGGCTGGCAGGTCAGCCGGGAGTACTACGTCAACGACACCGGCGGCCAGATCCGCCGCCTCGGCGCCAGCCTGCTGGCCCGTCGTAACGGCGAGCCCCTCCCCGAAGGCGGCTACCCCGCCGGCTTCATCAAAGGTCTGGCCGCGGCCTACGACGGGCCCGACGACGTGGTGGCCGCGGGCCGCTGGGCCGCAGAACGCACGCTCGGCTACATCAAGTTCCAACTGGCCGAGGTCAACATCGTCTACGACGAGTGGTTCAGCCAGGCGTCCATCGAGGAGAGCCCGGCCATGGAGGAGACCGTCGCCCTGCTCCAGTCTCGAGGCCTGACCTACGAGGAGGACGGGGCGCTGTGGCTGCGCACCGGAGACTTCGGTGACCCCCGGGAGAAGCGGGTTCTGCGCAAGTCCGACGGCGACTGGACCTACCTGGCCGGAGACCTGGCGTACCACCGCAACAAGCTGGTCGTCCGCGGCTTCGACCTGGCCATCAACGTGTGGGGCGCCGACCATGAGGGCCAGGTCCCGAGCCTCAAGGCCGGGGTGGCGGCACTCGGCATCGACCCCGCCCGCCTCGAGGTCCGCCTGGGCCAGCTGATCTCCCTGGCCAGCGGCAAGATGTCCAAGCGGTCCGGCAACGCGGTCGACCTCGACGACCTGGTCGACGACATCGGCCCCGACGCCATGCGGCTGCTCTCCCTTGTCGCCTCGCCCGATCAGGCGACGTTGGTCGACCTGGACAAGGTGCGGGCCGAGTCCAAGGAGAGCCCGGTCTTCTACGTCCAAATGGCGTACGCCCGCATCGCGGGCATCGCCCGGGAGGCCGACAAACGCAACGTCGAGCGGCGCCCCATCGACGACGCCGACCTCACCCTCTTGACCCACGCCCGTGAGCTGGACGTCCTGCGGTGCCTGTCGGAGCTCCCCGAGGTGGTCGAGCAGGCGTGCCTTGAGCGGGCGCCCCACAAGGTGACGACCTGGGTCCGGGAGCTGGCCGACCGTTTCCACAGCTTCTATCACGACTGCTACGTGCTCCATCCCGACGTCGCCTCCGAGTTGACCCAGGCCCGCTTGTGGCTGGTGGAAGGGGCCCGCATTGGCCTTGGCATCGGCCTCGGCCTGCTCGGCGTCGCCGCCCCGGAAAAGATGTGAGCCCGGGCACCGGAGCCCCGGCGCTCCCCGAGGAGTTGTTGCCCGACACCGCTGAGATCGCCCCAGATGGCCGCCTGTCGGTGGGCGGCGTCGACCTCCTCGACCTGTGTCAGGAGTACGGCACCCCGATCTTCGTCTACGACGAGCAGCACCTGCGTAACCGCTGCGGCCAGGCGGTCGAGGCGTTCCCCGACGGGGTGGCCTACGCCTCCAAGGCGTTCTTCTGCATGGCCATGGCCCGCCTCGTCAACGAGGAGGGCATGTCGATCGATGTCTCCACCGGCGGGGAGCTGCACGTGGCCCTGGCAGCCGGCGTGCCCGCCGAGCGCCTCGTGCTACACGGCAACAACAAGTCCCCCCGGGAGCTGGCCACCGCCCTGCAGGCCGGAGTGGGCCGCATCGTGGTCGACAACTTCGACGAACTCGACCGCCTCGACCGCCTGGCGCCGGCACCCCGTCCCAAGGTCTGGGTCCGGATCACGCCAGGCATCGAGGCCCACACCCACGAGTACGTGCAAACCGGCCAGGACGACTCCAAGTTCGGCTTCGGAATCGCCAGCGGGGCCGCCGCCGAGGCCATCGGCCGCCTCCGCCGTCCCGGCGCCCCCGTCGAGCTGGTTGGCATCCACGCCCACATCGGCAGCCAGATTTTCGAGTCCTCGTCCTTCGAGCGGGCCGTCGAGGTGCTGGCAAAGTTCTTCGCCCCGCTGCACCTGGACGAGCTGTGCATCGGGGGTGGCCTGGGGGTCGCCTATGTGGAGGGGGAAAAGGCGCCGACCCTCGCCGAATGGGCGTCCGCGGTGCGAGTGGCGGCGGCCGCCGCCGGGCTCCCGTCCTCGGTGCGGGTCACGGCGGAACCGGGGCGGGCCATCGTGGCGTCGGCTGCCATCACCTGTTACACGGTGGGGACCATAAAGACCATTCCGGGCATCCGCACCTACCTCAGCGTGGATGGAGGGATGAGCGACAATCCTCGGCCGGTGCTCTACGGCAGCGGGTACGAAGCCTTCCTTCCGAGGTGCACCGGGAGCGCGAGGCCTTTTCCCGCTGCCGTTGTCGGCAAGCACTGCGAGTCCGGCGACGTGATCGTGCGTGACGCCTGGCTTCCGGCCGACGTGGCGGTGGGCGACGTGCTAGCGACCCCCGTGACCGGCGCCTACGGCTACTCGATGGCCTCGACCTACAACCGGGTGGGACGGCCGCCGGTGGTGTTCGTGGGCGGGGGTCAGGCCCGGCTCGTGGTGCGGCGGGAGACCGAGGACGACCTGCTGGCCTTGGAGCGCGGCCTGTAGGACGCGCCAGGCAACGGGGCCGGGGAACTGGCGGCACTGGAACGCGTTCCCACGCGCTCAGGCGCCGTCAGTTCGGGAGATCGCCGAGGCGCGAGGGGATTCCGGACGAGGCAGTAGCCTCGGGCGCCGTGGAAAGAGCAGCCTCGTTCCGAGACGGGCCGGTCCGGGTGGGCCTCCTCGGTTGCGGCAACGTGGGCGCCGCCCTCGCCCAACTGCTGCTTCGGGATGCCGCCAGCATCGAGTCCCGGACCGGGATCCGCCTGGAGTTGGCCCGGGTGGCGGTGCGCAGCCTGGCCCGGGAGCGACCGGTGCAGCTGCCCCCCGGCATGCTGACCACCGACACCCAGGCGGTCGTCAACGACCCTGCCATCGACGTGGTAGTCGAGGTCATCGGGGGCATCGAGCCCGCCCGGGGCCTGATCCTGGCCGCCTTGAAGTCGGGCAAGCCGGTGGTCACGGGCAACAAGGAACTGCTGGCCAACGTGGGCCAGGAGCTGTTCGAGGCGGCCAGCGCGGGCGGCGTGGACCTGCTCTTCGAGGCCGCGGTGGCGGGCGGCATCCCTCTGATCCGGCCACTGCGAGAGTCGCTGGCGGGCGAGGGCATCCGGCGGATCATGGGGATCGTCAACGGCACCACCAACTTCGTGCTGACCAAGATGGCCGAGGCTGGCGCCTCCTACCACGACGCCCTGGCCGAGGCTCAGCGGCTGGGCTACGCCGAGCGGGACCCAACCGCCGACGTCGAGGGCTTCGACGCCGCCGCCAAGGCCGCCATCTTGGCCAGCGTCGCCTTCGGGGTACGGGTGGTGGCCGGCGACGTGTACCGCGAGGGCATCTCGGCGGTGACCGTCGACGACATCGCCTTCGCCGGCCGGCTCGGCTACGTCATCAAGCTGCTGGCGATCATCGAGAAGATCGACGAGGCGGTGGCGGTGCGGGTCCACCCCGCCATGGTCCCCGTGACCCACCCGTTGGCCGCAGTGCGGGAGTCGTTCAACGCCGTGTTCATCGAGGGCGAGTCGGTGGGGGAGCTGATGTTCCTCGGTCGCGGGGCGGGGGGGATGCCGACCGCCAGCGCCGTCCTCGGCGACCTGCTGGACGCGGCCCATAACCTGACGGCCGGCGGCGCCGGGCGGACGGTCACGATGCGGCCGGCGTCCATTTTCCCCGTCGACGAGCTGCGCTCGGAGTACTACCTGTCGATCGACGTGGCCGATCGGCCCGGGGTGCTGCACGCCGTGTCGGGCGTGCTCGGTGCCCACGACGTGTCCATCCGGTTGATGGAGCAGGTGGGTCTCGGCGCCGAGGCCCGCCTCGTCATCATCCTCCACCCGGCCCTGGAGCGCGACGTCCAGGCGTGCCTGCGGGACCTGCGCCAGCTCGACGTGGTGGACCGCACCGGCGGGCTCCTCCGCGTGATCGCCAGTTCGCTGTAGCGGTCATCGATGGCAGTGTGGCGGGGGGTCATCGAGGAGTACCGGGCGTACCTGCCGGTGTCGGCGGCGACGCCGGTGGTTACCTTGTTCGAGGGCGGCACGCCGCTCGTGCCCGCGCCGCGGTTGTCCGAGCGCGTCGGTGCCCGGGTGTGGCTCAAGGTCGAGGGGGCGAACCCCACCGGGTCGTTCAAGGACCGGGGCATGACCGTCGCCATTTCGAAGGCCGCCGAGGCGGGCGCCAAGGCGGTGGTGTGCGGATCGACGGGGAACACCTCGGCTTCGGCTGCGGCCTACGCCGCCCGGGCCGGTCTCGCCTGTGTCGTGCTGATCCCGGAGGGCAAGATCGCCCTCGGCAAGCTGGCCCAGGCCCTGGTGCATGGCGCCCGGGTGCTGCAGGTGCGGGCCAACTTCGACGTGTGCCTCGATCTGGTGCGCGAACTCGGCGAGAGGGCGCCGGTAACGATCGTCAATTCGATCAACCCGTTCCGGATCGAAGGCCAGAAAACCGGGGCCTTCGAGATCGTCGACGCATTGGGGTTCGCTCCCGATTACCACTGCATTCCCGTTGGCAACGCCGGCAACATCACCGCCTACTGGAAGGGATACCGCGAATACCAGGACGCGGGCCGCATCGTGCGATTGCCGCGGATGCTGGGATTCCAGGCCGCCGGGGCGGCGCCCATCGTGGAGGGCCACCCGATCGAGCACCCCGACACCATCGCGACCGCCATTCGCATCGGCCGGCCCGCCTCGTGGTACGGGGCGTCGGCGGCCGCGTCGGAATCGGGCGGGGGGATTTCGGCGGTGACCGACGACGAGATCCTTGAGGCCTATCGCTTTCTGGCCCAATCGGAATCGGTGTTCTGCGAGCCGGCGTCGGCGGCCTCGGTGGCGGGGCTGTTGAAGGTTGGCGTGGCGCCGGACTCGACGGTGGTGTGCGTCTTGACCGGGCACGGGTTGAAGGACCCCGATGTCGCTATCGGGCAGATCTCGGTCCCGACGGCGATGGAGGCGGACCTTGGTGCCTTACGAGCGGCGTTGGATTTGTAGCTGGCTGCGAAGCAACTCGTGTTTCGTCCTGCGAAGGGGCGGGTATTTTGCAATCCGGCCGATTTTCCAGCCGTCCCGGCCGATTTGGTCGCGAGGCACATCAAATTCGCAAACGAGCCAATCGCGGGTTATCTGGCTGAACCCGACGTGCCCGAGTTCGTACCGCGTGATCACCCGGACCGTCGGCGAGTCCGGCGCCCTGTGTCCCCGCCGCCAGCGCGCCACGACGAGCTGCTGGCGCCCCGCATGTCCGGGCAGGGTCCACAACTGGCCGCTGCCGGCGCCCCCTGGAGACCCGCCGGGTAAGG
>JBOGGN010000400.1:0-7591 GCA_050744165.1 Acidimicrobiales bacterium | reverse complement strand
CGGCCTGATCGACATCACCTTCGACGAGGCCAACCCGCCCTTCACCATCGGCAACAGCTTCAACAACGCCAAGACGTCGACCGACACTGGGACCATCACCCCGGCCGACCAGCCCACCTTCGGTTCCCCGGG
The DNA here is from genome assembly GCA_050744165.1 of Acidimicrobiales bacterium. Classification (GTDB taxonomy): domain Bacteria; phylum Actinomycetota; class Acidimicrobiia; order Acidimicrobiales; family Palsa-688; genus JBOGGN01. The sequence continues at coordinate 7,459 of JBOGGN010000400.1, read as the reverse complement.
GACCTACGCCCCGGGCGCCAACTCGATCTACGGCGCCTACGGGCTCCTATCGGACGGGGCAGGCGAGAGCTTCATCAACGGCATCACCGGCAAGAAGGGCAGCGCCGTCACCAACGTGAGTGCCGAGCCGACCGGGCCCAACGATCCGGAGGTCACCAACTCGACCGGCCAGCAGCTGCAGCCGGGTCCCGGCGCTTCCGGGTTCATCGATCGGCCGACCGGCCTCGCCGGGGAGAGCCCCAACCTGAGCGGCTCACCGGGCAGCAGCAACGAACCGGGCTCCTACAGCCCGTCGTCGAGCATGGTCGTCGATCCCAAGATCAACGCCGACGACACCGGCCGGCTGGTGTCGGGCCCCGGGATCCCCGCCGATTCCTTCGTGGGCACCGTGACCAACCGCGGACCGTTGCCGCTCTTTGCCAACGCCAGCACGAGTAGCGGGTCGGCGGGCGCCAACAACAACTTCGCCAAGCCGTGGACCGGCTCGTTCCAGCTGGTCGACGATGCCGGCCACCCGGTTACCCCCACGGCGACGGAGACCAATGCCTCCCCCGGTGGCAGCGGTACCTCCGAGGTCACCCTGAGCGCCGAAGGGGCTACCTCGACCACGGGCACCGCGGCGTGCCCGGCAGGCTCCGAGGCAGCCACCACCGCCGCCTGCCACACGGTCGACCCGCTGCTCGACGCCACCGATTTCACGCCGGGCGGCGGCAACACCGGCAGTGTGCTCATCAGCCCGTTCATCAAGCCGGGGACCGTGAGCAAGACCTACTACAACCACTACAGCTGGTTGCGGACCATGGAGGACATCTTCCTCACCGGGGCCACCTGCACCAACCCGGCCGGCGTGACGTTGCCGACGGGTTCGGTGTGCGGCGGCCTCGACGGAAAGGGCCACCTTGGCTACGCCGCCCAGACCAACCTGGCGCCGTTCGGCCCTGACGTGTTCACCAGCCCCGGTCGTCGCGTCGGCGAGGGGCACAACGGATAACTCCGGGCCGTTGGATCGGCGCTCTCTCCGAGCCTGGGTCGCCGGGTCCAGCCTCGGGGGCGTCCGGCGGTGGTCGCCGCAAGGACGGGCGGGCTCCAGCCTCGGGCCGGCCCGCCGGGCTCGGCGGTCGTCACCGGCCGTGGTGCTGGCGGCCGTCCTGGCCGCGAGCCTGTTGGCGGCGTGCAGCCGCAGTTCGAAGACGTACAGCGCAAAGGGGTTCAACCCAGAGTTCCCGTCGTTCCTGCCGAAGAAGACCCTCAGCCCCAAGGTCGACCAGGTCCTGGTCGGCACCGCCGCCAAGCCGGCGTTGAGCGTCCAGGGGGAGTCCATCGAGGTCACGACACCGGCGTGGTCGGTGCTGGTCGAGGTCTCCGGTCCCGTGGTGCCGGGCGAGGGCCTGCCGCTCCAACAACCGGCGACGACGTGTACCTGGACGGTCACCATGTCCAAGGCGACGGCAGTGGTACCGGTCTCGCTGGCGGACTTCAACACCATCGACCACCTCGGCACCATCTACCAACCGAGCGCTGTCGAGGGGCAGGCCCCGCCTCCCGCAGAGGTCGACCCGGGCGAGACCGCCACCTTCCAGGTCCGGGCCTACGAGGCGGTCGGCGAGGGCATCATGCGCTGGGCCCCGATCAGCCGGCAGATCGTGGCCGAGTGGGACTTCGAGGTCGAGAACGACTGAGCCTTAGCCAGTTCACGCGCTCAGGCGTCACCGGGGCGGCTTTCGGTGGGGCGAGCGCCTCCCCCGTCGCTCGGGCGTGATCAGGGCATGTGCCAAGGCGGCGTTCCGGGGGCGGCGACAGGTACGTGGTGGGAGTGGTCCTGACCGGCTGCGGCCACGCCGGAGTGGTCAACAATCTGCCGCTACGCCGGGCTCCTCACGGGCGGCCGTCCCCTGTACGCGTTGGCGAGGCATTTTCCCGATGCCTTTGTACCCAACAGCGTGGGCACCCGTTCTCGTTCTAAAACCTTCTGGGAAAATGCCACGTCCTCTCGCCAGCGCCCCGGAGAGGGATGTCCAGTGCCTTGTTTGGCAATTATTCGACTGGCCGGCGGGCCAAGGCCGGAGGCTGGCGGCCGGCGAACAGCCAACCGCCGGCGGCCGCCACAACCGGTAGGCCGATCAGGATCGCCACCAGGTCGAGCGCCGGGGCATGGCTCATTCGCTCGGCGAGCTGGCTCCAGAAGAAGGCGACCACCGCCACGTAGGCGGCTGCGGTGCCGAGCACCCCGGCCAAGAGGGCCAAGGCGCCAGCCGTGGTCGCGGTGATGGCGCGGCGGGTGCGGCTGCTGGCCCCGGTGGCGGCGAGGGTGCGCAGGTCGCCGGCGGTTTCGCTGCGGATCAAGCCGACCGTCATCGCGAGCACCCCAAGCGCGATGAGCACACCGGCCGCGGTCGCCCAATTGCGCAACTGGGCCAGGGACGGGTTGTCGTTCTTGGTCTCGATGGCGAGGCCGGAACCGGCCGCAATGGTCCGGGAGGCGTTGACCTGTTGGGCTGTCAACCCGTGGCCGGCTTCGACCAGCCACACGTCGTTAAAGCTCTGGATGCCGAGTCGCTGGGCACCGGCCTCGGTGATCAGCAGGTTGGGGTCGGAGCTATCGGTCGGCAGCTGGTGGAAGGTCTGGATCTTGGGATCGGCGATGGCGCCCGGCCCACCGCCAGGACCAACGTTGAGACCGAGGGCCAGGTGGGACGTGCTCGCAAGTGCCGGGCGCGACGTCACCAGCAGGGTGTCGCTGGCGATCGAGGCCGGGTCGATGCCGTAGTGCTCCAGCACCGCCGGGGTCGCCAGGTAGATCTGGCCCACGCTGTCGAACTCCTGGGTGCCCACCTTGTGGCTGAGATCCACCGGAGCCGACTCCAGCTCGACGGTGCGGCTGGTTCCGAGCGATGCCGCGATCTGATGAGCGCCGTTCGCCAGGGCCGCCGGGGAGGCGGAAGTCGCCAGGGGCTGGCCCCCGCCCTTGCCGGGGTGGGCGGATGCGGCGCCGGATCCCGGGAAGCCGATCGGCGGGGCCGACACGATCAGCTGGTCGGACGGCAGGTTGGGGGCGAAATAGTCGACCGGGTCGGCGTAGCGGCCGGTCGCCACCAGGGCGGTTACCACCGCCATGAACACCGCGAAGCTGGTGGCAGCCAGAGCGGCGCCCGAACGGGCCCGGTACCGGGCCAGGTCCCGAAGGGCGATGCGGCCCGCCACCGGGACCCGCCGGGCCACCACGCCCAGGAGCGACAGCGCCACCGGGGTGAGCAAGAGGACCCCGATGGCGACCGCCAGCAACCCGAGCAGGCCCTCGCCGGCGTTGCCCCCGCTCCAACCACCCGAGGCGATCAGCAGGGAGAAGCCGCCGGCCATCAGCACGATGCCGGGGATCGCGGAGCGGTGCAGGGGCTTCGGAGGCGCCGGCCGCCCCGACAGCGCCGACACCACCGGCACCCGGGAGATGGCTCGGGCGGGGCGTCGCGACGCCAGGATCGACGTGACCACCGCCAGCGCCATGCCGGTGGCGACCAGCCACCACGGCAACTCCGTCCAGGTGATCCGGTGGTGGGCACCCGCCGACAGCCGGGGGACGTAGGCCACCCACGCGGCCAAGCCGACGGCGGCGCCTATGGCAGTGGCCACCACCCCGACCACGGCGCCGCTGGCGACCATGACCAGCCGCACGTTGCGGTCGGTGGCGCCCAGGGACGACACCATGCCGAGCGAGCGCAGCCGCCGCTGGGCCAGCACCGCGAAGCTGGCGCTGGCGACCAGGCCGATGAAGATGAGCGAAACGATGGCGATGGCGAGGACGATGAATGCCGGGCTCAGCCCGCCGCCGTGCGAGGGGCTCACCGGGGAGGCGCCGGCGGGGAAGGCGTAGCTGGTGACCTGGTCACCCGTGGCGCGGAAGAGCACCGTGACCTGGCTCGGCGCAGCCAGCTGGCCGGGGGCGACCAGGGCGAAGTTGTCGAGCAGATTCTGCGGGTTTTCGACCAGGCCGACCAGCTGCCACGTGCGCCCGGCGGCGGTCCACGTGCCGCCCAGGTGCAGGTCCAGCGTGGACGCCAGCTGCTTGGTGACGTCGACCTCGTTGGCGGTTTGGGGCAGGCTCCCCGATAGCAGCCGCAGCATCGGGCGCCCGAAGGCCCCGTTGGGGTCCTGCGACCGCAGGTCGGCGCCACCGGCCAACCCGGTGGCGATGGTCTGGTTTTCGATCACGTCGATGGTGCCGAAGGCTCGGGTCAGGCCCGCCAGGTCGGCTCGCAGGGTGAGGTCGTTGCCGGGCAGGGTGAGCAGGTTGTTGGCCGTCCCGAAGCCCGCGTTGGTCGGCGGGGGCGTGTTGGTGGCGATCCCGGCGCCCACGATGGTGGCGGCCACGGCTACCGAAATCATGCCGAGGACGAGCAGCTGCTGGCGCCACTCACGACGGAACAACCGCCATGACCAGCGGACCATGGCGCGGCGGGCGGCTGTCCCGCCCGAGCCCCGGCTGCGCTCGGTGTGCTTGTTGCGCTGGCTGCTTCGACCGCCGTCGGCAGCCTCGGTCCCGGCTGGCGCTTCCCACGGGGACCCCGAAGCAGCGGCCTTGGGGTCCCCTGGGTTGCCGGCGCCGGTGGCGGCGTCTCCGGTCGGGTTGCCCTCGGTGGGCTTCATGCGAGAGGGGTTCAAGCGGGCTGGGCTCATGGCCGGTCCCAGGGGCGCCCGGCATCGCTGCCGGTCGTGGGGGCGCCAGCCGTGGCGGCGCCTTGGCCGCTCATGACCGGCGCCGTCGACCCCGGCGCCCGCTCGACCAGCCCGCCGTCCTTCAGCATCACCACCCGGTCGGCCCACGACGCCAGGTGGGCGTCGTGGGTGACCATCACCGCGGCCACGCCGCGGTGGCAGGCCGCCAGCATGAGTCGCATCACCACCTCACCATTCGCAGAGTCGAGGGCTCCGGACGGCTCGTCGGCGAGCAGCAGGCTGCGCTTGCCGACCACGGCGCGGGCGATGGACACCCGCTGGCGCTCGCCTCCCGACAGCTGATCGGGGTAGCGGTTGGCCTTGTCGTCGAGGCCTAGCTGCTCGAGGGCGGCGCGGCCGATGGATAGCGCCCGGCCGGCCCGGACGCCGTCGAGCTCCAGTGGCAGCGACACGTTCTCGACTGCCGTCAGGCCGGCCAGCAGGTTGAAGTCCTGGAAGACAAAGCCGATGGAGCGCCGCCGCAAGCGTGCTTTGGCGTTTCGGGACATCTTGGAGAGGGGCGCTCCGCCTACGAGGACCTGCCCGGCCGATGGGTCCTCCAGGCTTCCGGCGATCGCCAGCAGGGTGCTCTTGCCCGACCCGCTCGGTCCCATGACGGCGACCAGCACGCCGGACTCAACGCTCAAGTCGACCTCCCTCAAGGCGTGGACCCGGTTGGGCCCCTCGCCGTAGGTCTTGCTGACTCCTCGCAGCTCCAGGACGGTCATGGCCGGGTGGGGGTGAGGGATGGGGAGAGGGCCATTGGGCGTTCCCTTCTGGATAGGGGCAGGACGCCGCCCATCGTGCGCCTCCACGGATTCGGTGTCGTCCGGCGCAAGGACCGATCTGGCCTCATCCCGAGGGGGGATGCCTCGGACCTGAGGATGACCCCGCTCCCGAGGGCGGGATGCCTCGGACCTGCGGGATGACGCCGCGAGGACGGTGTGCTCCTCAGACGGGCCGTCAGCCGGCGACCTCAGCGGGTTGTGGCCGCTGGCTGGTTCCGGGACCCCAATGCGCCCAGCGCGCTCAGCTGGTGTCGGACCGCTGAACGTCGCTCTTGGTCACCGTCAGGTAGGCGACCATAAGCGCGATCAGGCCCCCGAAAACCACCATCACGAAGATGTCGCCGAGGCCGAGCCCGCTCAGGTTCTTGGCCTTGCCGAGGCCGTCGGCGACTGACGCCCCGAGCGGGCGGGTGACCACGTAGGCGAACCAGAACGACAAGACCGCGTTCCAGCGCAGGATTCGGAACCCCAAGGCGGGGATGGCGATGATGACGGCGAACAGAGCGGCCGAAGTGAAGTACCCGAGATGGAGGGGACCGGCGGTGAGGTCGCCGATGGCGGTGCCCATGGCGAAGGTGGAGACCACCGCGGCCCAGTAGAACGCCTCCCGGCGGGGCGTGTCGATGCTGTGGATGGACATCGTTCCCTCGACGCGCTGCCAGACCACGAACACCGCCGCCAGGACCACGGCGTAGAAGACCGTGGAGGCGGCGTAGGGGACCCCGAGGCCGACATGGAGGACATCGGCGGCCATGGTGCCGAAGGTGCCGACCATCACCACTGCGAGCCAGTAGGTGACCGCCACGTAGCGGGCCATCTTGAACTGCAGGACCAGGGCCAGAGCGAAGGCCACGAAGCCCAGCACCACCGCCAGTTCGGGGGCCATGGCGTGGACCAAGTAGTCGGACGTGGACTCGCCCATGGCGGTGGACAAACCCTTGATGATCCAGAAGGTCGCCGTCACCTGGGGTACGCGCAGCGCGCCTCGGGTCGTCAACCAGGACTGCAGCGGGCTGGACCGGGTTGGCACGGCCCGACCCTAGGAGATCGGAGTTAGGGCGGGTGATCGTCCACAGGTGACTTCAGTCGGCAGGCCGAGGCCGGAAGGGGATCGACAGCGTTCGTCGGCTCCCTCAATGGCCGCCTTGTCAGGCGGCCAGGAGCCCGGCCCGCAATGCCCGGGACTGGCTGTCGTAGACCTCGACGGCCCCGGACACCGGGGCCGGTCGCAGCCGCAGCACGTCCTCGCCACGGCGCCACGTTTCGAGCAGGTCGTACGCCTGGGCGGCGCGCTCGTCCTGGCCCAGCAGCAGCACGAAAGTGGCGCTCTCCGACGATCCGGCGCCCATGCCGTCGCCGATACCTCGGCCGCCGCCCGCGCCCCCGCTGTCGCACGCACCCAGGCCGCCGCCGGCACCCCTGCCCCCGCCCGCGCCCCCACTGTCGAGGTCCGCGAACTCGGGGTCGGGCCGCCAAGTACAGCCGATGAGGACGGTGTCTTCGAGCACGAGCGTGGAGATGATGGCGAAGGCCGCCCACCCCAGCACCGACGCCGGGACAGACGGTGCCGGGACGACCGACGCCATGCCCTCCGGCCCCACGTCCTCGGGCGCCACGTCCTCCGGCGCCACATCCTCGGGCGCCACGTCCTCGGGCGCGACGCCCTCCGGCGCCACCAGCTGGTTGGGGACACGACGGTCGGCCAGCGCAACCCGGCCAGGCGCCCCGCGAGGATCAGCCGCCCCGCGAGGATCAGCAACCCCGCGACTACCGACCGCGCCCGAGTCCTCGGAGCCAGAGATAGCGCCCGCGCACCGCGCCGACGCCGCCCCCAGGCGCACCCGCCGCACCGGTCGCACCCGCCGCCCCTGGCCACCAGAATGGGCTCGGTGCGACGGCCGCTCCCGGAGAAGCCGCAACGCGCGATGTTGGAAACTCCAGGCCCAGCTGGCGCACAAGGT
>JBOGGN010000399.1:0-7881 GCA_050744165.1 Acidimicrobiales bacterium | reverse complement strand
CGCCATATCGGATCGGAAAAGGGCGGCGCGCGTCCGTGCCTTGCCCGCCCGGAACGACCCTCGTTGGATCGGTGCCTCCACCAGGGCCGCACTACTCGGTGTCAGGCCACAAACGGGCCACACCGGGCCACACCGGGCCCAACATAGGAAACCCCAGGTCTTATTCGGTCAACTACGGTACCGAACAGGAGCCCCGAAAGGGCCCCTGTTCTGCACTGTGGAATCGGTTGCCGAGCGCGACGCGGCGCTGCAAACGAAAGCGTAGGCGGAGCAGCGGGCGGCGCGGCCGCCGAGGTCGACGTCGACGATCTGCGGGTGCGGCTCCAAGCCGCCGAGCACGCCGGCCGGCGGGTCGAGGAGACGGGGCGGAGTCGGCCGCATGGGCCCGAGAAGCCGAGCGGCGTGCCCGCCACGCCGAGGAAGAGACGGTCGAGGCCGAGGGGTCCGGGCGGCGGTGTGGCCGCGGCGGCGGTGGCCGCCGAGCGGGCCGAGCTGCGGAGCGGCTGGAACCCGAACCGATCCATCGACGTGGCCTGAGCTCGCTTAGCGGCCACACCGGAACACGGTGGGCGTTCGAACGCCGCCAGGGGTGTCAGCCGGAAATTGCACCAGTTGACCGGTGTCCGGAGGAACACGCGGTGGTGACCGCCGCCCTCCGTGGCGGGAACCGGCGCGTGGTGGCGGCGGGAGGAGACAAGCAAGACACGACCGCTACGAACAGGATTGCCGGCACGCCAGCGGCGCCGCATCGCCGGTCGGCGGGCGAGCCCTTCGCGCCTCGGTCAGCCAATCCACACTCTGTGGCTGGACCGGCCTCGAACCACCAGTCGCGCTTGGGCCGCGCAGTTATCGCGCACGAAGTAAGCGCCGAACTGGCCGCCCTACCGTCGGCTTGAACCAGCATTTTAGGTCGTTGATATCGAGCCCGAGGTGGGTCGCCTAAGAGGGTGGCCGCCTCGCCGTCAGCAAACTGCCCGACCCACGCGGGCCTCGGGCGACGGCTACTGGTCCCCCGGCGGCCAGTCGACGCCTCCTCAACGCCGCCACCGGCGCCGCCTGGACCGGAACCAGCGCCCGAGGTCAGCTGTCCGAGGGAGAGGACGATGTGCTTGGCAGGCTCTTGTTGGGTCAGGCCGACGTGAGAAGGTTCCGGTGAGACTCCACCGAGCCAGGCAGAACTTCGAGTTCGATGACGCCGTCGATGTCGACGGCGACAACCCGGGCGACCTGCGGGTCGGCGTCGTCGTCACACACGACGAGGTGGCCGCCGACAGCAACGGTGACCCCGCTACGAACATCGACAGGGCGGACCCACACACGGCGTCCAGCGGTCATGTCCATGAAGTCGATGACGACGTCGCAACGCTCGATCCCCGGTCCTGTCATCGGGTCTCAGGCTATCCCTGCGCCGGGCGGCCCGGGTTGGGGATCGGCGCATCAAAGCAACGGGCCAGCCGGGCGACGGTCAGTTCGCTCAGGTCCAGGGAGCACCAGCGTGAAATGCGGGTAATCGAAACTGGCCAGGACGGGGAACCCGGCGGCTCGGACCCGACCGAAGGTGGACAATCGGACACGGTGATACGGAGCTACCCGCTCGCCGCGGCACGCCTCCTGGACAGTCGCGTCGATGACACCCTCGACGGAGATCCCAAGGACGGCGTAGAGGTCGAAGGATCGCTGTGCGGTACGCGTCACTGTGCCGGGGGTTCATGACGCCGGCGCGGACGACGATCGTCGCGTCCGGCGGGGGCTGTTCGGCCCGGAGGGGCAGCGGGCGGGTCATGGTTGAGCCCCAGGGTGTCACGCGAGGCGCGACTCCCGCCGGGATCAGGGCGCCGCAGTACCCCACTGCCCGGTCCTCGGACTTAGGGCCGCGTTGGGTGGAGTCGGTGGCCCGGTCGCCTGACAGGTGGTTCCTGCGTGAGGTCGAGGTGGTGGCCAGCGGCGCGCCGGCCACATAACACCGAACCTCGTCCGGGGCTCCGGCGGCTCCATCGGTGGGCGGTTTGCAGTCGCCAGCCAGGCGGACCCGGTCCCACTTTCGCCGGGTGCGCTTCTCGCTGCTCGTCCCGTCGCTGTGAGCCGTGTGTATCGCGCAATCAAGCGTCAACAAGGGTCCGCAGGCACCACCACAGCTTCGCCATGGTCCCTGAACCGAACGCTCGCCACGCGGCCGGGCGGACGCCCGCCGCACGTTCTGCGACGCGTGCTCGGGGACACCCAGCGCCTTTGGGAAGAGGGCGCCCAGAGCCGTCGATGTGCCGGGCTCAAGGAGGCTGCGGAAGCTCGAGTCCGTCGCGCTCAACGACTTTTCTTGGTCCTGGGTTCCTCGCCGGGCTGGCTTGCTTCTCCTCTTTACCCTTGACTTGGAGTGCGCTCCAAGCCTTACCGTTGGGGCCGTGGGTCTGAGCGTCTCCCAGCTAGCGAGCCGGGCGGGCATCAGCCCCGACGCGGTTCGGTACTACGGCCGGTTGGGGCTGCTTCCCGAGACGGGTCGGACCGCCGCCGGTCATCGCTTCTACGACGACGACGCCTTGGAGCGCTTGCGCTTCATCAAGGGCGCCCAGTGGTTCGAGTTGCGGCTGGAGGAGATACGAGAGCTGCTGGAGGTGGCCGACGGCGAGGTCTGCGCCTGTGGTCACTCCCGCGAGGTCGTCTTGCGGCGTATCGCGGCCGTCGACGAACAGCAGGCTCGTCTCAGTGACATCAGCGCGGCCCTCTGTCGCCTCCTAGGCGACGACCCGACCGTCGACTCCGCACCAGATACCCCCACCCCAAGGAGGAATGGCATGACCGACACCTTGATCAGTACGCCCCCGGCCGACGCAGAGGACACGCCGTGCGGCTGCTGCATCCCGCCTCCGCCGTTGAGCGTCGACGAAGAGGTACGGGAGCTGCGGGCCCGCCAGGACGCGGTGGAGCGCCGCCTCGCCGGGCTGCGCCGGGTCGAACTATGAAACTCGGTGTCGTCGGCAAGGGCGGGACGGGCAAGACCACCGTGTCTGCCTTGGTCTGCCTGGCCTATGTGAACCGGGGCAAACGGGTGCTGGCGGTCGACACCGACTCCAACCCCAACCTCGCATTGAGCCTGGGCTTGGACGAGTCCGCCGCCGACTCGGCGCCCCTCGTCCCCCGCTCGGTGGTCATGGGCTCCGGCAGAACCGGTCTGACGCCGGCCGGACTGATTGCCCAGTACGGCCTGAGCACCCCCGTAGGCGTCACCCTGCTCCACGCCATGCGCGTCGACCAGGCCGGCTCGGGTTGCACCTGCGCCAGCCATGCCTCGGTGCGCAGCCTGCTGGGAGCAGCCATCGAGGACGAGGCCGACCTCACCCTGGTCGACATGGAAGCCGGCATCGAGCACCTCAGCCGCTCGGGCGGCACCCTCGCCCACGCCGACGTGCTGCTGATGATCATGGAGCCCACCCGCAAGTCGATCATGACCGCCAGGCGCACCATGGCCCTGGCCGAGGAGCTGGGCATCCCTCGCCTGGCCGGCGTGGGCAACAAGGCGCGCCTTCCCGAGGATGCCAAGTTCTTCGCGGAGGTCTGTACCGAGTACGACGTCCCTCTAGCGGGCATTGTGCCCTACGCTCCGGACGTCGTGGCCGCCGACCGGCAGGGGACCCGAGTCGACCTTGCGCCCGGTCCGGTGCGACATGCGATCGAGGCCATTGTGGACTTCATCGAGTCCCCCGAGGCCCAGCGATTAGCCCTGCTGGCGGAGAAGGAGCGCATCGAGGCCCGCCTGGCCCACCTCAGCGCCGCTGTCTGAACCCGCGCCGCATTGAGGTCGCCGCTACGCCGTGCCCTGGCGGCCCTCCGCTTCCGCCGGCTGCTGCTGACCCGCACCTTCAGCCGCTGGGGCGACACGTTCAACACGGTGGCCCTGGTGCTCGTGGTCTTCCGACTCACCGGCTCGGGGCTCCAGGTGGGCGCCACCGCGGACTTCGAGATCGTCCCCATCCCCAGCATCGCCTTGGGCGGGTGCTCGCCGACGTGCTCGGCATCGAACGGGTGTCGGTGTTGACCGGCGTGCTGCTGCTGGGCTCTGCCGCCCTGGGCTTCGTCCGGGTGCCGACAGCAATGACGCGCCCCGAGGACCCGCCGACGGGCCTCGCCCTAGGAGGGGCGCACCCATGAACGTGGCCTTCGACCGGTGCCTCAACTTCGCCGAGCTCACCGAGCTGCTGAAGAGCTGGGCCGCCGAGTACCCCGACCTTTTCGAACTGTCGAGCATCGGGAACTCCTATGAGGGCCGGCCCCTCTGGCTCGCCACCGTCACCAACCGGGCCACCGGACCCGGTAGCGAGAAGCCGGCCCTGTGGGTCGACGCCCACATCCACAGCATCGAGGGCGCGAGCTCGGTGGCCGCAGTGCACCTCCTGTACCGGCTGCTGTCGGGGTTCGGACGCGACATGCGGGTGACCCACGCCCTCGACACCCGCTGCTTCCACGTCGTGCCCCGCCTCAGCCCCGACGGGGCCGAGCGCTATCTGGCCTCGCCGGCCGACAACCCGCGCTCGTCGACCCGGCCCTACCCCCGCGACGAGGAGGGCGACGGCCTCATCGCCGAGGACATGGACGGTGACGGCCGGGTCCTCACCATGCGGGTGCCCGACGGCAACGGCAACTGGAAGGTCTACGAGCCCGAACCCCGCCTCCTCGTGCCTCGGCTGCCGGAGCAGGACGAGCCCGGCCCGTACTACCGCCTTGTCCGGGAGGGCCGTATCCGCAACTACGACGGCGTGACCATCGCCGGCGCCCCCACCCGCTACGGCCTCGATCTGAACCGGAACTATCCCGCCGACTGGCGCCCAGAGCCCGACCAAGAGGGGGCGGGCCCCTACCCGACCTCGGAGCCCGAGGTCCGGGCCGCGGTGGCCGCCATCGTCGAGCGCCCGAACATCTGCGCCTTCATCCAGCTGCACACCATGTCGGGCGTACATCTGCGGCCCTACGGGACCAAGGCTGACGACGCCCTGCCCAACGTCGACCGCCTCGCCTTCGAGGCCATCGGGGCCCAGGCCACCGAGCTGACCGGCTATCCGGCGGTGTCGGTTTTCCACGGCTACCGCTACAACCGCAAGCGGGTGGAGACCGGGATGGCCGTCGACTGGGCCTATGACCACCTCGGCGTCCACTCCTGGGCCACCGAGTTGTGGAACCCACAACGCGCCGCCGGCATCACCGACCTGAGGTTCCCGGACTGGGGCATCTCCCATCCCGTCGCCGACGACCTGAAGCTTCTGGCGTGGAGCGACCGCGAGCTGGGCGGCCGTGCCTTCGTCGACTGGTATCCCTTCGAGCATCCTCAGCTCGGCCCGGTCGACCTCGGTGGCTGGGATGTCCCGTACTTCTGGACGAACCCGCCACCGGAGCTGATGGAGGCCGAGATCGCGCCCCACTCGGAGTTCGCCTTGCACCACGCGCTGATTTCGCCTCGGCTCAAGGTCCGCGAGGTGGAGACGACCCGAATGGAGGGCGACGTCTGGAGGGTTCGTGTCGTCGTAGAGAACACGGGTTGGTTGCCGACCAATGTGACCCAGCGGGCAATCGAACGCGGTCTCGTGGGGCCGGTGGTGGCGGCGATCGACATCTCGGCCGACTATGGAGCGGAGGTCCTCGGCCCCACTTGGGTGGCTATCGGACAGCTCGGGGGGCGCTTCCTCAAGAACTCTATGATCTTCACCTTCGGAGCCACCTCCGACTCGACCTCCGATCGTGCCAAGGCGGATTGGCTCGTCAGGGCTCCATCGCAGACCCGTGGTGAGATCAAAATCTCCCATCCCCGCGCCGGCGTGGTGCGCGTCGGCATTCAACTAGGCCCATGACATCCCGGACAGCGTGCACTCCCTGCCGGAGCCAAGTTCGTCCAACGGAGAAGCGTGAAGTCCGCCTTGGTGGGCCCACGATCCGGGTTGACCCAAGCAAACGGTGATCTGCTCGGACGGAGACCCCACAAGGAAACTCCGGATGACCTCGCTAGCGTCGACGGCCCCGCGGCCCGGTCCCTTGGCGAACCCCATGTGGCCGCCCACGATCGTTACCAGTCGCACCAACAGACAGGCGACTATTTCGGCGTCGTGCCACTCTAAATGAAATCTCTCCGGGACGGAGGCGCGGATCACCTCGATAATAGCGAAAGCGTCCAAGAATGCGAGTGCGCTATATCCGGCGCGTTGCGGTACCGTGACCGAACCATAACCCCGGCTCGACGAAACGAGGCCGAGGCTACTTGTGACCCGAGGACGGGCGAGCGCGTGGGCAAAGGCCAGTTGGCGATCCAGAGCATCGGCTGGGAACAGATCTTGGAAGAAATATCGGTCATCGCGGGCATCGTTTCCGTCGGGAGTGGGTACGCGGCAGTATTCACGCCGACGTCGGCGATGTGGCGACTCCGTTGAGGAAGCTTCGGACCTCCGACTGTTGCGCAGGTGAAATACGGCCGCCTCGGCTGCGTGCGTTTCGATGGCCGAAAGAATTGAGGCGCCGCTTGGTCGGGTAGGTCTTCCACACCCAGCGCAGCAGCAGCCACAACCACCCGAGCCCATCGCGCACATGGTCGGGACAGTCAGGCCGGCGACGGTTGTGCCGCTTCACCACCCGCCACAGGCACACCCGGCGGGGCGGATCGAGGAAGACGACGGTGTCCGCCCGAGACAACCGCACATCCAGGTTCGCGGCTCCGCTGTCGATGATCCACCTCGGCCCAGCCGCGACATCTGCTCGAGGCGGCGGAACTCCGGCGCAGCCATCGTCCTGGTGGCCACCCGTGGGGGCGCCCGTGATCTTGTAGTTGCCAGGCTGCCACCACAGCCGGTCGAGGTGAAACACCTCCAGGCCCAGCTGGGCCCCCAAAGCCCGAGCCAGGGTCGACTTCCCCGCCCCGATGCAGTCCACCATGGCGATCCGTTCCACCATCAACCAGTATTTCTGCCGATCCAGCCGGGGACCTGGGCGGCGAGGGGCCCAATCCCCAGAAGAGGCGACGTGCTCGAACTGTCGCCCCAACAGTTCGCGACTGAGTGGAGGCGCCTCGGCATGGCTGGAGGCTCGACACGCCCGAGTTCAATGACACGACCGCCAGCCTCGACGATGAGCGAATCCCGTGTTCTCATGATCAGGCCCGATCCACGGCCCGTGTTATGCCGACTCCATATAAGTGCCGAAGTCGAGTGCCCACCGACCGGTCGGCGGCATGATTATGGCTGTCTCAAATCGCCCGCTCCGGGCAGCATTATCGTCACCCTCGGCAGTACTGCTGCGTGTCTCTGCGAACGTCACTGACCGGCACTTATCTCAAGGGGTGATTGACCTGTCCTTGGTGTAGCCAGGGCAGGGTTGGGGCTGTTTGGCGGACGCGTTATCTCAAGCGTGTCCTTACCATCCCCGGAGGCGTCTGGCGCGTGGCGTATGATCGAACGTATGTTCCCTATGAGGTTGGTCGGTTGATCGTTCAGAGGGTGGTGATGCCGGTGTGCGGGTCGGTGTCGTGGACGGTGCTCAGTGGCGATGGTTCGCCCGTTGAGCCGGTGGAGTCGTATCTCACCTATCTCGCCGCGTTGGAGCGTTCGCCGAACACGCAGCGGGCGTACGCGACGAGCTTGAAGTTGTGGTTCGAGTTCTTGGACGGGGTGGGCGTGGCTTGGCGGGAGGTCGGGATCGATGATGTTGCCCGGTTCGTTGCGCGGTTGCGGGCTCCAGCGAGCAACGTGATCGTGTTGGACTCGGGAACGGCGGTGCGAGCCCCGGCCACGGTGAACCGGCATCTGGCGGCGGTGTTCGGGTTCTACGAATATCAGGCCCGTTCGGGTGTGGAAGTGGCGGCTGCGTTGGTGTCGTGGCGGCGGATCGGCCGAGGTTCCTACAAGCCGTTCC
>JBOGGN010000398.1:0-1864 GCA_050744165.1 Acidimicrobiales bacterium | reverse complement strand
CGAGGTATCGAGGTTGTGGTCGTCGGCGGCGAAGCCGCCGGCATGAGGGCCGGACTGGCAGACTCCGGCGTCGAGCATCGGCCCGCCGGGGACCCGCTGTCGGCCCTCGCTGGGCTCCTGCGATTGCGTCGAGTCGACTTGGTGCACGCCCATATGACCAGCGCCGAGCTGGCCTCGGCCATCGCCAAACCGCTGCTTCAGTGCCGCCTCGTTGTCACCAGGCACTTCGCCCGCCGCCGAGGGAGCACTTTCGCGGCGCGCTTCGCGGGGCGCTTGGCAAGCCACGTCATCGACCGCCAGGTCGCGCCAAGCGAATATGTGGCACGCCACGTCGAGGGCGCATCGGAGGTGGTGCTTTCCGGCGTCCCCGCCGTCGACCTCGAGCCCGAGCCCGACCAAATCCGACCGTTCGTGCTGGTAGCACAGCGCATGGAAGAGGAAAAAGCTGGCCCGCTGGCGATTCGGGCCTGGGCGGCGTCGGGCCTGGGCTCTCGGGGTTGGCGGCTGGTGTTCGCGGTGGACGGTCGCCAGCGGGGCGCTTTGCAACTCTTGGTTGACGAGTTGGGCGTCGCCGGATCTGTGTCCTTCCCCGGTTTCGTAGGCGACGTCGGTAAGTTGATGCATCGAGCGTCGGTGTTCCTGGCGCCCGCGCCGAGCGAACCCTTCGGCCTCAGCGTCGTCGAGGCGATGGCCTGGGGCGTCCCAGTGCTGGCCGCGGGGAGCGGTGGTCATTTAGAGACGGCGGGGCGGGCGAGGCCGGACTGCCTTTTCCCGCCCGGTGACGTCGAGGCTGCAGCCGAACGGTTGGCAGGGCTGGCAGCCGACGGCGGCCTGCGCCTCGACTGCGGCCGAGCGTTGCGGCGCTTCCAGCGGGCGGAGCTATCTGTCGAGACCCATGTCGACGGGCTCCTCCGGGTCTATGCCGCCACCGCCCAAGGGCCTCGTCGGCGTAGCCTGGCTGGGTGACAGCTGAAGTACAACCGCAGGCTGTGCCTCCTACAGCGTACGGCGAAGACAGTGCCGGGACCGACCTGGCGGCGTTGTTTCGTGTGCTGCGGCGGCGCTGGTGGATCCTCATCACCGTTCCCGTGCTGGCGGTTGCCGGCGCCTACGCCGCGGCCAGCCACGAAACGCCCGTGTACCAGACCCGGACCTCGATCCTGGTGCTCCCCTCGCAGGCCGAGTCGACCTACATCGCGCAGGGGATCGACCCGACCCGGTTGCTGCAAGACCAGATTGAGATCATCGGCAGCTCCCAGCTGACAAGCCTCGTCACCAAACGTCTCGGCTTCCCGGCCTCGGTGATGGCCGGCGCTTCGTCCAGCGACGACATCATCAGGCTCACTGCCACCGACGCCAGCCCGAGGCGGGCCGCCGAGATCGCCAACGTCTATGCCGACGCCTACCTCTCCTACCTCGCGGCGTCGACCGCCAGCCAGACGAGTCAAGTGCAACAAGGGCTCACGGCCCAGATCAACAAAGTCCAACAGCAGCTCGACCAGCTCAACCAGGTCATCGCCAACACGCCGCCCAGCCAGCAGGCATCCGTCGAGGCGACACAATCGGACCAACGGGCGTCGCTCAACGCGACGCTGGCCAGCGACCAGACCCAGCTGATCCAGAGTGAGGCGCCAACCAACCAGGGCGGCGCGCAGATCTTGGCGCCCGCCCCGGTGCCGTCGACTCCGACGAAGCCTCATCCGAAGCGCACCGCAGCCGAGGGGCTGGCCGTCGGGATCGTCCTCGCCTTCGGGCTGGCCTTCCTGGTCGACTACCTCGACAACCGCGTCCGCGGCGAGGACGACCTTGTCCACGTCACCGGGGGCCTCCCGGTCCTCGGCTTGATCCCTCCCACGCCGGGCTG
>JBOGGN010000397.1:0-5404 GCA_050744165.1 Acidimicrobiales bacterium | reverse complement strand
GAGCACTGGATCTATCCCGGCTGGGTGCTCGTCATGCCCGCGGACGCCGAAGGTGCCGTGGTGGTGGGCGCGGCCCAGCCTGTGAACGGACCGCTGCCGGCTCATTTCCCTCCCCCAGCGGCCGGCCCAGTCGCCACGCCCACGACGACGGGTCCGGTCACCCCGTCCACCCCGCCCACGACGGCCGTTCCCGCTACGACTGGGGGCGAGACGACCGCGCCCAGTCCTTCCCCACCGACCATGGTCGCGCTCTCCGCCGAGCGGGTCCGAGGGGGCAGTGGCATCGAGGTGTCCACCCTCGTGCAGGCTGGCCTCGTCGGCGCCGCCGTCGTCGGAACCATAGAGCTCCTCCGGCGGCGCCAAGCGCAGCGACGACCGGCGGGGCGGCGCATTCGCATCCCAGAGCCGGACCTGGCGAAGGCCGAGCTGGTAGTGGCGCGTTCCAGCCAGCCGGATCGAGTCGCCCTCGTCGAGCGGGCGGTGGTGTCGCTGGTAAGGGCACTGAGAGACAAGGGTGCGACATCGCCGACGATCCTTGGCGTCCTCGTCAATGCCGAGTGGGTCGAGATCATGCTGGACGCCCCAGCGTCCGCTCCCGCCCCGTGGGAGTCAAGCGCTGAGGGGTTTCGATGGCGCATCGGCGTCGAAAATCTCGGCGACCACCGGCCGTTGGAATCGACTGGCCTTCCAGCCCTGGTGTCGCTCGGACGAGTGGCCATGGGGTCGGCCGACGCTCTGATCAATCTGGAGGCCGCGGGGCTGGTAGGTGTCTCGGGGGACCCCGCCAATGCCCTCGGCATGCTGTATGCCATGGCGGCGCACCTACAAGGGGCGCCGTGGACGCGGGCGTGCAATGTCGTCTTCATCGGTCTCCCACCGGAGCTGTCGACGGCGGCGCACGTTCGCAGCGTGGCCTCGATGCGTGAGGTGACCGACGAGCTCCGGGCCACTGCGGCCGTGATGGCAGAGACGACGCGTACCAATGGCTGCCACGACGCCTTTGCGGGCCGGGTTCGTGGACTGGCAGGCGATGGTTGGCCTCCCACGATCGTGGTGTCGGCCCACCACCACAATCCCGACGAGCTTCGCCTACTGGCAGCCATCGTCCGCCCCGGCAGCGGTGTTGCCGCTGTGGTCCTCGGCGGTCACGGGATCGCCAACTGGGAAATCGATGCCAGCGCCCGTCCGTGCCCAGTGAATCCGCTTCGCGTGGCCATCGAGCCGATCATCTTGGACGATCACGCTCGTACTGCCGTCGCCGAGTTGATCCATCTCGCCTCGGACACCAGCGGCGCCACGCGAGACGACCCGCCATACGACCAGATCGAACTGAGCGTTGACAATCCAACCGTCGCCGCCGCCGCAGAAAGTGCGGTTTCGTCGAGGCCGCCCGCCGCCGCCGTCGACGGTGTCTCGATCGCTGTTCGCCTCAACGGGAATGCCAACAGCGCCCACCCGCCACCGGATATGGCCCACTCGCCCGTCGTCATCAAGGTGCTCGGCTCGGTCGAGATCGACGGAGCGGCAGAGTTCAAGCGGGCCAAGTCCCGCGAGCTGGCGGTATACCTGGCCATGCACCCAGGCGGCGTCGGCGAGTCCGAGCTGGACGAGGCCTTATGGGGATCCTCCGGAGCCCGCCTGGTCGCCGCCTCGACACGCGATGCGACAGTCTCGGTCGCCCGAACCGCCCTCGGCGGCCCTGCCCGCCTCCTACCGGCCCAGGGCCAGGGACGGGAAAAACGCTACCAACTCGGGCCTGACGTCACCTCGGACTGGGCGCGCTTCTGCACCCTCGTCCGCTATGGCCGGGAACATCAATCGGTCGGGGCCATCAGAGACGCCCTCGAGCTGGTGCGAGGTCGCCCGTTCCAGGCAGTTGTTTCCGGTAGGACCTATAGCTGGCTTCACACCGAGGGCCACGTCAGGCACATCGAGGCGGAGGTTGCTGACACCGCCGATTTGGCGTCGGGCCTCTATCTCGAAGCCGGCGACCCGCTGAACGCCAAATGGGCAGCCCGCCGGGGACTGGTGGCGGAGCCGTACACCGAACGGCTCTGGGTGCGCCTGATGGAGGCCGCCGACGCCCTCGGCGAGAGTCAGGAGATCGAGCGCATCATGGACGAAATGGATGCCGTGCTGGAGCTGGAAGGCGACTTCTCCGGCCTCCATCCCAACACTTTGGCTGCCTACGACCGCCTGAGCCGCCGGCACCGCCACCCGGCTGACATCTGAGGTTACCGGTCAGTAACTTTTGCTTGACAAATCTAGCGGACCGGCGGTATAGTTAGCAGCAGTCCACGAGAACGAGGAGTTCCAAGATGCCTACCACCGTTTCCGAGCAAGTCAGCGCCGTCGAAGATCAGGTTCTCGACCTCATCCACCAGGGCCAGGACGCCACGCTGTCGGCCGTCCGCGAGATCAGCAACGCGGTCACCTCCGCCCTGCCCAAGGTGCCCGAATGGGTCGAGTCGTTCACCGCTTCCCTGCCCAAGTTCCCCGAGTGGGTGCAGTCCTACATCCCCAACGTGCCCGAGCAGGTGTCGCTGCCCGACATCGACAACCTGGTCGACTTCTACGGGAAGGTCTGGGACAGCCAGCGCCAGTTCAACCAGAAGGTGATCGACGCCATCTCACCGATCGCCGACAGCGCCCTGGCCACCGCCAAGGAGACCGCCAAGACCGTCCGCGAGGCCACGGCCACGGCCACTGGTGCCACCACCGCCCCGGCACAGGAGACGAAGACCGCAAGCCACGAGGCGACGAGCAAGGGATCGACCCGCCCCGCCGCCAACCGCCGCACCCGGGCCACCAAGGCCGAGGCCTGATCAGGGACTGGCCGGAGGAGCCAACGCTGCCTCCTCCGCCTCGGTCTCCACGCCAATCGCCAGAAGCAACGGCGCCCGCCCTCCCGGTGGGCGCCGTTGCCGGCCAACCCCGTGCATCGCAGCGTGCCCAACCCTTTTTCCCACCCCGCCGAGCCCTAGATTCGGAGGTACATGTTCGACGATTCCTGGAAAATCCAGCTGCAGTCGCTAGGCAACTTCATTCGCACTCAGCGCCAGCGGGCCAACCTCTCGTTGCGGGAGATGGCCGAGTTGGCCAACGTGTCCAACCCTTACCTGAGCCAGATCGAGCGCGGCCTGCACGAGCCGTCGGTCCGGGTCCTGAAGGCCATCGCCTCGGCCCTCGACATGTCGGCCGACGCCCTGCTGTCCCAGGCGGGGCTGCTCGACAAGCAAAAGCCGGGTGACCCCGCCGCCGAAGGTGCGCCCCCCAGCACCGAGGCGGCCATCCGCATGGACGCCAAGCTGAGCGACGAGCAGAAGGAGGCGCTGATCGCCGTCTACAAGAGTTTCCTGGCTGCGCCCGCGTGATCGGGCGCCCGGTGCTGGGGCTCCGAACGGGGTCCGCTGCTACTGTGGCGGCGCAGCTGGTGGATAAGGGGACGTGGGCATGGCCAAGGTGAAGCTGGTGTCGTTGGAGGACGGCATCACCTCGTGCGGCTTCCGCAAGATCGCGGCCTACATCTCCCGAGTCAACGCCGACACCGAGGCGTACTACGTCTCCACCAATCAGTACCGCAGCCTGATCGGCAGCATCAAGGGCTCCTTCGGCGGTAAGGGCGACATGTCCGACGAGGATGTCGACGCCATCGCGGAGGGCCTCGTGGGCGCCGACATCGTCGGCTTCTCCTCAATGACCGGCTACAGCGAGCTGACCCGCAAGATCATGGCCCGGCTGCGCCACCTGGACAAGCACGCCTACCTCATCTGGGGCGGCATCCACCCCATCATCCACCCCGAGGACGCCATCGCCGCCGACGTGGACGCTATCTGCACCGGCGAGGGCGAGTTCGCCTTCGAGGAGTTCTTCGACCTCTACCAGCGGGGCGAGGGCTACACCGGGGTACCGAACTTCTGGTTCCGCCAGGGTGACAACATCGTCCGCAACGACTTCCGACCCCTCATGAGCCCCGAGGACATGGACCAGCTCCCCTTCCCGCAGTACGGCAAGGACGAGAAGATCTACCGGGGCGGCAAGGGCTTCGTGCCCATGGGACTGTCGGACTACCTGGCCAACGACGGGCTCGGCTACGCCACCTTGTGGTCGATCGGCTGCCCGTTCCACTGCACCTTCTGCGGAAACACCAAGTTCATCGCCAACGACCCGGCGTACAAGAAGGTCCGCCACCCGAGCGCCCGCTACATCGTCGACGAGATCAAGAGCGTGCGGAAGCGCTTCCCCCACGTGAGCCAGGTCAGCTTCCACGACGACAGCTTCATGGCCATCACCTACCGGGAGCTGGAGACCTTCGCGGAGCTGTGGAAAGCGGAGGTGGGAATTCCCTTCGCCGTCTACGGGGTGATCCCCAACTACGTGAAGAAGGACAAGTTCGAGATCCTCACCTGGGCCGGCATGAACCGGGTGCGCATGGGCATCCAGAGCGGCAGCCAGGACATCTTGGACTTCTACCGCCGGCCGACGCCCCCGCACCGCATCCTCGAGGCGGGCGAGGTCATCGCCCCCTTCGCCCCCAAGTACCACATCCCCCCGGCCTACGACATCATCATGGACAACCCGGTGGAGACCCGCCAAGACGTCGTCGACACCCTGGAACTGCTCTACAAAATGCCGCGGCCGTACACGCTGTACACCTACTCCCTCAAGGTCATCCCCAACACCGAGATGGCTCGGGAGATGAAGGCCCGGGGTATCGACCTCGAGGAGATCTCGGCCAACTACTCGCTCATCCCGCCGCGCACCGCCAACCTGCTGCTCTACGTGCTGGCCCTCGGCCGCCCGCCCCGCAAGGTGTTCGACCGGCTACTGAAGGGGGTCGAAGCCAGCGGTACCAAACAGAAGGAATACCCGAGAATCGGCATGGCGCTGCGCACCGCGTACATCGGAAAGCGGGCCCTCGAGCACCTCCGCTTCATGGATTTTTCGATCATCCCCGGCTGGGGCGGCTACATCGCCTGGCGCCTCGGCTTCGTCGGCTTGTGGCAGCGCAAGGTCGTGGGCCACTACCCCCGCCCGGACCCGAGCGCCCGCCGCAAGCCCGAAAACGCAACTCGCATCCCCCTCGACGTCACGGACGACGCGGTAGCCAGCTAAGCACTCGCCGCTAAGGCCGTTCGCAGGTCCAGCCCCGCAAGAGTGGCTGACATAGCGGTGAGCCACATGAAAGGGCCGCGTTACAGACGCCCTTCGAATGATTCTCGACGAGGCATGGCGGGTATGGATGCGCGGTGACGAGCACCGCTCAGGAGGCATCAGTTCAGCTGGCCTGCCATCCTGCCTCGGCCGGTCTGGCGCGTCGCTTCGCCCGGCGCCTCGCCCCTCCGGAAACGGCGTCCACCGTCGAACTCCTGGTGTCGGAGCTGGTCACCAACGCGGTGGTCCA
>JBOGGN010000396.1:0-10371 GCA_050744165.1 Acidimicrobiales bacterium | reverse complement strand
GTCCAGAGAGGTCTGCACCGGGGGATCGGCCTTGGTGGGCGTCGACGCCGGCGGCGACGGCGGCAACGGCTCCGAGGTCGGACGGGAGGCGCACCCACCGAGGGCGACCACGACACCGACAGCCGCGGCCGCCAGGAAATCCCTGCGATCGAACTGGTGCAGCGGCACGCAGGAATGGGAGTGTTCGATGCCGTGACGCTAGGTGCTCCCGGCTAATACCGTCAACAAATCGGAGTCGGCTTGGGATGCTCAGCCGCCGACGGATGTGCGTTTTCACGACCGTCGCCGCAGGAAGCGGCCGAGCACTGCAGCCAGGGCGACGGGCTGATCGCCCTGAACACTGTGCCCAGCGTCGGTCACCACTTCCACCTCCGCCGATGGTTGGCGCCGCCGCAGCTCGGCCACGTCGTCGTCGGTCACCACCGAGGACCGGCCACCTCGAACGAGCAGCAGCGGCACGGCGAGGTCGGAGAGCGCCGCCCACAGTGCGTCAGGCCCTTCGTCACGCTGTCGCCAGCGCGCCGCCGGGTCCCACCGCCACGTCCAGGACCCATCGGGCAACTGGTGTGCGTTGTGGCTCAGGCCCCGCCGGAGCGACGACTCCGACCGGGTCGGGTTGAACGCCATCGTCCGCGCCAGGATCTCGTCGAAGGAGGCGAAGCGCTCCGGACCCCGCAGAAAGGCGAGCACCGGGTCAGCTTTGGCCGCGTTGGTGCCCGGTGTGATGTCGACCAACGCCAGGCGGGACACCAGATCGGGCCGGCGGACGGCCAGGCAGATTGCCGCCAGCCCGCCGAGCGACATTCCCACCACCGGGTGCCGCCCGGGCGCCAGCTGCTCGAGGGCTACCGCCACGTCGCACGCGAGGACCGCCGGGCGGTAGTCGTGGTCATGGCGCCACTCCGAGCGCCCGTGCCCCGGGAGGTCAACAGCCAACAGGGGGCGCTCCAGGGCCAGGGCGACGGTGTCGAAGGTGTGGGCGTTCTGCCCACCGCCATGGAGGAGCACCAGTTGCGGCGGCCCGTTGCCCCAGGCCAAGGCGCTGACCCGGCGACCGCCGCCGACGTCGGCCGAGACCCGGCGAACTGCAGGCGGGCCGTGCCACGACAGGCCCGCCTCTGAGGCGTTGTCGCCGAGAAAGGCGAATTCACCGTCACCATCGCCGTCGCCGTCGCCGTCGCCGTCACCGTAGCCTGGGCCTTCCGAGCCGGTCATGGCGCGGACGTGGTGACATCGGCGCTGTCCGGGTGGCCCCCACCCGAGTCGGCGAGATCGGCCAACAGTCCCAGGATGTCCTCGCCGTACAGCTCCAGCTTGGCCGGGCCGATGCCATCGATGCGCCGCAGCGCCACCAGCGTCGAGGGTCGGGCGGAGGCGATGGCCTGCAGGGTGGCGTCGTGGAGGACCACGTAGGCCGGCACGCTGTCCTTGCGACTGCGGACCGACCGCCACGTGCGCAGCGCCTGCTCGACCACCGGGTCGACCCCCTCGATGGCCGGGCGCTGACGGTCCCGGCGGCGCCGGGCGCTGCTGGTCGCCGCCTCACCTTCGTCCACCGCCTCGCCGAGGTGGGCCGAGAACGCCGCCCCGAGACCACCAGCCGCCCGGTCAGCGGAGGCCGTCCGGTCAGCGGCGGCCGTCCGCCCGCCACGGACCGATCCGTCCGCCGGCGATGACGACACCGTCCTCGCCGGCGCCGGGCGCTCCAACTCCGCCAGCATCGGCGACGCCCGGCTCTCGTCGCTGAACAACACCACCTCTTGGCGGCACCGGGTCACGGCCACGTGGAGGACCCGGCGCTCCTCCTCGACGTCCTCGGCGAGGCGGTGGGGGAGGATCCCGGCGTTGACCCCGTACACAGCGACCCGGTCCCATTCCATGCCCTTGACCCGGTGGACCGTCGACAAAGTCACACCGGCGAGCTCGGCGTCCCCACCGTCACCGGCGACGAGCTGTTCACGCAGCCACTGGTCGAAGGTGGCCGGGTCGAGGTGCAGCCCCGCCACCTGCTCCAAGGCGTCGAGGTCGTCGAGGTGACTCGAGCCTTCGCCGCCGCGGGAGGAGTCGAGCAGGGTCATGGCGCCACCGAGGCCGACCTTGTCCTTGATGAACGCCAGCACCGACCGCGTGGTGGCGCCCTGGCGCTGGCCCTCGGCCACGAGCGAGGCCAGGTCGGCCACCAGCCACTCCACCTTGGCCGCCTCCTTGTCCGGGACCTGGGATGCGATGGTCCCCAGCTGGTCGAGGGTCCACCAGCTGCGGCGGCGGATCCGCTCGGGGAACCACTGCGGCAGGCCCCGGCTGGGCCGCCGCAGGATCTCGGTCACGTCCTCGGCCGCCAGACGCCCGTTGGGGGCGGCCGCGATACGCAGGTAGGCCAGTGCGGCTCGCAGGCCGGTGCGTTCCAGCACCTCGGGCCCGAGGGCCCGGCGAACGGGAACCCCGGCGGTGCGCAGCGCCACCTGGGGCGCCAACAGCAGGGCGTTGACCCGGGTCAGCACGGCCACCTCGGTGGCGTCGACACCACAAGCAAGCCACTCCTGCACCACCGTCACCAGGGCTTCGGCGCCCGATGCCCCCGGGTGGCGCACGACCCGCACCGCCTCCGGGTCGGCAACCGCCGCGGGGCCGGGCCGGATCGTCTTGGCCACCCGCCGCCTGTTGTAGGAGAGCAGGTCCGACGCCTGGCGGACCACCACCGCGGGGCAGCGGTAGTTGACCTCCAGCGGATGGCTGGCCGCCCCGGAAAACAGCCGCTCGAAGTCGATCAGGAACCCCGGGTCGGCTCCGGCGTGGCCGTAGATCACCTGGTCGTCGTCACCCACTCCGAACACGTCCAACTGCGGCACCGCCAGAAGGCGGAGCATCAGGACGTGGGCCGGCGTCAGATCCTGGAACTCGTCGACCAGAAGGTGCCGGCATTCCCCCTGAGCCCGGCGGCGAAAGGCCCCGTCCACCAGCAACCGCTCCAGGCAGCCGTAGATCTGCTCGTCAAAGTCGACCGCCCCGGCCTCCGCCAGTGCCGCTCGGTAGGGGTCGAAGGCCTGGGCCAGGCCGGGCACGTCGTCGCGCCAATCCTCGACCTCCTCCGGGTCGCGCAAGCCAAGTCGGATCTGGCCCAGCGCTTCTAGGTAGGGCCCGACCGGGTCGGTGTTGGCCCGCTGGCGGCGGATAGGCACGAAGCGCTCGATGAGCCGGCGAACCTCGCGCTCGTCCAGCAGCCGGGGCGCGCCACCCCGGGATTGGGCCAGCAGCCGGTAGCCAAGCGCGTTGAGAGTCCGGACGCGGGGAGCGATGTCGGTCGTGCGGGCCTCCATCTCCTGCTGGGCCTTCTTGTTGTAGGCCACCGCCAGCAGCAGTTGGCGCTCGTAGCCCCTGTCCCGGATCAGGTGGCGCACCCGTTCGGTCAGCACCCGGGTCTTGCCCGACCCGGCCGGGGCGATGATCCGCGCCGGCCCCGCACCGTGGCCGACTGCGGCCAGCTGGTCGGGTGCCAGGTCGGCGCTCGGGGGCACCGCCCATGGCATCAGGACCAACGAGCCCAGCTCCACCGACTCTCGGTGCACCACCCCGAGGCCGTTTACCTCAGCGGGCGAGAGTGGCCCCCGGGGGCCGCCGTCGATCCACACCTGGCCGCCACCACCCGGCAACCGGACGTCGCCGCCCTCATCCCCCGCAGCCACCACGGCGCCGAGGTGGGCGGCCTTGCGAGCCCACCACCACAGCGGAGCCGAGGGGTCGCCGCGGGCGTCGTAGTTGTTGGCCCACACCAGGAAGTGGAGCCGATCCAGCCACGGCTCGAAGCCGGCCTCGAGCGCCCACGGCGCTTCCCGGTACGACGCCGGCTCCCGGAAGATGGCCGGGTCGACCACCAGCCGGACTACCACTGGGGTCCTCGCAGCCCAAGCGTCGTGCAACGCCGTCACCACTGCCGATGGCGCCCCCACCGCGGCCCCGTCCACGACAACGACGGCCGCCTGCTCCCACCCGCCAGGAACCGGCTGGTCGCCGGCGATGATCACCCCCCGGCCGAGGGCGGGAGGTCCAGGAGCGCTCACAGCTAAAAGGCTACGACCCCCCTGCGACCGTTACGCCCCTCAAGGTTGGCCGTGCGATGAGCCTGCCAGCCGTGCCCCTAGCCCAAGGTGAAGGGCTCGAAGTCCAACGAGACCGAATTGATGCAGTACCGCTGCCCCTTGGGCCCGGGTCCGTCGGGGAAGACGTGGCCCAGATGGCCCCCGCAGCGCCGGCAAGTGACCTCGGTGCGCGCCATGCCGAAGGTCCGGTCGGTGTGCAGTTCGACGGCTTCAGCCACCGCGGGCTCGGTGAAGCTGGGCCAGCCCGTGCCGGAGTCGAACTTGGTGTTGGAGTCGAACAGGACGGCCCCGCAGGCGGCGCAGCGATAGCTGCCGCCGTCGTGGTTGTCCCAGTACTTGCCGGTGAAGGCCCGCTCGGTGCCCTTCTGGCGCAGCACTTTGTACTGCTCCGGGGACAGCTCGGCCTTCCACTCTTTCTCGCTCTTCGCGACCTTTCCTTCGGCGTCGGCCATGCCGTGAGGCTACCGGGGCGGCGCCCCTAGCGGCCCACGGCTCGCCCGCCGGGGCCCCACGGCTCGCCTGCCAAGGGGGCCGCCCGCCTGCCCCGAGCAACCGGCGGCGAGAGGGGCGAGGACTTTTCCCACCCAAATCCGCGTAGCCTACTTACCGACCGATCGGTAAGTACCGGCGAAGGGACAGACTGGGATGGGTGCTATGGCACGGTGGTGCGTTCGCCGCCGCGGGGTCGTGCTGGTGGTGTGGCTGGTGCTGCTCATCGGCCTTTTGGCCGTGAACAAGGCGGCCAAGCCAGCATTCTCCAACAAGTTCCAGCTTCCTGACACGCCGTCGACCCGGGCCCTCAACCTGCTGGAGAAGAACTTCAAGTCGGCGTCGGGGGCCTCGGACCAGATCGTGTTCCACGCCACCTCGGGAACCTTGACCGATCCCGGCGTCATGGCCCAGGCCCAAAAAATCTTGGCGGAAGCAGCCACCATCCCCCACGTGGGCTCGGTGGCCAGCCCCTTCGGGCCTCAGGGCGGCTCGCAGATCAGCGCCGACCACACCGTCGCCTTCGCCACCGTCCAGTGGGACGTCATGGACCAGGACCTGCCCAAACCCGACGTCAAGCAGCTCATCAGCACCGCCCAGAGCGGCGCCACCGGCCAGCTGCAGGTTGCCCTCGGAGGAAACGACGTTGAGAACGCCGAGCAGACCGGCTCCTCGCCGAGCACCGTCCTCGGCGTCGTCCTCGCCATGGCGGTGCTCGTCATCGCCTTCGGTGCCTTCCTGGCGGCCAGCCTGCCGCTCATCACCGCCCTGATCGCCATTGGCGTTGGCTACGCCCTAACCGGCCTGCTCAGCCACATTATGAGCGTGGCCGACTTCGCCACCATCCTCGGGATCCTGATCGGCCTGGGGGTGGGCGTCGACTACGCGCTGTTCATCGTGACCCGGCACCGGGCGGGCCTGCGGGCCGGGCGCAGCGTCGAGGACGCCGCCGTCAACGCCGTCAATACCGCCGGGCGGGCGGTGTTCTTCGCCGCCATCACCGTCTGTATCGCCCTCTTGGGCCAGTTCGCACTCGGGGTGTCGTTCCTTTACGGCGTCGCCGTCAGCGCCGCCATCACGGTGGCGCTCACCATGCTGGCCTCGCTCACCTTGCTGCCGGCCCTGCTGGGATTCTTTAAGACGCTCGTGCTCGGCCGTAAGGCCCGCCAGCAACTACGGGACAGCGGACCGGTGGCCGAGGAGTTGACGAAGGGGTTCTGGTACCGGTGGTCGACGGGGATCGAACGCCGGCCCCTCCTGCCTGCCGTCGTCGCCTTGGTGGTGGTCGTCGCCATCGCCTTGCCAATCTTCAGCCTCCACTTGGGCCTCGATGACGCCGGCACCGACCAGGCCGGCCAGACCACCCGCATCGCCTACGACCTCCTGGCGAA
This sequence comes from Acidimicrobiales bacterium, assembly GCA_050744165.1. Lineage (GTDB taxonomy): Bacteria > Actinomycetota > Acidimicrobiia > Acidimicrobiales > Palsa-688 > JBOGGN01. Next base: position 4,394 of record JBOGGN010000396.1, on the reverse strand, counting down.
GGGCTTTGGCCCCGGGTTCAACGGCCCGCTGCAACTGGTGGCGCTGCTGCCGACCCCCGCCGATAAGGCGGCGTTCGTGCAGGTCGCCGACACCGTCGGTAGCCAGCCGGGGGTGGCCAAGGTGGTCACCGCGCCGGCAGCCGATCTGGGCGGAGTGGGGATCTCCATCGTCTATCCCACGACCAGCCCGGAGTCGGTGCAAACAGCGGCGCTCGTCAGCCGGCTGCGCACCGACGTCATCCCCAAGGCCCAAGCGGGCACCGGCGTCGACGTGCTGGTCGGGGGTAGCACCGCCATCGAGTCGGACTTCTCCCACGTGCTGGCCACCAAGCTGCCACTGTTCATCGCCGTGGTCGTGGTGCTGGCGTTCCTGCTTCTGATGGCGGTGTTCCGCACCCTCCTGATCCCCCTGATCGCCTCGGTCATGAACCTCCTATCGGTGGGGGCGGCACTCGGGATCATGAACGCGGTGTTCGAGTGGGGTTGGGGGCAGTCCCTGTTCGGCCTCTCAGTCAAGGCGCCGGTCGAGGTGTTCGTGCCGGTGCTCCTGTTCTCCATCCTGTTCGGCCTGTCGATGGACTACGAGGTGTTCCTGGTCAGCCGCATCCACGAGGAGTGGATCCGCTCCCACGACAACGACCTGGCGGTCACCGTCGGCCAGACCGAGACGGGGCGGGTCATTACCGCCGCCGCGACCATCATGATCCTGGTCTTCGCCTCCTTCATCCTCGGGGGCAGCGTGGTGATCAAGCAGTTCGGGATCGGTCTGGCGGGCGCCATCCTGATCGACGCCTTCATCGTGCGGACGCTGATCGTGCCCTCGCTCATGCACCTCTCGGGACGGAGCAACTGGTGGCTCCCCCGCTGGCTCGACCGAATCGTGCCCCACATCCACGTGGAGGCAGCCGATCTTCCGGCGCTGCCCGGAATGCCCGAAGAGCTGGAAAAGATCCCGGCGGCATCCCGCTAATGTTTCCCCACAGGGGACCCGGGGAACATTCGTCGCGGCGACGGCGTTGTGCCTGTTGCCGGCATCCTCTAGAGTTGTCGGAAGGTATCCACGACTAGTCGGGCGGAGATTTGTAGCATGAATCTCGTCCACTGTTCGCGGTTTCGCGGGTGAGCAGCAGGGGGCACAAGGCCAGAGCGCACTGGCGCGAGGCGAAGCAACTTGGTGAATAGGCGAATAGGTGATGTTCGAGACGTTGCCGCTTGATTTTGAGGCGCTCGTTGCCATTGACGCGGCGGGCGAAGCTACCGAAGACGATGCCGCGCGCCTCAGCGCCAGCCACGACATGTGGGTGGCCACGTTGCGCCGCATGGCGGTCGAGACCCACGAGTCCCTCGTGCGGGCCCGGCGCTTCACCAGTCCCGAGCGGGACCAGGTCATTGCCGACCTACGAGAGGAGCGCCACCGGGTCACCACCGCCCTGCGCCGCGTCGGGGGGGATGACTACGCGCTGGACTTCGACGACGCCGATTCCGAGGAACTGGACGGCCACATTGGCAGCGCAGGCGGCGCTGAGCACAACGGCGCCACCGCTGGCGCCGGCTCCGGTTCCGGCAGCGGGTCGGGCCCTGGCTCGGGGGGCGGTGGCGCCAGTGGTGGCCGGGCCGAGGCCGCTCGGCCGCCCGAAGAACTCCTCCCAACCGGTCCCCCGTCGCTGCAGGCGTCGTGGGCCGCGGGCCGGGTGGTGCTGTGGGGTGGCGGCCCGGGGTCGCCGCCGCTGCCGGCCGACCAGCTGGCCGAGCTGATCGATGATGCCGGCGCCAAGCCGGTGCGCTGGGAACCCCACGGGGGTGTCCCGCTCCCCGGCGGCGCTCGGGCCGATGCCGTCACCGCGGTCGCCGGCCAGGCCCTCGGGTGGTTGGTCGGGGTGGGCAGCGGGCAGGTAGGCCACGACGTCGGCCCGAGCACTCGGTGGCTGGCCGAGATGGCCCGTTGGGCGACCGAGTTGGTGGCTGAAGGCCGCATGGTGCCCCGGCTGCGCCGCTCCCGCTCCCGGGAGACGGGCCCCACGGGCTCCTTCGCGGTGCGGTGGGTGCCGGCCTTGATCGACATCGATCGGATGGCCTCCATGGTGGCTCGCATGCCGGGCGCGGTCGGAGCCTGTAGCAGCAGCCAACCGGCCGACGGGATGAGCCGATCGGTGCTGGCCGGCATGGTGGACGCCATCTGCCGCGAGGGCGCCGCCCGCCTGGTGCTGCCCGCGGCTCCGCCGAGCGCCAAGACCCCCGTGGATCTGGCCGAGGGAGTGTTGGCCGCCCTCGGTGGCGCCCGATTCGAGGCCGTAGTCGCCCTCGGTGAGGACCTGGCGGGCCGCATCGACCGCTGGAGCCGGGCGGTGACCGCCGAGACGGGCGTCAACCTGGTGGTGCGCCTGGCCCCTCCCGACAAGGAAATGGTGTGGCTGCTGTCGGTGCTGGCATCGGGGGTGGAGGCGGCACTGGTGCCCGTCGAGGTCGCCATGGTCACCGCAGGCCGGGCCAAGCGGATGGCGGTGGAGCCGCAGCTGGCCCGCCTCGAGCGGTTGTGCCCCGTGCTCGCCCGCCCAGGCGGCCAGCGCCGCGGCGAGGTGGCGCTCTCCACCGACGAGGCCTGGACGCTGATGAGCGTGACCGGACCGATGCTGTCCGCGGCCGGTTTCGAGGTCCAAGTCCCACCCCTGGCCCGGCGCAAACCCAAGCCCACCATGCGCATGTTCGCCGACGCCCTCGCCAAGCAATCGGCTGTCGGGGCCCAGCAGTTGTGCCAGGTCCGGTGGTCGGTGGTCTTCGACGATGTCGAGCTCAACGCAGCCGACATCGCCAGGCTGGCCTCCGAGGCCCGGCCGCTGGTCAAGTCCCGGGGCCGCTGGGTGGAGCTCGACCGGGCCGACCTCCAGGAGGCGGCCGCGGCCCTGGCCGAGCGGGCCCACGCCACCGAACTGTCGGGCGCCGCCGTCCTGCGCCACGCCCTGGGCCTCGAGGGCGCCATCCTCGCGGGCCCGGTCGGCGTGGAAGGTACCGGGTGGGCTGCCGACCTGATGCGGGCGACGTCCGAGCCGCTACAACCGGCCACCGAACCCGAGGGGTTCCGGGGCAAGCTTCGGGAGTACCAGGCCCAGTCGCTTGGCTGGTTGCGGTTCTTGGACACCGCCGGCCTGGGCGGCTGTCTGGCGTTGGACATGGGCCTCGGCAAGACCCCGACGATCCTGGCCCACCTGCTGTCCGGCCGCGGCGAGGGTCCGACGCTGGTCATCACCCCGCCCGCGGTGCTCGGCAACTGGGCCAACGAGGCGGCCCGTTTCTCGCCCTCGCTAAAGGTCCTCACGCACCACGGCCCCGGCCGGGCCGAGGGTGAATCGCTGGCCAAGGCGGTAGCCCACGCCGATGTGTTGCTGACCACCTATGGCACCGCGGTCCGCGACGTGGACGACCTCGAGGACATCAAGTGGGCCCGGGTGGTGGTCGATGAGGCCCAGACGATCAAGAACCCGGCCAGCGACGCCGCCCAGGCGTTGCGGCGCATCCCGGCCCGATCCCGGCTGGCGCTCACCGGCACCCCGATCGAGAACGGCCTCGGTGACCTTTGGGCCATCCTCGACTTCACCAACTCGGGCCTGGTCGGCACCCGGGCCGCATTCGTGGGCCAACTTTCCCGCAGCGGTGACGGCCTCGAAAAGGCCGCTGAGAATGCCCTGCGGGTGCTCAACGGACTGCTGGTCTTCCGCCGCACCAAATCGGAACCCTCCATCGCCGCCGAACTGCCCGACCTCATCCCCCAGCTGGACCATTGCTCCATGACCCCCGAGCAGATCGGCCTGTACCAGGCCGTGCTCGACCGATTGCTCGCCGACGGCCTCGCTGAGGATGCCAGCACCCGCAAGGGCCAGGTCTTGGCCGCTATCACGGCGCTGAAGCAGATCTGCAACCACCCCAACGCCTACCTCAATGCGGACTCCGGGGACGGGGCAGTGCTCGACGGCCGCTCCGGGAAGCTGTCCCGGTTGGACGAGATCGTCGACGCCGTCTTCGCCGCTGGCGAGCGGGTCTTGATCTTCACCCACTTCGCGCGCTGGGGTGAGCAGCTGGCCTTCTACCTGTCTCGGCGCACCAGCGTCGCCATCGACTGCTACCACGGAGGCTTGCCGACCGGCGTCCGGGACAAGATGGTCCAGCGGTTCCAGTCCGGTCGCGGCGCCGGTGCCCTGGTGCTGTCGCTCAAGGCGGGCGGCGCCGGCCTCAACCTGACCGGCGCCGACACCGTGATCCACTACGATCCGTGGTGGAACCCGGCCGCGCAGGCGCAGGCGACCGATCGCGCACATCGCATCGGCCAGACCAAGCCGGTCTTCGTCCATGATCTGATCGTCGCGGGCTCGGTCGAAGAGCGCATGTTGGGACTCCAGCGT
>JBOGGN010000395.1:0-3832 GCA_050744165.1 Acidimicrobiales bacterium | reverse complement strand
CGCTGGCGCTGGTCCTGTACGAGATGCTGACGGGAACCGCACCCTTCCGGGGCGACAACCTCAACTCGGTCGCCTACAAGCAGGAGCACCAGACCCTGCCGCGTCCGTCGTCGATCAACCCGGCGGTTCCCGGAGCATTGGATGCCGTCATCGGCCGAGCGTTGGCGCTCGACCCCGCTGGGCGGCCGGGGTCAGCGGCGGAGTTCCGGGCCCAGATCATCGACGCCGGGCGGGGGCCAAGCGCGCCACCGGGACCGCGCGACCCCACCGTCGCCTTGCCGCCCGGAGCCACGGCAGTGATACCTGAGGGTGCGGTCGCCGCCGCCGGGGCGGGAGCCGCGGCGGCCGCAGCGGCCGGACCAGGGGGCACCGTCATGATGCCTGGCGGTGTGGCGGGCGGGCCAGGCGGCCCGGTAAGGCCGGGCGGGCCGGGCCGCGGCTACCCACCGGGCGGCGGGCGGAGGCACCCACCGCCAGGGCCACCACCCGAGTCCAACCGCGGGTGGCTGGTGGCGCTGGGGCTGGTCCTCGCCCTGATCGTGGCCGTCATCATCGCGGTCGCCCTGAGTTCTCATCACAACCCGAGTGCGCCGCCGGCGACCACGACGTCCTTGGCGCCGGTGACGACTACCACGCTTGCCACCACAACGACGACAAGGCGGGAGACGACGACCACCCCGAGCACCGTTGCGACGACCACCGTTCCTCCGACGACGGTATCCACGACGACCGTGCCAGCGACGACGACCACGGCCTCGACCTCACCGACGTCGTCCACCGTCACGATCTCCTTCGGCACGACGACGACGACCTGAGCCGGCAACGGTGCCGGGGGGAAGTCCCCTGCAGGCGCGGGCGCGGCGGTACCGTGCCGCCCAGTGGGGATCGTCGAGGAGGACGTGGCGCGGGTCCGGGCGGACACCGATTTCGTTGCCGTGGCAAGCGAGAAAATGGGCCTGCGCAAGGTCGGGACCCGCTGGGTCGGCCTGTGCCCTTTCCACCCCGAGAAGACCCCGTCATTCTCGCTCAACGCCGAGCAGGGCTTTTTCTACTGCTTTGGCTGCGGGGCCAAGGGGGACGTCATCACCTTCGTCCGGGAGATCGACCAGCTGGACTTCGTCGAGGCGGTGGAGGGCCTCGCCGCCCGCGCCGGCGTCACCCTGCGACGCACCGACACTGGCCAGGGCCGGGAACACCAGCACCGCTCCCAGCTCCACGACGCCCTCGAGGCGGCCATCGAGTGGTACCACCAGCGGTTGCGCACCGGCCGAGACGCCGCCGCCGCCCGCCGCTACCTGCGGGCCGAACGCGGCTACGACGCCCAGGTGGTGGCCCACTACCGCCTCGGCTGGGCGCCCGACGGCTTCGACCACCTCGTCAAGGCCTTGAAGCTGCCCCAGAGCGTCCTGCGGGAGACAGGCCTGGCCATCGTCAACCGGCGCGGCGGGCTCAATGACGCCTTCCGAGCCCGGCTCTTGTTCCCCATCTTCGACGCCGCCGGCAAGCCCGTCGGCCTCGGCGGCCGGGTGCTGCCGGGCTCGGAGGTCCCCAACAAGTACAAGAACACCGAGGAAACGGCGATCTACAAGAAGAGCCGGGTTCTCTATGGGCTCAACTGGGCCAAGAAGGCGGCGGTCGAGGCGGGAGAGGTGGTGATCTGCGAGGGCTACACCGACGTCATCGGCTTTCACCGCTCCGGCGTCCCCCAGGCGGTGGCCACCTGCGGGACCGCCTTGGCCGAGGGTCACGTGCGGCTCCTGACCAACTTCGCCCACCGGGTGGTGCTGGCCTACGACGCCGACAACGCGGGGCTGGCGGCGGCCGAGCGTTTCTACGAGTGGGAGCAGCGCTACGAGATCGACGTCCGGGTGGCCGCCCTGCCCAAGGGCCTCGATCCCGCCGACCTGTCCCGCCAGGACCCCGAAGCGCTCCGGGCAGCGGTGGCCGACGCCCGCCCGTTCCTGGCCTTCCGCCTCGAGCGGGTCCTGGCCCGGGCCGACCTTCGCTCCATCGAGGGCCGGGCCCGCACCGCCGCCCGGGCCATGGAGGTGGTGGCGGAGCACCCGAGCGACCTGGTGCGGGACCAGTACCTGATGGTGGTGGCCGACCAATGCCGTGTGGATCCGCAGCAACTTCGGGCCGGTGCCTGGCGCAGCTGGGGAAAAAGCCCCGCCCCTTCTGGCTCCCGCGAGGCCGACAGGGCGCCAGCGCCCAGCCGCGCCGGCGGCGCCGCCAACGGCAACCGGGCGTTCCGGGGCACACCCGTGGTCTCCGGCCCCGAACTCGAAGCCCTGCGTCTCCTCGTCCACCGCGCCGAGGAGATCGGACCCCGGTTGCGGCCCGTGTTCTTCGACGGGGACCTGGCCGCTCGGGCGTTCCAGGCCCGGGCAGGTGCGGCCAACCTGCACGACGCGGTCGCCAGCGCCGACCCCGATGTGGCCGACCTGCTGCAACGCCTGGCCGTCGAGGACGCCGACGAGGACGTGGATGAGGTGGTCCTCCGCCTCGTCGAGCGGGCTGGTCAGCGGGCCCTCGACGAACTCCAGCGCGACGCCCGGGGATCGTCGCGACCGCAAGATTACGGGCCGGTTATCGCCTGGTTGAAACTGGCTCTTGAAGGGGTCCGAACGGTTCAAATGGACCAGGATGCAATGGCCTCCTTGGTAGATTGGCTGGCATCACGATCCGAAGTCGCCCTGAGCGCCGATGAGTGAATCCTTTGTGACCCCCTTTACTTCAGAGGGTGGAGCGACGGTCGACTTCGTCGCTTTGCTCATGCTCGGGCGCGAGCGGGGTTACCTGACGCAGGACGACCTCATGGGAATGCTGCAGGCGGTGGAGCTCACGCCCGACCTGATCGACTTGGTCGTGGAACGTGTCCGTGCCGAGGGCGTCGAGTGGCGCGATGACGCCGACTCCCTCGGCGACAGCGATTACGCATTCGGGGCACTCCCTCCGATGGAGACTCCCGAGACGGGCTCGCCAGTCGGCGACGGCGGATCGTCGGTTGACCCGGATCCCACCGGTCCCGGTGCCGAGGCGGCGCCGCGCCCGGGCGATGCCGGGGGGAATGCGCCCGGTCAGGAGGCCGTGGAGGCGCCGGGGACCGGACGGGTGCGCCTGCGACCCCTGATTCCCGAACTGCGGATCGACTTCGACAGTCGGGGGGGGCCGGGCTCCGACTCGGTCAAGATGTACCTGAAGGAGATCGGCAAGGTCCAACTCTTGAACGGCCCGGAGGAGGTCCTCTTGGCCCGCGGCGTCGAGCAGGGGGTCCTCGCCATCGAGCGCCAGGTCGGGCGGGCCGAGACCGGCAAGGAGGGAGAAGGGGAGCAGGCGCGCCTCGACGAGCGGCTGCGCCTCGAAGGGATGCACGCCAAGCGCATCCTGGTGGAGGCCAACCTGCGGCTGGTGGTCTCCATCGCCAAGCGCTATCGCAACAGGGGCATGGCCTTCCTCGACCTGATTCAGGAGGGCAACCTCGGGTTGATGCGGGCGGTCGACAAGTTCGACTACACCAAGGGCTTCAAGGTCTCCACCTATGCCACCTGGTGGATCCGCCAGGCCATAACCCGATCCATAGCCGACCAGGCCCGGACCATACGCATCCCCGTGCACATGGTCGAGATCATCAACAAGGTGGTCCGGGCCCAGCGCCAGTTTCTCCAGGACATGGGCAGGGAGGCCTCGTTCGAGGAGATCGCCCTCCGCTCCGAGATGAGCGAGGAGCGTGTGCGCGACATACTGCGGCTCAGCCAGGAGACGGTGTCCCTCGAGCAGCCGATGGGTGACGACGACTTCTCGCTGTCAGACCTGATCGAGGACGAGGGGG
>JBOGGN010000394.1:0-11498 GCA_050744165.1 Acidimicrobiales bacterium | reverse complement strand
CGTCAAGACGGGCCGACCCCATCGGGCCGACCCCATGGTGTCGGCCCGTCTTTGGGGTGCGATGTTGCTTGTCGCCTAGTGGTGCAACAGGTGGCGAGGGCTCCAGCCGTGGGACTCGCCGGTGCCGTTGCCGTCCGACTCGTCGGTCCCCCGTTCTGCAGCGAGCGTCGCGTTACGCGTTCGACCTGGCGATACCGCTGCTATGCCGGACGTGGGCACCGCTTCGGTGCCGCGCTCCCGGGGACGGCCCTCAACGGGCGCCGCCTCGTCCTCGCGGTCGGTCTCAGCCGCCGCGGGTCGCCGGAGCGGCCTGGTCTCGTCGCCCGCACCGTCGTTGGCGGAGTACGCCGCCGCCTCCCGGCGCAGGGCGGCCTGGCGTCCGGCGTCCTGCGCTGCCGCGATACGGGCAGTCTCGGCGTCGATGGCCGCCTTGCGGGCCGCCTCACGGCGCCGAGCTTCGGGCCCGAAGGTCGGATCGACCGCCCGTGCCATCAACTTGGCGTGCCACCGCTCGCCGCTGGCGCCGCCGATCAGGCCGAAGATCACCATGGTGCCGATCGCAACCACCGCGGCCAAGAGGCCATAGTTGCGCCACGCCTGCGACGTGGCGACCACATTGAGGTGGCGGGCGGCGACGACCAATCCGTGCTCGGCGCCGGTCGCCCATACCGTGACTCCTGCGGCCAGTGCCAGGATCACCCCGAGCACGCCGGCCAGCAACCCGTGGGTCGCGCCGCGGCGGCGGGACATGCGGCCGCCGATGTAGCCGCCGAAAAGGAAGCCCAGCGCCATGGCCACACAGATGACGGCGACGGTCACGATCCTGAAGGTCGTCGCACCCCACGTGGCGAAGTTGGTCGACCCATGGATGCCGACCACGGCGGCCCCACCGATGGCTGCCAGGGCTTCGAACGCTGCGAGGCCGCAAAGTGCACCGGCCAGGACGCTCAGAGCTGAAAACCAGCCCATTCCCGCGTCCCTGGCCAGTGCCCTCCGGTCCCGCCTGGTCTCTACTGCTTGCGCCTTTCTCATGGTTTCGTCCTCTTTCCCAGGTCTCGCCTGTTGCTAGGGCAGATTCCCTGGTGGGAAAGGCGCGAAACCTGACGGTCCGCTCCCGGCCGGCCCGGAGGCAAGCGGAGGGGTCGCTCCCGTCGCCGCGAAAGTCCGACTCGGCCTTATCTCTGGTCGCCGCGAACGTCCGACTCGGAGTTACCCGTGGTCGACGCCAAGGTCGGACTCGGCCGCTTTGAGCTCGTCGATTGCAATGGCCACGCCGAGACGGGCGATGTCCAACGCCGACACGGACCTCCCCTGGTCCCGCCCCGTCCTCGCCCAGTCGTCGCCGTGCACGCCCGACATGATGTCGGCCACCTCTTGGGCCTGCTGGCCGAGGCGTTCCAGGACGGTGTTGGGATTTCCCACTGCCCCGCCAGTGGCCCCGCGGGCAGGGGCGGTTGGAAGCTGCACGGTCGGATCATCGGCTACGAACACCTGGCGGAGGGCGTCGCCGATCTGCTGCAGGGCACCAGCCACCCGGGCCGCCCGGTCGAGGGGCGAGATGCCGCTTGGCGCTGCGGTGGTCACCTGCTCGGGGGCTTCGGCGTGCTCGAAGGCTTCGGCGAAGCGCCGCCGGAGAGATCGCAGGGTGACGACGGCGTCGGGTGGCGAGACGTGTCGGGCATCAAAGGCGGGGGGCGGGGGCGCCATACCGCCACGATGCCATACCGCCCCCCTGTCATAGGACGGTGGGCGACAGGACGGTAGGGTCGGCGCCAATGGACCGGTACATCGGGTCGGGGGTGCTGCAGATCGACACCCTGCTCGGCGGCTGGGAGGAGATCACCGCCGGATACCTGGTCGAGGGCCCGGCGCCGGTATTGGTCGAGACCGGCAGCCAGTCGTCGGTCGGGGCCCTGCTCGAGGCGTTGGCGGCCCATGGGGTGGCCGCCGGCGACCTAGCGGGCGTCGCCCTGACCCACATTCACCTCGACCACGCCGGCGGCGTCGGTGACGTGGCCCGAGCGTTCCCTGAGGCCACCATCTACGTCCACCCGAAGGGCGCTCGCCACCTGGTGGACCCGACGCGCCTGGTGGCGTCGGCCGCTCAGGTGTACGGCTCGTTGCTCGACGGCCTCTACGGCCGCCTCGACCCGACACCCGCGGAGCGCATCAAGATCCTGGAAGACGGCGACACCATTTCCATCGGCCCTGGCCGGGAGCTGGTGACCGTCGACTCGCCCGGCCACGCCAAGCATCATCTGGCGCTGCACGACTCCGAGAGTGGCATCCTTTTCGCGGGCGACGCAGTGGGAGTGCGACTCCCGAGCTCGGGCGTCCTCCTGCCGGCCACCCCGCCGCCCGACTTCGACCTGGCGTTGGCGGTCAACTCGCTGCACCGTTTCCGCGACCGCCGGCCCGCGGGGGTGGCCCTGGCCCACTACGGCCTCCTGCCCGAGCCCCTCGACATGCTGGAGGAGGCGGAGGACATCCTGAACCGCTGGGCGGCGGTTGCCGAGGCGGCGTGGACCCAAGGGCGGGACATCGCCGAGGCCCTGCATCAGACTTTCGGCCAGGAGCTTTCGGGGGTCGAGCCGGCGGCCCGGGAGCGGCTGGAAACGTTGAACGGGGTGCATTCGAACGCCGCCGGGTTCCGTCGGTGGCTCGAAACCCGCAACCGGACCCCGGCCTCGGAGGGACCAGGCCCGTCTCGGTGATCGACACGGTGCTTTTCGACTGGGGCGGCACCTTGTCGGTGTTCGTCGACATTGAGATGGCCGACATGTGGCGCGTCGCCGCAAAGCACCTGGCGGCGGGCAGCGACCCGCTTCGTGAGGATGAGATCCGGGCCCTGTTGGTCGAGGTCGAGGCTGACGCGTGGGCGGCGCTGGCAGTCGACCAGCGCAGCTTCACCCTGGCTCAGCTACTGGCCCGAGCGTCCGACGCCCTCCACCTCGACGTGGCGGCGGCCGTGATCGAGGAGGCGAGCCAAAGCCACCTCGACGCCTGGACGCCCCACATCCGCCACGATCCCGACGCCCAGGCCGTTCTGGCGACGCTGAAAGACCGGGGGCTCAAGATCGGCCTGCTTTCCAACACGCACTGGCCCCGGGACTTCCACGAGCATTTCCTCGATCGCGACGGCCTGGCGGACTACATCGACGTCCGGGTGTATACGAGTGAACTCACTCATTGCAAGCCGCACCCCAGCGCCTTTGGCGCCGTCTTGGAGGCGGTCGGGTCGTCGGCGGCCACGGCGGTCTTCGTCGGCGACCGGGCGTATGACGACATCTACGGGGCTCAGCAATCGGGCATGCGCGCCATCCTGCGACCCAACCCGATGGTTCCGGGCTACGACGTCGACCCCGACGCCGTCATTGGCCCTCTCCCTGAACTCCTGGAAGTCCTTGACCGATGGGCGTGAGCCGGTTGCGCGCCACCGTCCTCGTAGTTTTGGCCGCGGCGCTGGCGATGGCCTTGCTCATCGGGTGCGGGAGCAGCTCCCCTGCCTCGTCTTCGCCGCCGCCTGCTGCCGCCGTGACGGTGGTGATCCGGGACATCGCCTTCAATCCGCAGACAGTGACCATCCACGCCGGCCAGACCGTCGCCTGGAAGTTCGACGACGGATCCATCGTGCACAACGTGACCGGGAGCGATTGGCGCAGCCCGGACATGAACAGCGGCTACTTCACCCACACCTTCGCAACGCCCGGCACCTTCCCGTACAACTGCACCATCCACAGCGGGATGACGGGCACGGTGGTCGTGCTCCCGGCCACGACCGCTACGACCTGAGCCCAGCGATGGTACGGCCCATTCAGCCGGACGGGCCCGAACAGCGTCTCGCAGGCCGAGGATTTCGCCAAAGGTACCGGATAGGTGACGGTGGGACGCCCGGAAACTTGACGTTAACGTCAAGGTCGTGCGATACAGTGGTCGGGCAAGCTTGGGATCGGAGGACAGATGACGGCTGACACCGCCGCGCCAACGACAGTGAACGACCGCTATAAGTGGACGGCGCTGTCCAACACAACGCTCGGGATCTTCATGGCGGCGCTGGACGCTTCGATCGTACTGATCTCGTTGCCGGCCATTTTCCGGGGCATCAACCTGGATCCCCTGCAGCCGGCCAACATCAGCTACCTGCTGTGGATGCTGATGGGATACCTGGTGGTGACCGCAGTGCTGGTGGTCACCTTCGGGCGCCTCGGTGACATCTACGGCCGGGTCAAGATGTACAACGCCGGCTTCGCGGTCTTCAGCGGGGCCTCCTTGGCGCTGTCGTTGTGCCCCATGAAGGGGGGCGGGGGCGCCATGTGGTTGATCGGCTGGCGGGTGGTCCAGGGCGTCGGTGGCGCCCTCCTGATGGCCAACTCGACCGCCATCCTGACCGACGCCTTCCCCGTCAAGGAGCGGGGGATGGCCATGGGCATCAACATGGTGGCGGCCATCGCGGGCTCCTTCATCGGCCTCATCGCCGGCGGTCTCCTGGCCGCCATCGACTGGCGGGCCGTGTTCTGGATCAACGTGCCCATCGGGGCCTTCGGGACCGTCTGGGCCTACCTCAAGCTGCGGGAGACCGGCACCACGACCAAGGCGAGGCTCGACTGGTGGGGCAACGTCACCTTCGGTATCGGCTTGGTGATGATCCTTGTCGGCCTGACCTATGGCCTGCTACCCCACGGGCACCACAACATGGGCTGGACCGGTCCATGGGTGCTGCTGGAGCTGCTCGGCGGCGTCGCCATGTTGCTCCTCTTCGGGTGGATCGAGACCAAGGTGCCCAACCCGATGTTCCACCTGAACCTGTTCAAGATCAAGGCCTTCGCCATGGGCAACCTGGCCAGCCTCTTGTCCTCGATCGCACGAGGCGGCTTGCAGTTCATGCTGATCATCTGGCTGCAGGGCATCTGGCTGCCACTGCACGGCTACAGCTTCGAGCAGACGCCGCTGTGGGCCGGCATCTACATGCTGCCGTTGACCGCCGGATTCCTCGTGGCGGGGCCGGTATCGGGGTGGCTGTCGGACCGATACGGCGCCCGGCCCTTTTCCACTGGCGGGATGGTGGTGGCGGCGGCCTCGTTCCTCCTGCTCTCCTACCTGCCGGCCAACTTCTCCTTTCCGGTGTTCGCCGCCCTGCTGCTGCTGAACGGCATAGGCATGGGCCTGTTTGCCGCCCCCAACACCACCGGCATCATGAACAGCCTGCCGGCTCGCGAGCGCGGCGCCGGATCGGGCATGCGAGCCACGTTTATGAACTCGGGGATGGTGCTGTCCATCGGGGCGTTCTTTACCCTGATGATCCTCGGACTGGCAGGCTCGTTGCCCCACACCATGTCCTCACAACTGACCGCCAACGGCGTGCCCGCCGCCCAGGCCGCGGTCGTCGCCAAGATTCCGCCTGTGGGTAGCCTGTTCAGCGCCTTCCTGGGCTACAACCCCATGCAGAAGCTGCTCGGGAGCGCAGCGGTGGCCCATGTCACCAATGCCCAGTGGGCCGTCATTACCGGCAAGAGGTTCTTCCCCAACCTGATCTCTGGTCCGTTCATGAAGGGCCTGCGGATCACCCTGGATGCATCGTTCGTGATGCTGCTGATCGCCGCCTTGGCGTCGTACCTGCGGGGCGGCAAGTACGTCCATGCCGAGGATGAGGAAGACAGCACCACCGACGGTGCCGCCGAGGCGACCGTGGCGGCGGGGCTACCGGTCGCCGACGTGCCCGGCGGCCCCGTGGGCGCCGAGGTGGGATCGGCCAACGGCCATGGCAACGGCAACGGCAAGCGGCCCGACGCCGACGATGAGGAGAGGGTCCGGGCGTGATTTCCGAACCGGGAAGTCGCCGCCCCGACGGGGAGGTGGCAGCTCAGGCGGGGGTCACCGCGACGACCCTTCGTATCGGAGAGGTGGCGACCCAGGCGGGGGTCACGACACGAACCCTGCGCTACTACCAGGAGTTGGGACTCCTGGCGCCCGGACACAGCCCGGGCGGGAGCCGGCGCTATACCGCCGCCGATGCCGCCCGGCTGCGCCGGATCATCGAGCTACGCGACGTCATGGGCTTCGACCTGGAGCGTATCCACGAGATTCTCGGTGCCGAGGACCGCTTGGCAGAGCTCAAGGCGGAGGCCAAGCGTGGAATTTCCGAAGCCCGCCGCCGCGAGATCCTCTCCGAAGCCATAGCGATCAACGCCCGCATGCGCGAGCAGGTCTGCCAGAAGCGGGCCGTCTTGGACGAGTTCTTGGCCGAGCTCGAGGCCAAGGCCGTCTCATACGCCACCGTGGCGGTCGAGTTGGGCCTCGACTCACACGAGCCGGTAGCGGCGGCCGCTGGCGTCGATCGCTAGTCGGCTCCGGTCGTTCCGCAGCGCCCTCCCGGAAACGTCAGAGGCCCCGTCGGGGGCCTCTGACCTGCGGAGGGAGTGGGATTTGAACCCACGGTGGGCTAAGCCCACAACGGTTTTCGAGACCGTCCGATTCGGCCGCTCTCGCATCCCTCCTGGCGGCGTCGTCAGGTTACCGCTGGGCTGCCCGCCTGCCCCCGCCGCTGCCCAAAGAACAGAGCAAGGAGCTTCGCCGCTTCTGCGGCAAGCACGCCACCGGTAACCGCCACCTCATGGTTGAGCCGCGGATCGGCGCACAGGTTGTAGAGAGAGCCGCAAGCGCCGGCCTTCGGGTCGGCGGCGCCGAAGACCACCCGATCCACTCGGGCCGCCACCAAGGCACCAGCGCACATCGGGCACGGCTCCAGGGTCACCACGAGAGTGGCTCCCGCCAGCCGCCAGCCACGCCGGCCGCCCTCGCCGCCCTCGCCGCCCTCGCCAGCCGCTAGGTCCGCCGACCCTGACAGGCAGGCTGCCGCCGCTCGAAGGGCCAGGATCTCCGCATGAGCCGTCGGGTCGCCCCGCGCCTCGCGCTCGTTGTGCGCTCGGGCCACGATCATCCCGGCCACCACGACCACCGCCCCTACCGGGACCTCACCGGCCGCGGCGGCGGCCCGAGCTTCGTCGAGGGCCACCGCCATGGCCCGCTCGTCAGTCACAACGCTGGTTGCGACTCGTCATGAGCTGCTCGGCCCGCCCGCGGCCGACGGGGAGCAGATCGCGTCATGGATTTCGATGGCCAGCTGGTTGACGGCCCTCGTCAGTTCGGTGTTGGCCTCCAGCAGGCTCCGGATGCCAGTGGTGTTGTCGAAGGTGTTCATCGCCAGCTCCGACGAAATTTGGTCGGCCCGCTTGGCGGCGATCAGGAGGATGGCGCCCTGCATGCCGGCCACCATGGACAGCATCAGGTTCAACAGGATGTAGGGGTAGGGGTCGAACCCGTGCTTTCCGCCAGCCGAACCTCCGAGATAGAAGATGCTGTTGACGATCGCCCAGACGCACATCGTCGCGATGAAGATGATCACGAAGATCCACGAACCCATTCCGTTGCGGACTCTGTCGGCTGCGCGCTCGCCGAGCGTGAGTTGGTCCCCGCTGCGAACCCCGGGGTGCTTGTGCCACAGCGTCCTCCTCCATGCCACCGGCGGTGCTCCTTCCTGTGCGGTGCCCCTGACGGTTCCCATGATGGCCGGTCGCGGGGGCCCTCCCGCTGATTCCCGTCTGAGAGAGATCCTTCAGGCGGACAGGGCGGCCGCGACCGTCGCGATCTGGGCTGGCGGCAAGCTCCGCCAGTAGGCCGCCTCATGGAAGCCGGGGACGACGAACCTTGGCGCGGTCGCGGTAAGCCGGCGGCGAAACGCCGAGCCGCCAGGTAGAACTGGTCCCCGCGGCCACAATCCACCCGCAAGGGCGGAAACGGCGGCCGACCAATTCACAACCTCGACGAGGTCGGTAAGGTGGATCTCGTCGAATGCGAAGCGGTGTTCGGCGTCTTTTCCTGAGACAGAAGACGACGCGACGAGCAGGTGTCGAAAGGGACCAGCCGATGGCGCGATGCATGGCGCGACTGTTCATCTGGCCACTGAAGACGATGACCCCCGACGGCGGAACGTGGCCGTTGGGCCCTGGGTTGAGACCCGCGTCGTGTACAACGTTATCGATCATCCTTGGCAGGAATGCGGCCGGCCGCTAACAATCCGATCCAAATCCGGGCTGCCGTCGCCCGTGGGGGGTGCTTGCGCCCGCAAATACTGTTGTCGTATCGTATGCCCTTCCAGTCGCCCGAAGTGGAGGCCCAATGGCCAAGCACCAACTTGTGAGCTATAGCTATACGTGTGATGTGTGCGGCGGCACCATTCCTGAATCCGGCGCTGACGGGGCGTCACGAATGTTGAACTGGGATGGGTCTGACTACGTGCTCGACGTATGCCAAAGCCACGGCTCGCAACTCGGGGATTTGATCGCCCAGTTGCAAGGGTTTGTCGATGCCAGCCGACGCGATGCGCCTCGCCCCGGACGACGCCGCCGCCCGACCGCGGTGGCGGCACCGACGGCCACAACCCGCCCAGCCCGCACAGCGCGTCCCGCCCGATCGGCTCGTCCGACCCCGAGCGCCCCCGCCGCCGCCATCGTTCCTGCGGCGCCGGTGGCGGCACCCGCGCTGGCGGCCCCGGCTACTGCTGACGTGGCTGCCATCCGGGCGTGGGCTCGAGAGAACGGCTATGTGGTCAACGAACGAGGCCGGATTCCGGGCCCGGTCATGGCCGCCTATCAAGCGATCCGTGGCGGGGCGCCGGCTCCACAGACCTTCTCGGCAGGATCGGCCCGACGGGGCCGGGGCCGCAAAGCCGCCAAGGCGTAAGCAGAGTCGAGCCCGCCGGAGCAGGATCGGCCGGGGAGACCGCGAGACACAAGGCAGCGTCAGCCCGTCGGGGTCAGGATCGGCTGGGCAAGCCGCCAAAGAACAGCAAGCGTCAAGCCCGACGGGTCATGGCCGTGAATACACCACGACCGCGATCAGAAGGGCAACAACGACGCACGCAAGTCCAATCAGCCCGAGGGCACCGACGGACAAACCGCTCTTCTTGCTTGCCGGGGTGCTGGATACCGGGGGCACGGTAGGAAACACGAGGGTCGTCGTCGTCTGGCCCCCGGGAGGAAGAAGCGTGGAGGGCACCAGGGAAGTCGTCGTGTTCTTGGCAATCGTGGTGCTCGTGGTGCTTGTGCTGCTGCTTGTGGTGGTTGCTGCAGTCCTGGTCACCTGCAGGCTGGTGCTCACCACGAGGCCCGACGCGCCGCAACGTAGCTCGATGGTGAATGTCGCGGCCGGCGTGTTCGCCGGGATCTGGTAGGGCTGGGTGAAGCTCCCGTTGCCACCACGATTCACGACCGGACCGGCGCCCGCGGGGGGAAACAGGGCCGCCGATCCGGTCAGCTGCGTCGCGTCCCCTGCTGGGCACGAGACGACACCACCGCTCGTCGGCACCTGGCCCGAGAAGGTCACCGTGGCGCCGGCGGCCGCGGTGGCCGGCGTCACGCTCAACGACGGTTTGGCGGTGACCGCGGCGGTCACATTGAGGGTTTCGACGGCTCCGGACTTACCGGCACAGGTGACGTTGATCGGGTAGGCACCGACGGGCGTCGAGAGCGGAACGGCATAGGTGACGCTGAACATCCCGGTGGTGTCTCGAGTCACGGTGGGGCCGGTCCCGTTCGGGAAGAGGTTGGCTCCCCCGGGGCCGGGTGAGGAGGTGAGCATGACCGTGGCGTTGGCTGGGCAGTCCTTGTTGATCGGCAGCGTGGCCGAGAAGGTGGCGGTACCCCCCTGGGGCACCGACGGGTTGGCCTGCGCAGAAGCTGTCCCCACGGGGTTGGCAACGGCGAGGGCAGCGATGCCCAGGCTGACACCCATCGACGTCGCCAGGGCCGCCGCTCGAAGGATTCTCGACGACCGAAGTGCTGCGCCGAACATGATGGTTGCCCTCCCCAATCGGACGAGTCCCAGCGGAGAGGGTGGGATTTGAACCCACGGTGGGTTGCCCCACACACGATTTCCAATCGTGCCGATTCGGCCGCTCTCGCACCCCTCCAGGTGGCGAACCGCCACGCTACCGCCCGCGACCCCCCTCACGCCCGGTACCATGCCCAAGCAGTCCGATGCTCGGTGCGACGGTCGGGTCCTGCGCAACGATGCACCGTGAATCGGGTCAGGGCCTGACGGCAGCAGCCCTCAGCGGATTGTGTTGTGTGCCGCAGTCAGCCTGACCGCCGCACCGAGCATCGGGACTGCAAGGCTTGCCCGGTCACTCTGCACCGCCCCCGAAGTGGCCGCCAGGACAGGCCGTCGCACCCCTGCCGTAGGCTCGCTCGTGATGGCCGATCCCCCCGCTGACGACCTCGCGACGGACCCCCCGTACCAGTCGCTGTACCGAAGATTCCGCCCGCAACGCTTCGAGGACGTCCTCGGCCAGGAGCACGTCACCCGGGCGTTGCGAAACTCCGTCCGCGACAGTCGCATCGCCCACGCATACCTGTTCAGCGGCCCAAGAGGGACGGGAAAGACCTCGACGGCGCGCATCTTGGCGATGGCGCTCAACTGCGAGCATCCCGCCGATGGCGAACCCGACGGAGTGTGCGCCTCGTGTGTCGACGTCCGCCGCGGCGCGTCGATGGATGTCCAAGAGCTCGACGCGGCTTCCAACCGCCGCCTCGACGAGATGCGGGACCTCCTGTCGCGGGTGGCGCTCGGGACCCGCGGGCGATGGAAGGTGTACATCATCGATGAGGTCCACCAGCTGACGCCCGACGCTGCCAGCGCCCTGCTCAAGACCCTCGAGGAGCCACCGGCCCATGTGGTCTTCGTGCTGGCCACCACAGACCCGCAGAAGGTGCTCCCGACCATCCGCAGCCGGACCATCTCCTTCGACTTCCACCTGCTCTCCGCCGAGGTGCTCGGCCATTTGCTCCATGACATCAACGTGCGGGCCCACCTCGGGGTGCCTCCCGAAGCCATCGACCTCGTTGTACGCAGTGGTCACGGCTCGGCCCGTGACGCGCTGACGGTGCTGGACCAGGTCGCCGCCGGGGGCCTCGGCGAGGATCCGGCCCACGTGGTGTCCCAAATCGTCGATGCCCTGGCCGAGCGCGACGCCGGCGTGGCGCTGACAGCGGTGGCCGAGGGCATGGCCGCAGGCCGAGACCCGAGGCGGTTGGCGGCCGACCTTCTCGAACACCTGCGCAACGGGTTCCTGGCCGTCATGTCGCGTGGCCTGGTCCTGCTGCCCGATGACGTTGTCACCGAACTGGGTGAGCAGGCCCGACGGCTGGGGACACCGGCCCTTGTCCGGTCCATGGAGGTGATCGGCGAGGCGCTTGCCGAGATGCGCGACTCCGTCGATCCTCGCGTCAGCTTGGAAGTGGCCCTGGTGCGGCTCACGCGGCCCGACGCCGATACCAGCCCGGCCGCGTTGCTGGAACGTATCGAGCGCCTTGAGCGGGCGGCGCGGGCAGCGGAACTGGGCGCATCTCGATTGCCAGCCCCACCAAATGCTCCCGGGGGACCGAGTGGGCCCACCCGGCCGGTCGCGTCGGGCACGTCGGGCGGGTCGAGTGGAACGGGCG
>JBOGGN010000393.1:0-8299 GCA_050744165.1 Acidimicrobiales bacterium | reverse complement strand
GACGGCCAGGTTGTCCCGCACCGAGGGGTGGTCCCACATCTCGGTGTGCATGGCCGGGCACACCACGACCGGCGCCCGGGTGGCGAGCAGGGTGGCGGTCAGCAGGTCGTCGGAGATGCCGGCGGTGTACGCGCCGAGCAGCCGGGCGGTGGCCGGGGCGACCACCACCACTTCGGCCCACTGGCCGAGGCTGGTGTGCGCGATGGGGTCAGGCCCGTCCCACAGGGACGTGGCGGCAAGCTTCCCCGAAAGAGCGGAGAAGGTCAGCGGGGCTACAAACCGGGTCGCTGCCGGCGTCATCGCCACCCTGACGTCGGCCCCGGCTTCCATCAGCCGGCGGCAAACCTCGGCTGCCTTGTAGGCCGCGATCCCACCAGCCACGCCGAGGACGACACGACGACCCGCCAGCGGCAGATCGCTCACTCGTTCACCCCGTGCATCGGTGGCGAAGGCACACGCGGGTGGTCAGCCGGCCGGGGGATCCAATCCCGCCGCGGCGTCGTCCCCCTCGACCTCAGGCTCAAGGCGGTGGTAGGTGATCTTGCCGACCGCAATCTCTTCGAGGGCGATCGACAACGGCTTGCGAGACACCGAGGTGACCTGGGGCGGCACGATGGCGCCGAGACCCTCACCCAGCTGGTTGAAATAGGAGTTGATCTGGCGGCCACGCTTGGCCGCCAGGGTGACCAGGGTGAACTTGGAATCAACCCGGCGGAGCAAGTCCTCGACGGGGGGGTCCATCATGGTGGGGCGGCGCTCAGCCATCGTGCAGCGGTTACCTCTCGGGCTCGTTGGACTCGGACCGTCGGACGATCGCAGGCGGCTCAGCCGCTTCACGGGCGCCGACCGCGGTCATCGGAACTTTTCGAGTATACCGACCACCTCGGTTGCAGCCCGCTCTATGTGGTCATTGACAACGACGGCGTCGGCGATTGCACGGCCGCGCCGCTCCTCCTCGGCGCCCACGTCCATGCGTCGGCGGATGTGGGCCTCGTCGTCACCCCGGTGCCGCAACCGTTCCTCTTGAACCTCCGGCGATGGGGGGACCACGAGAATCAGCTTGGCTTCGGGGCAGCGCGCCTTCACCTGCTGTGCCCCGTGGACCTCGATCTCCAAGATGACGTCGCGGCCGGCGGGCGCGGCCAGCGTCGGCGTGCCGTAGAAATGCCCGGTCCCCGCGAACTCAGTGAACTCCAGGAATCCGCCATCAGCAACCCGGCGCAAGAACTCCTCCCGGCTCACGAACGAATACGCCGATTCCGGTTCCCCGGGTCGGCGCGGCCGAGTGGTCCATGACCGCGACAACCAAAGCTTCGGGTCGAGCTCCAGCAAGCGGTCGACCAGCGTCCCCTTTCCGGCCCCGCCGGGTCCGGAAATGATGAAGATCAAGCGGCCCTTACGGCGCCAGCTTCTCCAGCAGCCGCCGCCGCTGCTGCTGACCGAGACCTTGGATCTTGCGGGTCTCGCTGATCCCGATCTCCTCGATGAGCCGGCGCGCCTTGACCTTGCCGAGGCCGGGCAGGGACTCAAGCACGGAGACCACCTTCATTTTGGCCACCACCTCGTCGTTGGCGCTCTGATCGAGGAGTTCCTTCAGGGTCAGCGAGCCCATCTTCAACTTCTCCTTGAGCTCCGCCCGCAAACGCCTCGCAGCGGCCGCCTTGTCAAGCGCGGCCTGCCGTTGATCCGGAGAAAGTGAGGGGGGCAGCGGCATGGGTGGCACAGTAGCGCGCTCGTTCGGCGGCGTCTTCCGGGAGTGGGGGAAATTGGCTGATGGTACTTTCCTGCCGCCGTGGATTCGCCGGTTGCCCTCGAGGCGCGGGTCAGGAAACGATGGAGCCCACCAGTTGCGATGCGGCAACGGCCCGGTCGGCGGCCGCGGTGACGGTGCGCCCGATGACGAGCAGATCGGCGCCTGCGGCGAACGCCTCGCCGGGGGTGGCCGCTCTCCCGTGGTCGTGACGGGGCGAGCCCTCGATCCGGATCCCGGGCACGACCACCTTGAAGCGGGGGGCCAAGGCCTTGACCTCGGCGACGTCGGAACCGGCGCACACCACCCCGCCACAGCCTGCTTCCAACGCGGCGCGAACGCGGTTGCCGAGCACGTGTTCGGGAGCACCGGTGTCACTCGTCAGCATGGTGACCGCCAGGGACGTCGGGGGCTCCAGCCCGGCTCGGCTGGCTCCATCGGCGAGACCCTCGACGCCGGCGCGCAACATCGGTACGCCTCCGAAGCCGGCCAGGGTCAGGTACGACGCTCCCAAGGCACCGACGACCCGTCCCGCCTTGCCGACGGTGGTGGGGATATCGAACAGCTTCAGATCGAGGAAGACCTTCATTCCCTCGGCCAGGATCGACGCCACCGCGTCCGGGCCCGCGGCAGTGAACAGCTCCAGGCCCACCTTGGCTACGCCGAACCAGGATTTGAGCTCGTGGACCAGCCGGGTCGCCTCGACCACGTCGTCCACATCGAGGGCCAGCACCAGCCGATCGCGCAGCTCGGCCGGGGCTTCCTCCACCTCTTGCTCCCCGTCGTCGAGGTCGCCGACCGCGAACGCGGCGTGGCCGGCGGCGGCTGGCCGCCCGCCGTTGGTCTGGCCGCCGTTGGTCTGGCCGCCGGGGGGTTCATCGGTGTTGAAGATCATGGGCCCGTCCTCGCAGTTGGTCTAAGGAAATAACGCCATTGTCGCGGCACCAGCCTCCGAAGTCAGAAAGCACGCGAACTGGCGCCCTCGGGTCGGCGAAGGTGGCGGTTCCGACCTGCACCGCATCGGCCCCGGCGACCAGAAGCTCGGCCACGTCCTCGCCACTTGCGATGCCGCCGACGCCAACGATGACGGCCGTGGGGAAGGCGGCCCGGCAGTCGTAGGTGGCCCGCACCGCGACTGGGTGCAACGCCGGGCCCGACAGGCCGCCGCCACCCGCCCCGAGCCGCGGTCGGCCGGTGAGGGGGTCGATGGCCATGCCCATGAGTGTGTTGACCAGGGTCAGGCCCGCGGCGCCCGCCTCGAGCGCTGCCGCCGCGATCTCCGTGATGTCGGTGACATTGGGGCTGAGCTTCGCCCACAAAGGGAGGCCGGTCCCTGCCAGCCCCCTGGCCGCTTCCTCGACAGCGGCCGCCGTCGAGGCGCACGAGTGGGCGAACATACGGCGGCGGTCCTCGACGTTGGGGCAGCTGATGTTGGCCTCTACAGCGACGATCGAACCTGCAGGCGCGCCGGGGTGCCCGGTCGAGCCCAGGTGCCCGGCCGCGATCGCCCTGGCGGCACGCCCGTAGTCCGCCGCCGAGTGACCCCAGATACTGACCACGACCCGGGCGCCGGTTGCAGCCAGCGGCGGCAGCTCCTCCTCGAGCCACGCGGCGACGCCGGCGTTCTGGAGGCCAACACTGTTCAGCATTCCGGCCGCGACCGGGTGCACCCTGGGCGAGGGGTTGCCCGCCCAGGGTTCGGGCGACAGGGATTTGACGACCACCGCCCCCAACGACGCCAGATCCATGTAGGCAGCCAGCTCCGCGCCGTGGCCCGCAGTACCCGACGCCGTCATCACCGGGTTGGGAAGGGTGAGCGACCCCAACCGGGTCGTCAGGTCGATGCTCGGCCGGGCGCCGCGGCCACCGGCTCGCCCTGGGTCAGGGTCGACTGCCCGAAGACGTCCGCCGGCGCCGACGCGCTTGGCCCACCACGAGGTCTGCCCCGTGCGGGGGTCAGACGCCGAGCCGTTGCTGCCCATCGGCCTGGTACTCCTGCAGGCTCCGTACCACGAAGGGGTGCCGGCTCCGGTCGGCGATGCCGGCCGCGGCCGCCCGGGCCGCGGCGACCGTCGTCAGGCAGGCCACCTGTGCAACGTTGGCCGCCTGGCGAATGTGTGCCCCGTCCGCTCGGGGCCCGACGCCGCGCGGCGTGTTGACCACCAGGTGCACCTTCCCCGAGCGGATCAGCTCGACCGCGTCGACGCCCCCGCCCACTTCGCCCACCTTTGCGACCACGACTTCGACCGGGATCCCGTTGTCCTCGAGGTAGGCGGCTGTGCCTGCGGTGGCCGCGATCGAGAAGCCAAGCTCGGCGAAGCGCATCGCCGCCCGGACGCCTGCGGCCTTGTCCCGGTCGGCCAGGGACAGGAACACCGACCCCGAGTCGGGAAGCGGGTCGCCGGCCGCGTCCTGGCTCTTGGAGAACGCCAGCCCGAAGGTGGCGTCGATGCCCATGACCTCGCCGGTGGAGCGCATTTCCGGCCCCAGCAGGGTGTCGGCATCGGGGAAACGGTCGAAGGGCAGGACGGCCTCCTTGACGCTGACGTGGCCGCCGGTGCCGGGGGGCCGCAGCAGGCCCTCGGCCTCGAGGTCGTCCAAGGTGGCGCCGGCCATGACCCGGGCCGCCACCTGGGCCAGGGACACGCCGGTGGCCTTGGACACGAAGGGCACGGTGCGGCTGGCGCGCGGGTTGGCCTCGATCACATAGACCACCAACTCGCCCGAGGCACCGGAGCGCTGCACCGCGAACTGGACGTTGACCAGCCCACGAACCTCAAGCGCCTCGGCGATGGCCCGGGTGTGGCCCTCGATGATGTCGACGACCTCAGAGGGCAAAGTCGGGGGTGGGATCACGCAGGCGCTGTCGCCGGAATGGACGCCGGCCTCCTCCACGTGCTCCATCACCGCCCCGATCACCACCCGCCCGGTGGCGTCACGGACGGCGTCGACATCGACCTCGGTGGCGTCCTCCAGGAAGTGGTCGATCAAAACCGGTCGCTCCGCCGACAACCCGCCCTCCCGGCCGAGCGAGCCGAACCCGGCAAGCTGCGCCATGGCCGAGCGCAGCCGGTCGAGGTCGTAGACGATCTCCATGGCCCGCCCGCCGAGCACATAGCTCGGCCTGACCAGCGCCGGGTAGCCGATGCGACCAACCACCGCCGCCGCCTCCTCGAAGTTGGCGGCGGTGCCGCCGGCCGGCTGCGGGATCCCGAGGCGCTGGCAGAGTGCGTTCCATCGCTCCCGGTCCTCGGCCAAGTCGATCGATTCCGGTGAGGTGCCGAGGACCAAATCCACCGGGAGCCGGGCGGCCAGCTTCAGCGGCGTCTGCCCGCCCAAGGAAACGATGACCCCATGCACGGTGCCGCTGCGCCGCTCGGCGTCGATCACGTTGCTGACGTCCTCCCAGGTGAGCGGCTCGAAGTACAGCCGATCGCTGGTGTCGTAGTCGGTGGAAACGGTCTCGGGGTTGCAGTTGACCATGACTGTTTCGAACCCTGCGACGCGCAGGGCGAAGCTGGCCTGCACGCAGCAGTAGTCGAACTCCACCCCCTGGCCGATGCGGTTGGGCCCCGAGCCGAGGATGATCACCTTGGGCCGCTCGCCCGGCAGGACCTCGTCGGTGTCCTCATAGGTCGAGTAGTGGTAGGGGGTGCGGGCAAAGAACTCGGCCCCGCAGGTGTCCACCGTCTTGAAGGTGGCGGCCACCCCGCACGCCAGCCGGGCGGCGCGAACCGCGGCCTCGGGAACGTTCCAGAGCCAGGCCAGCTGGGCGTCGCCGAAGCCCAGCCGCTTGGCGCGGCGCCACTCGACACGGGTGAGTTCGGGCACCGCACCGCCGTCGGCCCCAAGCTCAGCCCCCCGCCCCGCTGGAGCGCCGCGCTCCGCCAGCCAGCCCCGGCACTCCACGATGGCCAGCAGCTGGTCGAGAAACCACGGGTCCACCCAGGTGGCCCGGTACAGCCGTTCCACCGACACCCCCCGCCGCAACGCCGCCTCCAGCTGGAACGGCCGGTCGGGGGTGGCCACCGCTGCCCGCCGCACCAACTCGTCGTCGGACCACGAGTCGTACAGGGTCTCGGCGGGATCGCAGTTCAACCCGAGGCGCCCGTGCTCCAGGGAACGCAGCGCCTTCTGTAGCGACTCGGGAAACGTCCGCCCGATCGCCATCGCCTCGCCCACCGACTGCATGCGGGTGCCGAGCACGTCGGGAATCCCCGGAAACTTTTCGAACGCCCAGCGCGGCACCTTGGTGACGACGTAGTCGATGGTCGGCTCGAAGCACGCCGGCGTCTCGCCGGTGATGTCGTTCATGATCTCGTCCAGCGTGTAACCAACGGCTAGGCGGGCCGCGATCTTGGCGATCGGGAACCCCGTCGCCTTCGACGCCAGGGCGCTAGAACGTGACACTCGGGGGTTCATCTCGATCACGACCATCTCGCCGTGCTCGGGATCGACGGCGAACTGGATGTTGGAGCCGCCGGTCTCGACGCCGATGCGGCGGATGCAGGCGAAGGCGGCGTCGCGCATGAGCTGGTACTCGACGTCGGACAACGTCTGGGCCGGGGCCACGGTGATGGAGTCTCCGGTGTGGACGCCCATAGGGTCGACGTTCTCGATGGAGCAGATGACGACGCAGTTGTCGGCCCGGTCGCGCATGACCTCCAACTCGAACTCTTTCCAGCCCGCGATGGAACGCTCGATCAGGATCTCGGTGATCGGGCTCGCCGCCAGGCCGGTCGCGGCGATGGCCCGGAACGACTGCTCGTCGTGGGCGATCCCGGTCCCCAACCCCCCGAGGATGAAGCTGGGCCGCACGATGACGGGGTAGCCGATCTCCTCGGCGACCGCGATTGCGTCGTCCAAGCGGTGGGCGAAGCCCGACGGCGGCGTGGCCAGGCCGATCTCGGTCATGGCCTTCTGGAACTGTTCCCGGTTCTCGGCGGTGCGGATGGCGTCGGGTTTGGCGCCGATCATCTCCACCCCGAAGCGTTCCAGAACACCCCGCTCGAACAGGCCCATGGCCAGGTTGAGCGCCGTCTGTCCCCCGAGGGTGGGCAGCAGGGCGTCGGGGCGCTCCCGCTCGATGATGGCGGCCAGCGTGTCCACCGTGAGCGGCTCGATGTAGGTCCGGTCGGCGAAGTCCGGGTCGGTCATGATGGTCGCCGGGTTGGAGTTGGCGAGGACGACCCGGTACCCCTCCTCGCGCAACACGCGGCACGCCTGGGTTCCTGAGTAGTCGAACTCGCATGCCTGGCCGATCACGATGGGACCCGACCCGATGACGAGCACCGAGGCGATGTCCTGGCGCCGGGGCACCGTCGCCCCCTACGCCCGACTCGTGTGCCGGGGTGCGCCGCCAATGGTCATCAGGCGGCCAAACTCAGCGAACAGGTACCGGGCATCGTGGGGACCCGGCCCCGCTTCGGGGTGATACTGGACGCTGAAAGCCGGCGCGTCGGTGCAGCTCAAACCCTCGATGACCCCGTCGTTCAGGTTCACGTGGGTCACCACCGCCCGGTCGAGCGAGCCCGACGCCACCGCGTAGTTGTGGTTCTGGCTGGTGATCTCGACCGATCCCGTCTCGATACGGCGCACGGGGTGGTTGCCGCCGTGGTGACCGAACTTGAGCTTGAACGTCAACCCGCCGAGCGCGGTGGCCAAAAGCTGGTGCCCGAGACAGATCCCGAACAGCGGCACCTGACCCACAAGCCCCTCGATGGCCGCCGCAGCTCCGGCGACGGCGCCGGGGTCGCCGGGCCCGTTGGACAGAAACACCCCGTCGGGCTCCAACTCGAGGACCTCCGACGCCGGGGTCGAGGCGGGCACCACGGTGACCGTCGCCATGCGCCCCAGGTGGCGAAGGATGGTGCGCTTGATGCCGAAGTCGTAGGCCACCACCCGCAGCTGCCCCTCGCCCACGGTATAGGCGGAGGCGGTCGTCACGGAGGCCACCAGATCGAGTCCATCGGTACCCGGCTCGGCCAGGGCCGCTTCCTTCAACGCCACCTCGGACGCGGTGCCGAAGGCGGCGGGCATCGAGCCCGTTTCCCGGATGTGGCGGGTGAGCCGCCGGGTGTCGACCCCGGTCAACCCCGAAACCCGGTGCTGGACCAGGAAGCTCTCGAGATCCATGGCGCTCCGCCAGCTACTGGGGCGGCGCGCCAGGTCCCGCACGATGATCCCCCGGCAGTGGGGCCGGCGGCTCTCGTCGTCGTCGGGCGAGACGCCGTAGTTGCCGATGTGGGGGCAGGTGAAGGTGATGATCTGTCCCGCGTAGGACGGGTCGGTGATGACTTCCTGGTAGCCGGCCAGCACTGTGTTGAACACCACCTCGCCCGTCGCCACCCCCTCCGGCGGCTGCCAGCCGATCGCCTCGCCCTCGAAGGTCGTCCCGTCGGCCAGGACCAGCGTGCCCGGCACCCGCTCAGCCACATGACGCCACCCGCTCATCCACAGGACAGGACTTGCTCACCGCTGCGCCTCCCCGTCGACGACCACCGGTGTGCCCCGAAAGATGGTGTGCCGCACCCGTCCCGTGAGCCGCCG
>JBOGGN010000392.1:0-4367 GCA_050744165.1 Acidimicrobiales bacterium | reverse complement strand
TCCACCACCTCCGCCGGCACCAGGCCCAAGGGCGCCGCCCGTCCCGCGAAGTAGGTGTCCCAGTAGTTGGTGAAGCCCAGGGCAAACATCGCCTCGTTCGGTTCGTCGGCTGAGTAGGGGATGAGACCAATCGGCTCGACCAGCTCGAACATCCGGCGTGCGATCGAGTTCACGGTCGACTCCTCCTGCTGCAGCTCGGGCGCCACGTGCGGCCACTCACGATCAGTTGGACCAGTGCGCGCAGGGAAACTCATCGCATAGACCACAATGCAACAGGTATTGGTCGTTGCTGATCCCGCCCGGATTCGGCGGTACGAGCGCCTGAATGCATCTACCGGTTGAGGAGCGCAGATAGCCCCGCGACCACCGCAAGGGCCGCTTAGTCGACGATAAGACGCTGACCGAGCAGCTTGTGCACGACCTGCGGATCCGCCTTGCCCCGAGAGGCTCGAACCACCTGGCCGACGAAAAAGCCGAGCAGGCCGGTCTTGCCGCCGCGGTACTGATCGACCTTTTCCTGATTGGAGGCCAGGACCTCGTCCACCAAGCGGCCGATGGCGTCCTCGTCGCTGATCTGGGCCAAGCCTCGCTCGGCGATGATGTCTCGCGGGTCGCCACCATGGCTGACCAGCTCGCTGAAGACCTCCTTGGCCGCGGCGGCGGTGATCTGCCCTGACTCCGCCACCTGGACGAGCGCCCCCAGTGCGGCGCCAGTAAGGGCAGTGTCGCCCAGGTCACGTTCGCCCAGCTCGCGAGGCACCTCGTTGATTACCCAGCGGGCGACCGCCGCGGGAGTGGCGCCAGTCGCGACCGCGGCCTGGAAAAGGTCCCCCGTTGGCCGATCGCCGGTCAGCAGGTCCACGTCGCCGTCAGCCAAGCCATAGCGAGCGGACCAGGACGCCAACCGCTCGGCTAACTCCCGATCCCGGACCCGAGCCTCGGCCCGGTACTCGATCCGGCTGCGCCGAGCCGGCCGGGTCGACACACGAGTCGACACCTCCGACGCGGCACTGGCGGGCGCGACCGCCCCCTCCCCGGGCGACCCCGCTTCGCCGGAGCCCAATGCCACGCCTGACGTCGCTCCAGCGGGACCTCGTGCCACAGCCGGCGCCGGTTGAGCCCGCCCCTGCCAGGAGTCGCGCAAGGCCACGATCCGGTTCAGCACCGGGGCCCCGGGGCGTGAGTCAACGGTGTCGAACACGAAATAGCCGAGGCGCTCGAGCTGCCAGCGACTGCCG
Source organism: Acidimicrobiales bacterium (assembly GCA_050744165.1). Classification (GTDB taxonomy): domain Bacteria; phylum Actinomycetota; class Acidimicrobiia; order Acidimicrobiales; family Palsa-688; genus JBOGGN01. Next base: position 3,129 of record JBOGGN010000392.1, on the reverse strand, counting down.
GGGGCGGCGTCGGCCAGGCTGGGCTCGAGCCGGGCACCCCGCAGGACGACCAGGGAATCGGGGTTGAGTTCGTCGCCGCCACCCTCCGCTGGCTGGGCAACCCGGAGGAGCCGGTCGTACAAGCGGACCTCCGCCGGTAGGGACCGGGTCGCCGGCACCCAGTGGATCACGCCCGACACCTTCACCCCGGCCGGGGTCCGCCCGATCGAATCGGGGACGTGGTGCGCCCGCACCTCCACCACCTCGCCGCCGTCGACGACCACCTCGTCGCAGGTGATGCAGGGCCCGTAACGAAGCCGCACCGTCCGGCCCGGCGCCAGGCGCTGATAGCCGGACGGCGGATCAAGCCGGAAGTCGTCGGTCTCAATGAGGATCTCCCGCTCCAAGGGGATGACACGCTCCCCCGGTTTGCCGATGTCGGGCGGAAAATATGGCCCGACCAGCTCGGCCACCTCCGTCTCCGGCCACGAGGTGATGGTGACCTTGAGCGGCCTGAGGACGCCTAGGACCCGGGGAGCGATCCAGTTGAGGTCGTCCCGGACGCAGAACTCCAGCTTCTCCATGTCGACCACCGAGTTGACCTTGGCGACCCCCACCAAAGCAGCCAGAGCCCGTATGGCCTCCGGGCGGTACCCGCGCCGTCGCATGCCGGCGATGGTGGGCATGCGGGGATCGTCCCAGCCGCTGACGGACCCGTCCTCCACCAGGGCCAGCAACTTGCGCTTGCTCATCACGGTGTAATCGAGGTTGAGCCGCGCAAACTCGTACTGATGCGGCCGACTGAAGCCGTGCTTCTCTGAAACCCCGGTGTTGGCAACGACCCAGTCGTAGAGCTCCCTGTTGTTCTCGAATTCGAGGGTGCAGATCGAGTGGGTGACGCCCTCGATGGCGTCGGAGATGGGGTGGGCCCAGTCGTACATCGGGTAAATCGGCCACCGGTCACCGGTGCGGTGATGGTAAGCGTGGCGGATCCGGTACAGCAGCGGGTCCCGCATCTTCATGTTTGGCGAGGCAAGGTCGATCCTGGCCCGCAGCACGCAAGCCCCATCACGAAACGCGCCGTCCCGCATCTGCTGGAAAAGGGCGACGTTCTCCTCGACGGAGCGAGACCGACACGCAGAGGGCCGCCCCGCCTCCATGAGAGTTCCTCGGTACTCCTTAATCTCCTCGTCGCTCAGGTCGTCGACGTACGCCTTACCCTGCTCAACAAGGCCCACAGCCAGCTCGTACATCTCCGAGAAATAGTCGGAGGCGAAAAGGGCATGGTCGCCGAAGGAGAACCCGAGCCAGTGGATGTCATGCTCGATCGACTCCACATACTCGACATCCTCGGCCACCGGGTTGGTGTCGTCGAAGCGGAGGTTGCAGCTGCCCCCGAACTGTTCGGCGAGGCCGAAGTTGAGGCAGATCGACTTGGCGTGGCCGATGTGCAGGTAGCCGTTCGGCTCCGGCGGAAACCGGGTGACCACCCGGCCGCCGTTGCGGCCCTGGCGCAGGTCCTCCAAGATGATGTCTCGGATGAAATCGGACCGCTCCGGCCCGTCGCCGTCCTGCAATGCCACAGCGGCACTCTACCGACGGCCCTCCCCTCCGGCCCGCCAATTGCTGCTCCCCGTGGGCCGCTTGCCATATCGGCAACGCCGACAAAGCCCTCTCGTGCATAATCAGGTCATACCGACACGAAGGAGAGGGGAACGCCGCTCATGCACAAGATTCGGTCTCGAGGCCGCCGTGCGGCGATAGCAATGGCGTCACTGGTGGCCGCGGGCGCCGCCGCTCTAGCGACCTCGCCACCGGCCGGCGCCAGCACGCGACCGGTGCTGGGCAGCGCTTATGGCTACGCCGCCAAGGTCTCGTTGTTCGGCTCGCCGCCGTTCACCATGGCCGCCACCCCCAAGGTCACTTTGCCCAAGGGAGGCTCTGCGAGCCCCGTGATCGGAAGTGCCCCGTCCGGCCAGGTGGCCTTCGGGCCCGCCATCCTGTTCAGTTCCGGCCCGATCTCCGTCCTGACACTAGGATCGAACGGATCGGCCACGTCGGTCGCCTCGCTCGAATCCGTGGGCAACTCGCCGTTCACCGCGAACTTCGTCCAGAGCACGTGCACCTCCGCCGCGGGCGCCCCACTCGGCGTGACCACCATCAGCAACGGCGTGGTCGTGACCTCGACCGACCCCATGGGCGCCCCCCTCACCAAAATGGCGGTTCCCGTCGCTCCGCCGCCCGACTTCACCATCGCCGGCACGCTGCAGGCCAACGGCTCCACTGAGCACTTCAAATGGGTGTTCAACCAGCAGACCACCAACGCGAACGGCTCACTCACCGTCAACGCGGCCCACGAGATCCTCCAGGGACCGGCCGTGGTCGGCAACATCATCATCGGCCATTCGTCCTGTCGCGGGTAGCACCCTCGACCGGGGCCAACCTCGGGGAGCGCACCACGGGGGCGACCTCGTGGATCCTGGCAACATCGTTCGGCCCTGAAGCAAGAGGCCGCCCGGCCGCCCCCACTCCGGCCGGCCCCACTCCCGGCCGGCCCCAGTCCCGGCCGGCCCCAGTCCCGGCCGCACCCACTCCCGGCCGCACCCACTCCCGGCGCTGGGTATGGATCTGCCGTCTCCTGGCCGACCTAGACCAGACCCTGGATCCAGGACCGGCTCCTGGGCTGAGGAGCGCTCGACACGGAGGACCTTCCGGCAATAACAGACGCCATCCTGAGACACACCAACTACGCCCAACGCCGTCTCAAACGTTTGCTGGGCCGCTCCGGCGAGGCGACCGCGGATCGGGTACCCGCAGCTTGCTGGCACTCTCCTTTGAGCGCGCCGGCGTCCGGGTCACCGGTCGGCCGGCGGAGGTACCGGGGTGGGGGTCGGTCCGGGTAAACGCAGCTCTGAACGCGCTGATACCCGGATCCGAGGACCCGGGTATCGCAATCCTGAACGCCGCTGGACCTCTGAACGCGCTGATGCCCGGATCCGAAGACCCGGGCACCGGCTTGCTGCTTATGCGATTGGTGGAACTAGCCGCGACGCACGTGCTCGGCGGCAGGAACCTCACGCCGGCGAGCCTGCCGGGCGAAGGTGCCAACGCCAGCGCCGAACAGCGCCAGGCCAAGAACGCCCAGAGCAA
>JBOGGN010000391.1:0-20018 GCA_050744165.1 Acidimicrobiales bacterium | reverse complement strand
CGCCGTAGCCGGCGATGACCACCACCTTGCCCGAGAGCATGACGTCCGTCGCGCGCATGATGCCGTCGGGCAGCGAGTGCCGGCAGCCGTAGAGGTTGTCGAACTTGGACTTGGTGACCGAGTCGTTCACGTTGATCGCCGGGAACAGCAGCTCGCCCCGCTCGTGGCGCTGGTACAGCCGGTGCACCCCGGTCGTGGTCTCCTCGGTCACCCCCTTGATGCCCTCGGCCAGGCGGGTCCAGCGCTTGGGGTCCTCCCGTAGGGTCCGGTTCAAGGTGGCCAGGATGACCCCGTACTCGTCGGAGTCCTCGGGACCGAGGTCGGGGACCTTGCCATCACGCTCGCACTCCACGCCCAGGTGAATAAGCAAGGTGGCGTCGCCGCCGTCGTCGAGGATCATGTTGGGGCCCTCGTCGTCAGGCCAGCGGAGGGCCTGCTCGGTGCACCACCAGTACTCCTCCAGGGTCTCGCCCTTCCAGGCATAGACCGGGATTCCCCGCGACGCCAGGGCGGCGGCCGCATGGTCCTGGGTGGAGAAGATGTTGCAGCTGGCCCAACGGATCTCGGCGCCGAGGGCGATCAGGGTCTCGATCAGGACCGCCGTCTGGATCGTCATGTGGAGGCTGCCGCTGATGCGGGCCCCTTTCAGCGGCTGGCTGGCCCCGTACTCGGCCCGGAGGGCCATGAGGCCGGGCATCTCCACCTGGGCCAGATCGATTTCCTTGCGGCCGAAGGCGGCTAGGGACAGGTCGGCGACGCGGAAATCGTGCGCCGATGAGGTCACGGACATGGGCGGGCTGCTCCTTGGTTGTGATGGGATGAGGGCGCGTTGGAACTAAGCGCCCGAGCTGGGGTCATCTGACCCTTCCCATCTGGTCAGCTCGTCAGGTCACCACGAGCTTAATGGTCGCCTTCGCCTTTCGGCTTCGGGCTCGTTAGCGTCGCTGTTATGTCAACGGCTGAAGCGGGCATGTCAACGGCTGAAGCGGGGGAGAAGGTGGAGCGGGCCTTGATGGTGGCCGCCCACCCTGACGACGTCGATTTCGGGGCGGCGGGCACCGTCGCGCTGTGGACCGACGCCGGTATCGACGTGACGTACTGCATCATCACCGACGGCGACGCCGGCGGCCACGATGCGTCGATCCGGCGGGAGGACATCCCGGTCATCCGGCGGGCCGAGCAGACCGCGGCCGCCAAGGAGGTCGGCGTCACCGATCTGGTGTGGCTCGGCTACCCCGACGGGGCCATCGAGGTCAACATGGCCCTCCGGTGGGACATCACCCGGGTGATCCGCACCGTCCGACCCCAGCGGGTGATGTGCCAGTGGCCGGAACGCAACTGGCGCAGCATCTTCGCCAGCCACCCCGACCACATGGCGGCAGGGGAGGCCACGCTGTGCGCTGTCTACCCCGACGCACGCAACCCCTTCGCCTTCGCTGACGTTCCGGAGGCGGTGGGGCTGGCGCCGCACGTCGTCGACGAGGTCTGGATCATGTCAGCCGCCATCCCCGACACCTTCGTCGACGTGACCTACGTGTTTGACCGCAAGCTGGCGGCGTTGCGCAGGCACAAGAGCCAAATGAACCCCGCCCAGGGGGACCCGGCGGGATTCCTTCGCGACTTCCTGGGGGCCCAGGCAGCGGCCGGAGGGCTTCCTGAGGGACGGCTGGCGGAGTCGTTTCTGGTGCGCAACACCTCGGAGCGGCCCTAGTCGGGACGACGGGCGGGACGACGGTCGGGGGCGGGGCTGGGCGGGATGAGACTTTGGGTACCGCGGGAAAGGACTTGGGTACCGCGGGAAAGGACTGGGTACCGCGGGGAAAGACTTGGGTACAGCCAGTGCACCTGTAGCCACTTTCGACGGAAATCCCGCCCCAGCGGTGCTAAGAGCAACGGATTAGCACAAGTCTTTGCCGCTGCCGCACAAGTCTTTGCCGGTACCGCGGCCTGACGTGCGAAGTCGGCACCTCGTGCCGGAGCACGGGCCGATGGACGGGCTACCCGCTCGAATTCGCCGTGGCCGCTGACCCGGGCGCCTCGGTCGACGTCGACTCGGCCTCCGAAGACGCGGGCGCGGCGGCAGCGAGCGCTTCGTTCGGCGCTGCCGGATGGGCCAGCTCCCGGGCGCAGGGCGGGCAGAGGTAGCGGATCCCCTGGCCTCCGTCGCCCAGGAGGGGGATCATGCTGTGCAGCATCACTAGCCGGCCGCAACCGGGGCAGGTGACCTGGACGCCGGCTTCGTGGGAGGGCATATCAAGGCGACGCTACCGTGGTCGCGGGCAGCAGCCGGGCGGGCAGACGTCGTGGTACGCGCCGTCGTCGCCCAGTGCCAGCTTGGGGGTCAATGGCCCCAGGCGCTCCTCGACTAGCTGGCGCACCATCGCCACGAACGCCGGATGGATGCCGGCCGTGGCCGCCCGGACCATCGGGAGGCCAAGCGAGGTGGCCAGCGCCCGAGCCTCCACATCGAGGTCGTAGACAACCTCCATGTGGTCGGCTACAAACCCAATGGGGGCGACCACCACACCGCCGGTGCCGGCTGCCGCCAGCCGCCGGAGGTGGTCGCCGATGTCGGGTTCCAACCAGGGCACACTCGGCGGGCCACTCCGGCTCTGGAATGCGAGCGACCACGATGGGCGCTCGTCCGGCGATCGATCCTCGAAGGAGGCGTCCATGACGAGCCCGGCGGTGGTCGCCAACTGGAGTTGGTAGTCCGAGGTGGCGGCCATGGCCACCGGAATGCTGTGGGCCGTGAATACGACCTGTGCCGATGGCGAGTCCGATGGCGAGTCCGGGGCCAAAGGGGGCGACCCGAGGCGGTTGCCGAGCTCGGTCCACGCCGATCGCAGCGCGTCGGCGTTGGCCCCAATGAACCCGGGATGGTTGTAGAAGAGCCGCAGCTTGTCGATAACCGGCGCCCCTGACCCGACCTTTTCCCTGGCCCGCGCGATGTCCTCCAGGTACTGGCGGCAGCCGCTGTAAGACGCATATGCCGAGGTCACGAAGGCCAGCGCCCGGCGCACACCGTCGGCTTGCATGGCGGCGACGGTGTCGCCCAGAAACGGGTGCCAGTTGCGGTTCCCCCAGTACACGGGGAGCTCGAGGCCGTTGGCCGACAGCTCACTCTGGATGGCGGCCACCAAGGCCCGGTTGTGGTCGTTGATCGGGCTGCGGCCGCCGAAGTGGTGGTAATGGGCGGCCACCGCAGCCCGCCGCTCGGGCGTTACCGGCCGGCCGCGAAGCACCTGATCGAGGAACGGCGCGACGTCGGCCGGGCCTTCGGGGCCGCCGAAGGACACGACGACAACGGCGTCGTAGACGCTGCCCGTGGCGCCGTTCACGGCCATCGAGGACGGCCGGAGGCGGTCGCCGCTAGCCCGCCGCCGAGGCGGGCGCCGCCGGTCCTGGCGGGCCGCCCTCGCGACCGTTCCCCGAGAGCGGCAGCATGCCGCCCCGGGCAGGGGCCGAAACCTGCGGCCGGTAGGACGCCATCCGCTCCACTCGGTCCGCCTCCAGCACGTCGCGGAACGCAACTGCCCGCTCGGTGGCGCGCCGTCGTCGCTCGTCCCGGTCCCTTGGCGGGCGCAGGTTGACCTCGCTACGCACGATGACCAGCGTCTCGTTCTGCTGGCGGAGGCGAACGGTGGCGCCCCGCTTGCTCGGCGATGGCAGCAGCTCGAAGCCTCGGACGTCCGACCACGGGAACCATTCCTTGCCAACCACCCGTACCAAGCGGACGCCGCCATCGCTGGTCTCGACGCGGGCCTTCAACGCCCGCCAGATGAGCCACAGCACCAGGATCGTGCCAGGGATGACGATCGGCAGGTAGTCGCCCGGCGTCGGCCGGATGCCGGTATCGGGGTCCGGTTCCCAGATCAGGCTGATGGTGCACAGGTAGATGGCGAGAATGCTGCCGGCCAGGAGCAACTGCTTGGTCCGGGCGGCGTAAACGCGACGGTGGCCGTCGGGGGCAGCAGGATCCATGACCGTCAACCTACCGGGGGTCGTCTAGTCAGGGACAGCCGCGGCCGCCGCGAGAGGCGCCAGCGCCTCGGCGATCGGTCCCAGGACGGCGGGGGTATGGGGCGGGGGGAGCTGGACGATGGCCAGGTCGAGGCCTGCTTCGGCGAAGGCGGCCGCCTGCTCGACGAGCGGCCCGACGCCGGTCTCGGGCCGAAACCGGACATGGGTCGAGGTCCTGATCTCGCCCACGTCACGGCCGATCTCGGCGCAGCGCTGGGCCAGCACGTCGCGCTTGGCCTTCCATTCCCCGACCGGGCCGCCCGGGTAGTTCCAGTGCTGGGCGTAACGAGCGACAGAACGCAGCGTCCGCTGTTCGCCGGTGCCGCCGATGCAGATCGGGGGGTAGGGCCGTTGGATGGCCTTCGGCTCGCAGCGGGCCGCGGTGAGTGAGTAGTAGCGGCCGGCAAAGTCGGATTCGGTGTTGCTGAGCAGGGCAATCACGACCTGGAGGGCCTCGTCGAAGCGGTCGAAGCGCTCCCGCATTGTCCCCAGTTCGATGCCGTAGGCCTGACATTCCTCTTCGTTCCAGCCGGCGCCGACCCCCAGTTCGAGGCGCCCGCCGGAGATCACGTCCACCGTGGCCGCCATGTTCGCCAGAACCGCGGGGTGTCGGTACACCATGCCGGTCACGAGCACCCCAAGTCGCAGCCGCCTGGTCGCCTGGGCCAGGGCGGTGGTGGCCGTCCAGCCCTCCAGGCAGGGACCGGTGGAGTCGGAAAAGATCGGGTAGAAGTGGTCGAAGGTCCAGCCGGACTCGAACAGGTCAATCTGGTCGGCCTCCTGCCACACGGCCAGCATGTCGGCCCAGGTGGTGTGCTGCGGTGCGGTTTTGAACGCGAAGCGCATCCAGGCTCAGCGCTGGGTGTGGTCCCGCTTCCAGCTGCTCACCAGGTCGGCCCGCCACGCCAGGGCCGCCAGGAGGGACAAGAAGCCGAGGAAGGTGCAGATTACGAACACGATCTGCCCCGCGCCCACGATGAGTCCGACGATGATGACGAGCAGGCCGAGGGCCCCGAAGGCGCAGGACAGGATGAAGCCGGGATGGGTGAGGGGAATCGTCGGTGTGCCACGCGCGTCGCGCTTTTGTCCCACGCCGACACCCTACCGGTCGAGTCAGGACCGGGAAAAGACGTGGCGCTTTCCGGCTTTCGCCCCATTGGACGAGCGGGGCCGGCGCCGGGAGCCTGGGAGTTGCCCCAGCGCCAGCGCGGCGACGAGCAGGGCCATCACGCTGAGCACGATGCGCAGCGTGCGGTGGTCATTGGGGAGGCCCGCGGGGGCGGCGATGCTGTGGAATGCGGGTGGCAACGCCTCGGTCAACAAGGTGGTGGACGAGGTGCTGGGCCCGTCCGGTGTTCCGGCCAGCTGGGGGGCGACCGGGTCCGACGCGGTACCAATCGCGGGAAGGTTGACGGAGCCGGACACTGGGAGGCCGCTAACCCCGACTGACGGTTGGACGTTGCGCGTCGGTGCGCGGGTGGTGGCCGTCGAGCGAGCCGCGGTGGTCGCTGTCGCCCGTGCCGTCGTGGGTGACGGCGGTGGTGCCGTTGCCGGCGGCGTCGTGGTCGCGGGATGGGGCGCCGTCGTCGTCGGCGCGCAGATAATGCCGAGCAGGCAACCCCCCGTCGGGTTGGCCGCGGCGGCGCCCACGCTCGACCCGATCGCGGCGACAGCGGCAAACAGGGCGCTGGTCGCCGCGAGGAGCAGCACCCGGCGCACGGATCGCGTCGACATCGGCCCGCGACGCTACCCTGGCTTTGTGACCGAGACCAGCACCACTTCGCCGGCACGGACCGATCCCACCCTCGAGGGGGACCACGAACGCATGGCCCACATCGTCCTCGAGGGGGTCAGGACGGAGGAAGGCGAGTTTGTTTCGGCCGGGCCGAGCGTGGTCGAGGGCATCATCAATGCCACCCCGGTCCGGGCACTGTGCGGCAAGGTCTGGGTGCCGGGGCGCGACCCTCGGCGGTACCCCGTGTGCCCCACTTGCCAAGAGATCGCCAAGTCGCTGGGCTGGGACACGCCGAGCGGCTAACTGCCTGGCGAGGCCGCCTGGTCCCAGATCTGCTGGTAGATGGCGGCCCGAGCCACGATCGTGAGGTCCACCGCCTGCGGTCCAGTCGCCGTCGGCAACACCTGCCCGCTGGCGCCGGGCCCGTCGTCACTGCACGCCACGCCGGCGAAGCTGGTGCTTCCGAAGTGTTGCGTGCCCCAGGGCGACTCCTCGACCGCGGACGCCACCGCGTCGACGCCGGCGTCGGCTCGGAACGCCTCGATCACCTGCGGGTAGCGCCCGTTGGTCAGCGCCGTGACGGTGGCACCGACGCCGACCTCGAAGCTGGGGTAGTTCCAGACGTGACCGCCCCCGGTCAGGGTGTTGAAGGGAGTGGCGCCGGCCTCAGGTTGGGTGGTGGCCAGGGGGTTGAACCGAGCGCAGCTTCCCTCGCCCGCGGCCCACGCCGAGAAGGCGCCCAGGTTGGTGGCGGTGATGGGTGCCGAAATCTGGGTGAGAACGGCGGCGCCGAACTGCTGGATGGGGTTGGTACCGGGTGAGGCGGGGGTGACGGACGAGCCGCTCGCCGCGATGGCGGTGATCGCCAGCGGCGCCGAGGCCAGCACCCCTTGCCAAAGCCCGGCCACCGCGGGATCGCCCAGCGGGCCTTGGACGAGCGGCGAGCCCTCGGCCGCGACCGCCAGTTGGTGGGCGAGCCAACCGGCCGCCAGCGCCACGTCCTCTGGGTCGACGAGCGGCGGACCGACGGCGGCGGGCGACGCCGGCGTCACGAGGAAGATGCCCTGGCCGGCGCCGACGATCGGCGGGATGACGGTCGGGAACACGGAGGTCCCCGGCGAGGCGCCCCGGGGAATGCCGTCGGGCGCGCCTTGCCCGTAATCGGTCGCCACCGACGCCACCGCCGCCAGCAGGAACCACGGGATTCCGGCCTGCTGGCCTGCCGTTTGCAGGGCCGGGACCATCGCCGGCGGGACGTCCCACAGTCCTTCCAGCGACGCTGCCTGCTGGATCTGACCGATGACTACCACGTCGACGATCAATGGCACCGCGAGCAAGCCCACCATGCCGGCGCCAAGCAGCACTGACAGCGCCCCGAGCAACCGTTTCAGCACGTCACCTGGATAGGGGCGCAACGGCGGCCGACACGCCCGCGGCCAGGCACAGGCGGTCGTCGAGGGCCGCGAGGCTGGAGGGGTCGGCGGCGCCGGCGAAGCGGTCCAGCCCTCGAGTGCTGGCGAACAGCTGCCCCGACGCCCGGAACTGCTCCCAGCACCGGCGCCGGGCGGGGACCGCACCCTCGCCCCGGTCGGCCAAGCGGGGCGCTACTCGTTGGCCGACCTGCTCTAGGGCCACCGGGTCGCCGAGAGCCGCCAGCGTGACGAGGCGGGTGTCGTCGGTGACCAGTCGCGCCACCATCGCCGCCAGCGCCCCGGCCTCCCAGTCGAGGGTGTCGGGACCCTCGACGAGCGAGGCCACGGCCGCCTCGTGGAGGAGGACGGCGGGCGCCAGGAGGGCGGCATTTAGTTGGCGGGGACCCAGGCGAGGGGCCGGCCGGTCGTGGCGTTGGGCGGCGTCCGACATGGCGCGGTGGGTGGCCGCCGGGTCCGCGGACGGACGCACGCCGCAGGCGTCAGCCATCGCAGCCGCGGCGGCGGCGCCGGAAGGCACCCAGTCGAGCCGAGTCAGCTCTCGGCGCAGGTCGCGCCGGCCGTCAAGGCGCAGCATGCCGAGCCATGAGCACGGCGGCCGGGCCGGGGAGGCGTAGATCGGGAGCAGCCGAGCGACGGTCTGCATGCCGCGCTGCACCAGGTCATCGACATCAACGCCAGGTCGGATGCTCAACGCCCGGGCAATGGCGCCGCGGCAGTCCCGGCGAACCACCCGCTCGCTCAGCGAGAGCAGCCGGTGCTCGGCCTCGCGGGCGCGGCGGCGAGCAGCAGCCTGCTGTCGGGACAGCCGCCGGGGGTCGGCGGGCACCAGCCGCTCCGACCTCGGCAACTGGCCTGCCCACGACGGTGGGGCCACCGGACGCCTGCGCTGGGTGAACCGGTACCGTTCCGGCTCCAAGTCGCCCCCGCCCACGGTCCAGCTGAAGGCGCCGGACACCGAGACCCCTGCGACCGTGCCGCTTACCGTTGCACTTCCCGCAGAGGTCACTAGCGTGGCCGGCTCGGCGCTGACGACGAGCGGGTACACCAACTGGCCGCCCGCCCGGCCGGGGATGACGACAGACGTGCCGAAGGCGAGCAACGCCCCCGGCTCGCTGCTCACCGCCTGCCGGGTGGCCTGGCGGCCCGCCCGAATGTCCAACAGCATCGCCTCGGCGGCGGCGTTTTCGATGATCGCGGGCACCGGTGGCCTCCCTTCTCCACCGCTACAGACGGGATGGGGGCCGAGGGCGCTCGCGGGTTGGGCGACCCTTTTTCTCCACCCTTCTTTCCCGACCTCTTCGGCGCGGCATAGGTACCGGCGAAGGGCGAGATCGGGGAGGTGCCAGGTGAACGTGGTGGCGTTGCAAGGCCGGCTGGTCCGGGCGGCCGAAGCCAAGGTGCTGCCGTCCGGCGACCGGCTGGCCAACCTGGAGGTGAGCGTCGAGGGGCCCGAGGGGCGGCGGGAATCTGTGCCGGTGGCCTGGTTCGGAGCGCCGGAGGAGGTCTCGGGCTACGAGGTGGGGTCGGTGGTGGTGGTCGTGGGCCGGGTGAGGCGGCGCTTTTTCCGGGCCAGCGGGGGGACCGCGAGCCGCACCGAGGTTGTGGCCGACGTGGTGGTGCCCGTCGCCCGGGTTGGGCCGGCGGTCGCCGCCTTACAGGGCGCCGCCGCGCGGCTGGTTCTCGAAGAGGGTGAGGCGGCTGTCGGACCTTGACGCGCTGGGCGAGCGGCGAGACCGCCGGGCCTGGTTGTTAGCCGGGTGCTGTCGGGCTATAGAACCCGTCCTCGTCGATCACGACGTCGGTGCTCGCCGGGCTCGCGTTGAACGCCACGAAGGCGCTGGTGGACCCGGTGCCGTCGACGGTCAGGTTGCCGATCGTCTGGCCCTTGGCCCAGGTGAGGTCGGCGGCCAGCGGGACCGAGGTGTTGCTTTGCGGGAACACCGTCAGGTATCCCGCGGCCGCGGTGTCGGTCACCGTGGTGTTGGTCACCAGCGCCGTCTCGCCCGCGGGTGCTCCCAGGACGAGGAAACCGCCGCTCCCGAGGGTGCGCTCTCCGCCGGTGTCGCACGGATTGGCGGCCACGCCCGGCCCTGAGGGCCGGGTATCGCAGATCCGTACCGGTGCCACCGCGAAGTACCCCGAGCCCGAACCGTCATTGGCGAAGTAACCGACCAGGTCGATCACCAGGTCCGCGCGTCCGAAGGGGTTGAACACGTCTACGTCGCCCCCAGACCCGAGAGGGCTGATGACCCGGTTGGAGATCGTCTGACCCGCGGCCCAGTTGAGGCTGGCTGCCAACGGCTGGCTCGATCCCGCTGGCCACACGGTGAAGTAGCCGGCCGCCGTTGTGGACGTTGCGGTGACGTTCAACACGACAGACGTCGCGGAGACCGGAAGGCCGAATCCGGTGGTCAGGTTGACGGCCTTGGTGGTGCCCGCGCCCAGGGTGCCCGACGCCACGCCGTTTAGGTTGCACTGGTTGCCGGGCTCGACCTGGCGGGTATCGCAGACCCGCACCGGGTCGAGCGGGTGGAACAATGAGCCGCTGGCGTTGGCCGGCTCGAAGTAGCCCTGCAGATCGATGACCACGTCGGCGGAGCCGGCCAGGTTGAACAGGCTGACCTGGCCGCCGGTGCCGACGCCGACTTGGACCAGGTTGGGCTGGGACTGGCCTTTGGTCCACGTCAGGTTGGCGACGGTGGGCTGGCTCTCGCCGGTGGGCCAGACCGTCAGGTAGCTGGCGGCGCTGGTCCCGGTCGTGGTGACGTGGAGGACGACGGCGGTGGCGTCGGCGGGTACGCCGCCGGTGTCGGCGACGGTGACGTTCATGGTGCCGCCCGTTCCGAGCGGGCGGTGGCCGGTGGTGTCGCACTGGTTGGCGCTGACCCCCGCGCTGGGGGCACGGGTGTCGCAGATCCGTTGCGGGTTCATGGCGACATAGCTCGGAAGGGCGGAGACGCCCGTGATGGTGATGGTGATCGTGGGCGTGACCGCGGACGGGCTCTGACCGTTGGCTGCTGTCACCGCGAACGTGTAGGTACCGGCGGTCGTCGGGGTGCCCGATAGGACGCCGGTAGTGGCGTTCAGGGCCAACCCCGGGGGCAGGTTCCCGGTACTGGTGTAGGTCGGCGACGGCCGGCCCGTGGCGACGAACGTGTAGCGGTAGGTGCCGTGGACGGCGTAGGTCAGCGGAGGGCTGTCGTCGACGAAGAACGGGGACTGGGACGCCGGGTTCAGGCGTGACGCCAGGAGGGAGGCGACCGGGGAACCGAGACCGGTCGCCATGTCGTAGCCCACGGTGGCCGGGTAGGAGCCGTTGTGCTTGCCGACCAGGTCATTGTTGGCTTGCAGTACGTCGTTGAAGGCGCCCGGGCCGCTGGCGGCGATGTTGTACAGGGCGGAGTTGAGGAAGCCGAGGCGGCAGGCGCACGCATTATCTGACAAGGCGATGAGACTGGCCCACAGCGGCGAGGCGGCGCTGGTGCCCGCGATCGGCTGCCATCCGACGGTCTCGCCGTTGACCCCCGTGTAATAGAACTCGTAGCCGAACAGGGGGTCGGCAGACGCAGACACGTCGGGGGTTTCCCGGCAGAAGCCACCCGCGGGCGCTCCGCAAAGGGTCCGGGTGGAGTAGCTGTTGATGACGCCGGGTCCTTGCTGGGCCGGCGGAAGCTGCCACAGGCTGGAAATACCGCCACCGCCCGCGCCGAGACCGTAGGCGGCGTCGTTCCATGCCGCCTCCAGGGGCGGAACGTTGATCGACGACAAACTTGTGCCGCCGACCGCAGTGACGAAGGGCTGCGACGACGGGTCGTCGACTGCTAGGGCGGTGCTTCCGTTATCCGGGTTGCAGTCCTCCGAACCGCTGTCGCCGGTGGCGGCCAGGACGCTCTGGCCCTGGATGGCGGCCTCCTCGAACACGTTGTTCTCCGCCATGGCGTAGGAGGCGCCGACGACGGCCTCGCAGTTGCCCCAGCTGGTGGTGATCACCTGTGGAGCGTTGGTGCTGACCATCTCGTCGAGGATGTCGAAGTTGCCTTGCGCCCCGTTAGGGGCCTCGTACACGTCGACCGTCGCCTGGGGCGCCATGCCGATGACCCCGTCGATGTCCAGCTCCGCCTCGACGTCGCCGGTGGTATCGCTGGTGCCGGAATCGACGGGGACATTCACGACGGAGGCGTTGCTGCCGTAGCAGGCCTGGAAGGCGGCGATGTCGTTCGAGTTGTACGTCGACAGTTCGAGGATGCCCACGGTGACTCCGGAGCCGCTGAAGCCCTCTGCGTACAGGCCTCCGAAGCTGTAGGCCTGGGCAAGCTGGTCGTCCGTGTAGCCGCCGAGGTTGGTCGTCGCGGCCGTCGCGCTACTACACGGTTGGGGACCGGCGCCGGCGACGTGGGGGACGGCCGCCGGATGGGTTGGGGGCTGCGCGCTCCCCGTTTGCCAGGGTGGGGTGGGGCCGGGCTTGCCAGGGGCGGCGGGGGCGGCGGGGGTGGCGGGGGTGGCGGGCAGGGTGTCCAGGTGCCTCGCGGTGGCAAGGGTGTCGAGGCCGAGAATGTCCACGATCGACGGGGCGATGGTCGAGGGGACCTTGGGGGCGGCGTCGTTGGCAATTCCGGTCGACCCATCGGCGAGGCGCACGCTGTGCAGCGCGACGCCGAAGGCCGCCTCGGCCTGGGCCGCGCTACCGGTAACCGCCAGGGAAAGACCGTTGGGCGAGAGAGCGCCGGCGGTCAGGCCCAGGCTTGACAGCTGGGTCTTGACGGCGGTGACCGTGGCCGGGGTCGCTCCGAACTGCTCGGCGAACTGGGTCGGCGTCAAGAAGTGGCGGTATGAGGCAGAGCTCGGGTCCGCCACCGCTTTGGCCATGGCGGCCAGGCCTTGGGGATCCGCCGGCTGAAGCACGACGGTCAAATGAAGCGCGGTCGTGGCCGCCACCGCGGCGCCGACGGTGGCTTTCGCGGGCAGGGTTGGCGGGTTGCCTACCGGGGTCGGTGCCGGCCGGGCGAGGGCTGGCTGTGCCAGGGCCGGCGCCGCGGGCACGGCGACCACGGCGGCGACAGACGCCAAGGCGGCGGCCGACACCGTGGCCAACCACCGCAACGTCGTCCGGCGAGGCGTGTCGGCACGACCGATCGAGGGAGTGTTCGCAACCATTGAGTCCTCCCGGTGGGGACCGGCGAATACCGGTTCCCAAGTGCATTTGCGACCACTATGACGATGGCCACGGGGCCACATACGGGGATAGGTACTTTCGGCTACTTCTTCGGTCCGAAGTAGACGAGCGTCTCTCGACTGCCGGGGTCCTCGCCGATAAACGGCGCCAACCGCCATCCGCCAACGGCGCCATCCGCCAACGACGCCACCCGCCATCCCGCCGCTCGCTAGTGGGCTGCGGAGGGTACTGCGACCATCCGAATGGTGTGTCCGGAGGTTGTGATCCGGCAAGGCGTGAGGCCAGCTGCAGCCAAGTGCGAGGCCAACTCGTCGCCATCGAGTGATCGCACCATCAGGTCGCTGTCAACGGTCCAGCCGTCGCCTTCGAAGCGGCGCCGATAGAGCGAGGTGCGGTCGGCCAAGTTGTGCACGAGGGTGCCCCACATCCGGATGCCCTCGGCGTCGGCGAGAAGCATGGGCTCGGCGTCGGTTCCGTCGTCCCCGCCGACTTGGAAGTCGGTGACCTCGGCAGCGACGAAGCCGGAAGGTGCGAGGTGGCACCGGGCCTCCCGCAGGCAGGCCACGATGTCGCCGGGTGTCGTCAGCAGCTGCAGGCTGTTGTAGGCCACGAACACCAGCGCGAAGCGGCGAGCTAGGGCGAAATGGCGCATGTCGGCGGCGACCCAACGCGGATCACGGGCGGCCGCCGCGAGACCCACCGCCTGCTCGGGCCCACTGACCGCGGACAAGCGCGCCACTCGTCGAAACCAATCAGCTGCTGCCCGGCGCGCCGCGTAGAGCATGGCGGGGTCGTGGTCGAGGCCGACAACTTCGACCCCGGAAGCCGCCAAGGGGACGGTGAGGCGGCCGGTGCCGCACGCCAGCTCCAGGATCGGTCCCCCGGTTTCCCGAGCCAGGTCCCGCCAGTACTCGAAGTCCTGGTGGCGTCGGTACAGGACGTTGCGGCACTCCCAGTCGTAACGAGCCGCGGCGTCGGGTACGACCGGCTGGTCCCGATCGTCATGCCCGACCGGCCGGGCCCGGTTCACCCCGACAAGTCGCGGAAGACGAACCCGGTCCGGGGCTTGGGCCAGAAGTAGGTCGTCTTGGGGGGCATACGCTCGCCGCCTTGCCCGGTGGCCGCGATCTGCTCCACCGACACCGGTCGCAGGGTGATCGCGGCCTGCGCCACCCCATCGGCGACTGCGGCGACCGCCGCCTGCCAGCCGACCTGGTAGACGATGTCGTGGGGGGGCACGGTGGCGAGCGCCACCTCGAGTCGGCGGGCGTCGAGATCGAGGCCCGCTGCGGCCTCGGTCGCCTCGGTGGCCCGCAACAACCACCAACCCCGCGGCGTGATCAACCCCAGCGAACTGTCCCTCGCCATCAGGTCTGGCAGCGGCTCGTCCCGTGCGGGTACGGGAACGATATCGAAGTGCTCTCGCAGGCCACGCACCAGGTCGTAGTCACGCGGGAGGCCGCTCACCAGCCGGTGGATCGCCTGGACGTCGAGCTGGTCCTCCACCAGCTCGACGACGAGCGTCATGACCAGGTCGTACGGCCCAGCGCCGCCGCCGCCGCCGCCGGCGCCCGCGGTCCCGGCTGCCGAGGCCCGGCGGTGAGCCTGCTCGGTCAATGCCGTCTCGAAGCGGTGGTGACCATCGGCGACGACCACCGGTGCCGAGGACACGGCGCCTGCGATGGCCTGGATTTCGGAGGGGTCCGAGATCGCCCACAACTGGTGGCTCGTTCCGTCGTCGTCGACGACCTCGTCGGCATCGGCAGGCGGGTCCAGGAGCTTCGAAAGGCCGCCGGCGAGCGATAGCACCCAAATAGGGGAGGTGTTGAGCTCCGTCGCCCGGAGGAGCTGGAGCCGGTCGCTCTTGGCCTTCGGGGTGGTGCGCTCATGGGGGAAGATGCCGCCCGAGCCCGGCGCCTCGAGCCCGAGGGCGCCGATGACGCCGACCGTTTGACGGCGTCGGCCGGAGCCATCGTCGTAGCCCATGCGGTAGCCGTAGAAACGGGGTTCGGAGTCCGAGCGGAGCAACCCCTCGGCTCGCCAGGCGGCCACCCGGTGGGAGGCGGCCTGGTACGGGTCGAGGTCGGACTCGGGGTCAGGCAACTCAATACGGACTGAGTTGTACGGGGACCGCGCCTGGAGGCGAGCGCGCTCGGCGGGCGCGATGACGTCATAGGGGGGAGCCACGACCTCGGCCAGGGGCACCCGATCGGGGTCGTAGCGCAGTCCTGGGAAGGGATCGAAACGGGGCACACTCCTGCGTACCAAGCGCCCGGCGGTCCCGGCAACCCCAACGGTGAATATCACGCGTCTGCGGAGTGGATGGCAGCCAACGGGGTCCCTGGGGTCGCCACCACAGGCCTGGCAGACTCAGGCGCCTATGACATGGCTGCTCGATCTCGATGGCGTCCTGTGGCTGAGTGGGAAGCCCCTGCCGGGTTCAGCCGGGGCAGTCGAGCGATTGCGGTCCCGCGGACAGCACGTCGTGTTCTTCACCAACAATTCCGGGCCGACCATTGCCGACCACGTGAACGCCTTGGCGAAGGGCGGGGTCGTGGCCGCCCCCGAGGAGATTCTGAGCTCAGCCCAAGCCGCCGCCGCCCTCGTGGAGGAGGGATCCACCGCCGCGTTCCTCGGCGGTCCCGGTATTCCCGAAGCCCTGGCGGCGCGCGGCGTGGAGGTTGTGGCCGCGACCGATCGACCTCAGGCCGTCGTCGTGGGGCGTACCACCGAGCTGTCCTACGAGCAGTTGGCCGCGTTCGCAGCCGCCATTCGCACCGGAGCCCGCTTCATCGCCACCAACACCGACGCCACCATGCCGACACCGAACGGGCCCGAACCGGGCGCCGGCGCCATCGTGGCCTTTCTCCGCGTGGCATCGGGCACCGAGCCCGTGGTGGCCGGCAAGCCGTCGGAGCAAGCGGCGGCATTGGTCGCCGAGCGGGTCGGGCCGGTCGAAGTCAGTGTCGGAGACCGACCGGAGACCGATGGCATCTTCGCCCAGCTGACCTCCTCAGTGTTCGCTTTGGTGCTTTCCGGCGTGACCCGGTCCGAGGATCTCCCCGTCGAACCGCGCCCCGACGTCGTCGGGGAAGACCTGGCCGCCATCGTCGACGCGATCCTGCACTAGGACCCAAGCTGTCGACCGTCTGGCGTCGTGCTGGCGTCGTGCCTGGCGTCGTGCCTGGCGTGCGTCGCCGCCCCCAAGCCCCAGCTGTTGTGCCTGTTGGGCCGCCATCGCTAACCGGCGGGTTGCACGGCAGTACCCTGGTAGTGATGCCGCAGGGGGATCCGCTGAAGCGCTACCTCGATGCCGGGCTTTCGTTTGGCGCCATGACGAAAAAGCGCGCCGAGCAAATGGCTAAGGAGTTACTCCGGGCGGGCGAGAGCCAGCGCAACCAGTTGCAAAGCCAAGTCGAGGAAATGCTCGAACGCAGCCGTCGCAATACCGAACATCTCCTGGCGCTTGTCCGGAAGGAAGTTGCGACCCAGATCGACATGCTGACCGCTGCCCTGCGCAACGACGTTCGAACCTTGGAGGGGCGGGTCGACGCTCTCACCGATACCACGACGAGGCCGAAGTCCGAGGCGGCCGGCACAGCTCACGACGAACCTTCGGAGGCCCCTTCGCCCTTGGCCTCGGAGAAAAAGGCCCCGGCCACCAAGGCCCCGGCCACCAAGGCCCCAGCCACCAAGGCCCCAGCCACCAAGGCCCCGGCCACACAGGCTCCGGTGAAGAAGGCCGCCGCCCGTAAGGCTCCGGCCAAGAAGGCAGCCGCCGAGGCGGCAGCGACCGAACCGTCGATGGTGACCAAACCACCGGCGAAGAAGGCGGCTAAAAGGGCGACCGCGAAGCAGGCCGTCCCACAAGACGGGGTCGCCGACTTGCCCAGCAGCGAGAGCACGGCCAAGGGCGCTTCGGCCAAGGGCGCTTCGGCCAAAAGTGCTCCGGCCAAGGGCGCTTCGGCCAAGAGTGCCCGGGCCAAAAGTGCTCAGGCCAAAAAGGCGCCCACCAAGAAAGCGCCGTCAAAAGAGGCGGCCGCCAGGTCGTCCGCAACGCTCTCGGATTCCCAACCATCCGAGACCCCGGGAAGCGACGACACCACCGCCACGCCCTGAGGCCGTGGGCCCTCGGCTGCGGTGAGCGTCCGGCGGCGGCTGGACCTGGAACTGGTGCGCCGTGGCTTGGTCGACAGTCGCGAACAGGCGCAAGCCGCGGTGGCGGCCGGCACCGTGTTGGTCGGCGGCGCCCTCGCCGACAAGCCAGCCCGGCTGGTCAGCCCGGCTGACGCGGTGACCGTGCTGGCGACCGAGCAGCGCTTCGTTAGCCGAGGCGGCCAGAAGCTGGACGCGGCGCTGGACCGCTTCGACATCGAGGTGGCCGGTCTTCGGGCGCTCGACGCCGGCGCATCCACTGGGGGCTTTACCGACTGCCTGCTGCAGCGGAGAGCGTCCTCGGTCACCGCCGTCGACGTCGGTCGAGGTCAACTCCACTCCCGACTGGCGGCCGACCGGCGCGTTCACTCGCTGGAACGGACCAACATCCGTTACGCCACTCTCGAGCAACTTGGCGGCCGGCCCTTCCATGTCGTGGTGGCCGACCTGTCGTTCATCTCTTTGCGGACGGTGGCACCGGTGGTGCTCGGCCCCGTCGCCGCGGAAGGGGCCGCCGCCGTCTTCCTGGTCAAGCCGCAGTTCGAGGCCGGCCGCTCCGAGGTCTCCCGGGGCAAAGGTGTGATCCGTGATCCGGCCGTGTGGTCCCACGCCCTTCTCCGGGTGCTTGGCGCGCTGGAACGCCACCAAGCCGCGATGATGGGACTCATGGTCTCTCCGGTGACCGGAGCCGACGGCAACGTCGAATTCCTTGCCTACTTCTTGGCCCATTCGGTCGATGCCGATTCGGGCGCCGAGGCCGGTGGGGGGCGGCTGCCGGCAGCGGTGGCAAGGGTGGTGGCCGAGGCCGCGGCCCGGCACGGCATGGAACTCGGGTAATGGCCACCATCGGCGTCATCCCTCACCCCGGCCGGCCATCTGCCGTCCGCCTGGCCGAAGCGACCGCGGACTGGCTCATCGGCCAGGGCCACCAAGCCCGGATTCTGCTTGACGAGGCGGCGACCGCGGGCACGTCGGCCGACCTCGACCCGCATCGCCGGCAGCGGGCGATCGGCCTCGACCTGGCGGTGAGCCTTGGTGGCGACGGCACCATGTTGCGGGTCGTCGATCTCGTGCTCCCACTCGGCATCCCGGTGCTCGGTGTCAACGTCGGCCACCTGGGCTTTCTCACCGAAGTCACCCCCGAGGAGCTGCCTCAGGCCTTGGCCCGCTTTCTGGTGGGGGAATACCGCATCGAGGAGCGCATGACCCTGGCGGTCGAAACCCGGTTGTCGACCGGAGGCGATCCGCGGATCATGACCGCCCTCAACGACGTGGTCCTGCAACGCACCACAGCCGGCCACACCGTGCGGCTGGCGGTGTCCCTGAGCGGGACGCCGTTTCTCGTCTACACCGCCGACTCGATGATCGTGGCTACCCCGACCGGCTCCACCGCCTACAACCTGTCTGCCCGTGGCCCGATCGCCTCGCCCGGCACCCGCGTCCTGCTCCTGACCCCAGTTGCGGCCCACATGCTCTTCGACCGGTCCCTGGTGCTGGCCGAGGACGAGGACATCACCTTCGAGGTTGTGGGCGACCTCCGGGTGGAGCTGGTCGTCGACGGCCAAGGGGTCGGGTGCCTTGGTACCGGCGACGTTGTGCATTGCCGGGCGGGCGACCACTTCGCCCGGTTCGTCGAGTTCGGGGGCCGGGACTTCCACCATGTCCTGAAGCGCAAGTTCGGTTCGCCGGAGCGCTGATGCTGGCCGAGCTTCGGGTCAGCCACCTCGGGGTCATCGCCGACCTGCGGGTGGTTTTCGGTCCTGGGATGATCGCTCTTACCGGAGAAACTGGGGCTGGAAAAACCCTCGTCGTCGAAGCCATCGAGCTCCTCCTCGGGGCGCGGGCGGACCCTGTCTTGGTCCGAGCCGGTGCCGCCGAAGCCGTCATCGAGGCTCGCTTCGTGCGAGCTGTTGGCGACGACGACCTCGTCCTATCCCGGGTCGTGCCAGTCGAGGGCCGGTCGCGGGCCTATGTCGATGGCCGTATGTCACCCCTGTCGGGGCTCGGGACATGCGCCGGCCCGTTGGTCGACCTTCACGGCCAACACAGCCACCAGTCCCTTTTGTCACCTGCGGCGCAGCGAGCTGGGCTGGACGCCTTCGGACGCATCGATCTGTCGCCGATAACACACGCTCGGCGTCGGCTCCGGGTCGCGACCGACGCTCTTGGCGCTCTCGGCGGCGACGCCGCCAGCCGGGCCCGAGAGCAGGACATGCTGCGCTTCCAGGTCGAGGAGATCGACGGTGCCACGATTGTCGATGGCGGCGAGGACGCGGCGCTTTCCGAGGAGGAGGAACGCCTGGCGAACTTTGCTTCCCACCGGGACGCGGCGTCGGCCATGGAGGTGTCGTTGGCAAGCGACGGCGGCGCCGCCGACACCTTGGCCCTGGCGATCGCTCACGCCTCCGGTCATGCTCCCTTGGCGGCCATCGAGCTGCGTTTGCGGGCCGCCGCCATCGACCTGGCGGACACCGCCAGTGAGCTGCGGAGCATGGTCGAGCAGTTCGAGGACGATCCGGAGCGTCTCGAGGGGATCCGCCAACGGCGCCAACTCCTTCGCCAGATGCGGCGCAAGTACGGGGAGACGCTGGACGACGTGATCTCCTACCGCGCTTCGGCAGCCGCCCGGCTGGCGGAACTCGACGGGTTCGAGCAGCGGGCGGCCGATCTGGAGAACGAGCGCGACGACGCCGCCCGGGACCTCGTGGCCGCCGAAGCCGAGGTCGGACGTCAACGCCGGGCGGCTGCGCCGCGGCTGGCAAAAGCCATCCAGCAGCGGCTGCGCACCCTGGCGTTGCCTGGCGCCAGGATCGAGGTGGCCGTCGGCGGCGGTCCCGCAGGCGACGACGTCACCTGGTTGCTGGCCGCCAACCCGGGGGAACCGGCCCGGCCCCTCGCCAAGGTTGCCTCCGGTGGCGAACTGGCTCGCACCATGCTGGCGGTGCGGCTCGTCCTCGGACCGGCCGGCAGGGGCCTGCTCGGCGACGACGACCGCCCGGGACCGGCCGGCACGGGCCTGCTCGGCGAGGACAACGCCGTCAGCCGCGATGACCGAGAAGTCCGCCAGACACTGGTGTTCGACGAGGTCGATGCAGGAATCGGCGGGGAGGCGGCTCTGTCGGTCGGTCGGGCGCTCGCCGACCTCGCCGATCGCTACCAGGTTCTGGTCGTCACCCACCTGCCACAGGTGGCCGCCTTCGCAGATCAACAGATCGCGGTCACCAAGGACGAGGTGGATGGCCGGACCGTGGCATCGATCCGCGTTCTCGACGACGCCGACCGGGTGGTCGAACTGTCCCGCATGCTCTCGGGCCAACCCGGGAGTGAAACTGCCCGTCGCCACGCGGAGGAGCTTCTGGCCGTCGTAGGTCGCTCACTCCGAACTGGTGGCGCTTGAGCGCGTGATCACGCGGAATTTTGGCACCAGTTCCGGCGAGGGCGCCAAATAGGGCGACGACGACTGGTGGCACCTGATCGCGGGCGCCATGGATAGCCGGCC
>JBOGGN010000390.1:0-4883 GCA_050744165.1 Acidimicrobiales bacterium | reverse complement strand
GAGCAGGCCGAGGCGGCGCAGGCGGCCTGAGCCGACGCCGAGCGGGCCCGCGGCGCGGCAGAAGTGGCACAGGCGGCCGCAGAACGCCGTTCCGACACCGGCCTCGGGGGACCACATAGGCCGCCAGCCGGAACGGCATTGCCGACCGTGCTGGGCGACACGTTCCCAGCGACGCGCCACCCCTCGTGAGGGGAGCTCCAGTAGTCGTCGATTGCAAGGGGCAACCGACGGCCGAATGGTCGGCCAAGCGGCCCGTCGCCGGTCCCGGGATCGAGTCGCGCCCGATGGTTTGGGGCCTAACGTCGTCCCGTTGCCCGTTCGAGGGACAAGGAGGACCCGATGCCGTTCGATAGCCCCGACCTCGTGCTCGGCGATCTGTTGCGCGAGGTCGGTCCGGGCAAGGTGCAGTTGCCGGATTTCCAACGGGAGTGGAAATGGGACGATCCGCATATTTCGAGCTTGTTGGCGTCGGTGTCACTCGGCCATCCCGTCGGGGTGGTGATGACGCTGGAGACCGGTGGCGCGGGGGTGCAGTTCGCGCCCAAGCCGTTAGCGGGGGTGCCGCTACCGGCGGCGTCGCCACCACAGCAGCTGCTCCTCGACGGGCAACAGCGACTGACCAGCCTCTACCAGGCGTTGATGGCGGGAGTTCCCGTCGACACCACCGATCCGAGGGGCAAACGGTTGCGGCGCTGGTACTACCTAGATCTGGCGGCCGCCCTGGATCCAGAAGGCGACCGAGAGGACGCGGTCGTCAGCGTGCCCGAAGACCGGAAGCTGCGGGATAACTTCGGTCGGGAAATCGTCGCCGACTACTCAACGGCGCAGTTGGAATGCGCAGCAGAGATGTTCCCGCTGTCGATCGTGTTCGACACGCCTGCCACCAACAAGTGGATGGTCACCTACTTGCAGCTGAACTCCGACGACATGCCGGCCCGACTCGAGCGATGGAGCGCCTTCGCAGAGCGGGTCCTGGCCAATATCACCAGCTACGCGGTACCCGTCATTCGCCTTCACAAGGAGACGCCCAAGGAGGCAGTGTGCACGGTCTTTGAGAAGGTGAACACCAGCGGGGTGGCGCTCAATGTCTTCGAGTTGCTGACCGCCACCTTCGCCAGCAGCAACTTCCGGCTGAAAGACGACTGGGCCGGCCGGGAGGCCATGCTTCGGATACGGCCGGTGCTGCGCTCATTGGAGTCCGCCGATTTCCTCCAGGCGGTGTCGCTGCTCACCACCTTCAGCCGCCGCCAGCAGTACCTCGGCGCTGGCGGCGACCCCTCCAGCGCGCCCGGCGTGTCCTGCAAGCGCAAGGACGTGCTCCGCCTCACCCTTTCCGACTACCTGACCTGGGCGGACCAGGTGCAGGCGGCATTTGCCTGGGTCGCCCAGTTCCTGGGCCAAGAACACATCTTCCGCGCCGACGACCTCCCCTACCGGACCCAACTGGTCCCGCTGGCCGCCATCAAGACCGTTCTCGGCGCCGACGCCGACACCCACGGGGCGTTCGACAAGCTGCGCCAGTGGTTCTGGTGCGGCGTGCTGGGCGAGCTGTACGGAGGCGCCATCGAAACCCGCTTCGCCCGGGACCTGGAGCAGATGGTCGCCTGGATCGGCTCGGGGGGCCCGCTACCCGGGACCGTCGCTGAGTCGGCATTCCGGGAGCCCCGGTTGCTGTCGTTGCGCACTCGTAACAGCGCCGCCTACAAGGGCGTCTACGCCCTGTTGATGCGCGACCAATGTCTGGACTGGGTCAAGCACCAGCCCATGAACATGGCCGCGTTCTTCGAGTTCGTGATCGATATTCACCACGTCTTCCCGAAGGCGTGGTGCGACAAGAACGGTGTCGATCACGGCCGCCGGGAGAGCATCGTCAACAAGACTGCGATCTCCTACTCGACGAATCGCAGCATCGGCGGGCGGTCCCCGGCGGAGTACATGGCGACGCTGGCATCCAAGGCCGGTGTCGGCGACGAGCGAATCGACGAGATCGTCGCCACCCACAAGATCAACCCGGCCCACTTGCGCGTCGCCGACTTCGATGCCTATTTCGGGGAACGGAAGGAGGCGCTACTGGGCCTGATCTCCGCGGCCATGGGCAAGGAGGCGATTCGTGACGAGACCGCCCTGCAGGATCACGTGAGCGAGTTCGTCGAGGACAACGACGACGTCGAGGACCTCGGCGAAGCGACGGCCATTGCCTCATGACCGACCCGCCCGTGAAATCGGTTGGGTTCAGAGCGCCTCAAACCCGCTTTCAGTGAAGCGAAGGGCGGAAGTGTTCTCGCTCACCAGCTTGACGACCTGCTCAGGGAACCCTCCGTCGTTGTGCGCCTTGATCTCGATGGTCACTTCGACTTCGGTGCCGTCGAGCCCGACGAGGTGGGCGACGACCTCCTCGGCGATGCGCCCGGCGTCCCGCCCCAATCGCTCGGGCCGCACCGGTGCCACCCCGTAGAACCGGCGTCGCACCCTGACGGTGGGCCCGCTTTCGTCGACCCGCCGGTCGCCTGCCGGCTCCCCGGAGGCGGCAGCTGGCGGAGCGTCGCGCTCGGCGCTGGCCACGTCCGGCCGGACGATAAGCGACGTCCCCCGGACGCTGGTCACGTGTTCCCCCCGCTTGAGGCCGACGTGGCCGCCCCTGACGCGGTCGACCGACTCGGCCACCGCGAACCCTTCGGATTCCCAAGTGGTCGACGCTGGCCCAGACTGCACGCTTCGGCACAGGACGTCGACGTCGCGAAGGCGGTGCAGGTACAGGTACCGGGCGTAGGCCTCCCAGACGGCGTCGACGGTGGTGTCTCCGTCCTCCCACAGGGGCGTCAGCGGGCCGTCGAGTTCCAACCGGAGCAACACCGGCGGGTAGGACGTGTACAGAGCGCCGCCGTGGACCAGCTTGCGGGCCGCCCGCTCGATGACCCCACCCTGGCCGTCGGCCCGGACCGCCTCCCACTCGATCGGCCCGGTGGGCTCCGGCTGGTGGGGTACGAGCAGCCACTGGTACCCCTCGGCCAGCCGAAGGCCGGCTGCGGTGCCGGCATCCTTGAGCCGGTCCGCGGCTTGGGCCTTGCGGGCGTCGTCGAGGTGCAGGGCGCCTGCTTCGTCGAGCACCGACTTCCAGGCCAGGTAGTCGGCGACTCCTTGTTCGAGGTCGTCGAGACGGCGCTGGTCGACCGCCAGGAAGACCAGGATGTTGCGGTAGTCGCGCGGTGCGTTCCCGCGTGAGTCGAGGAGTTGCCGGGCCGTGGTGAGGGCCGGCGAATCCTCGGACCTGACGACGTGCGGGGAGTCGGGGCCGAGCACGACCAGGCGGGCCTCGGCGGTGTCACCGACGACGGTCGGCCCGCTGGGCATCACGTGGACGCCGGCCAGGTCACCCTTCGCCCCGGCCTCGAGGTCCAAACGCCGGTGGATCTCGGCGTGGATCTCGTGGCGGGCTCCCAGCAGCAGCCGCTCGGCCCGGTCCCGGGCCAGGCGAGCCACCCCCGGCTGGGTGCCGTACCACGCCCGGCCGCCCCCGACATAGAAGTAGGTGGCCCGGTCGGCCAGGCGGTTGAGGGCGTCGCCGTAGATCGCCACCGTCTCGCCCGGCAGGGCGCAGCCCAACCGGACCCGGGACGGGTCGATCCCCTGGTTGGGCGACCCGGCCACCGCCGCCGAGCCGAGGAAAACCGTGCGGGCCACCCGCCGGGCCGCCCGGTAGCGGCCCAGGTTCTTGAACTCGGCGTCGAGCGCCGCCGGCAACGAACCAGGCCCATCCACGTCGGCGTCGATGATCGGCTTCCAGTTGTCCTCCAGGTTCCGTGTCAGCTCGTTGACGACCGAGGACTCCGACAGGGGCACGGTGGCCGGCAGGATGAGCGGCGACTGGTCACCGCCGGACCACAGGGCGGCGATCACCGTGGCCATGAGACGCAGCACCCCCCGGGTCCGCTGGAAACGCTCCAACGTCGACCAGTCCTCGTACAGGCGGGCGAACAGCTCCGTGTGGATCGGGTACGCCCGCTCGATCCGCTTGGCGTACGCCGGTTCCCGGCACTCGGTCGGGAACTCGCTCGCCTGGGACCGGTACAGATCCCCGAACACCCGGGCGGTGGCGTCGCGGTCGGGCAGGCGGGCCGCCTCCACCGGTTGAAACAGGCGGCGGCGGACGATCTCGAAGCTCTCCTCGGCACTGGCCGGCCGCCACGACGACTCCATCCTGCCGATCACCACCCGCAGGCGGCGCAGCGCCTCGCGCCCTCCGGCGCCACCCACCTCGGCTTCGGACCCGATCGGCGTGCCGTCGGGGCTCTCCGACGCCGGGATCGACACCACCAGCAGCGTCCCCGGGGTGGAACGCACCGCCTCGGTCAGCATCTGGGCGAAGGAGAAATGGGTGTCGAACGTCCCGCCTCGCAGGCCGTCGTCGGCGTACAGCGAGCGGGCGTAGGCCAACCCACTCGTCGATCAGGATCACCGACGGCGAGTACCGGGCCAGGAGCTGGCGAAGCGCATCGCCCGGGTTCGTCCGGCTGTGGTCGGAGTCGGCCACCACGGCGAATCCCTCAGCACCGCCTAGCTGCCAGGCCAACTCACCCCACAGGGTCCCGACCTCGGTGCCGTCGGCCATGGCCCGCGCCTGGCCGGGCGGGATGCGGGTGCCCACCAAGACGGCCCGGCGCACCGCGGGGAGCGCCGCAACACCGGCGTCGTGGACCAGCTCGGCCACTTCCTGGGGGAAGCGGTCCAGCGACGTCCCCGAGAACAGGTGGTACAGGGCGATCATCGAGTGGGTCTTGCCGCCACCAAAGTTGGTCTGCAGCTCAACGACGGGATCACCGCCCTCCTTGCGAAAGCGACGTACTGCGTTGAGGAGCAGTTCGCGCAGGCCGTCAGTCAGGAAC
>JBOGGN010000389.1:0-13954 GCA_050744165.1 Acidimicrobiales bacterium | reverse complement strand
GATGCTCGGCCCGACCGGGATCGGCTGCCTGTGGGCCCGGGAATCGCTGCTCGACACAATGCCCATCTTCCTCGGCGGCGGCGAGATGATCCGCGACGTCCGCCTCGACGGCTTCACACCCAACGAGTTGCCCTGGAAGTTCGAAGCCGGGACCCCGCCCATCGCCGAGGCGGTGGGCCTCGGCGCCGCCATCGACTACCTCAACACCGTCGGCCTCGACGACATCCGGGCCCACGAGATGGAGCTCACCAGCTACGCCCTGGACAAGCTGGCCGGCGACCACGGCCGCGACATCACGATCTTCGGGCCAACCGATGTGGCGGTTCGGGGCGGGGTGCTCAGCTTCGCCTACAAGGACATCCACCCCCATGACATCTCGCAGGTGCTCGACGAGACCGGGGTTTGCGTGCGGGCCGGCCACCACTGCGCCAAGCCGCTGATGCGCCGCCTCGGCGTCGGAGCGACGGCTCGGGCGTCGATTTACCTGTATAACGATGAGGCCGACATCGACGCCCTGTCAGCAGCGCTGACCGACGCCGACCGCCTGTTCAGCTAAGGACTGACCGCCCATGCCCGGCCTGGAAGACCTGTACCGCGAGATCATCCTCGACCACTACCGCAACCCCCGCAACCGCGGGGAGTTGCCGACCCCACCCGCCGTACGGGTGGAAGGTTTCAACCCGCTGTGCGGCGACGAGGTCGTCGTGTTTCTCGACGTTCAGGATGGGCGGGTGAACGACCTGCGCATCAGCGGCCAGGGGTGCTCCATTAGCCAGTCCTCGGCGTCGATGATGTCGTCCGCTGTCAAGGGCAAGACCGTCCCCGAGGCATGGGCCACCATACGGGCCTTCAAGTCGTTGATGTCGATCCATGAGCAGCGGCTCGACGGCGCCGAGGACGGCTCCGGCTTGGACAGCGAGCCCGAGGTGGAAGTCACGCTCGGCGACCTCGAGGCGCTCCAAGGCGTGGTGCGCTTCCCGGTGCGAATCAAGTGCGCCACGCTGTCGTGGAACACGCTGGCTCAGGGGCTCGAGGAAGCCGCTCAGACCAGCACCTCGCCGGCCCCCTAGCCGGCGGCGGCGTCCGCGTCGCTGCTCTCCGTCGCCTCGGCATCGGCTCCCTCCCCACGGACGGAGCTCGGACCTTGCGCCCGGACCGATTCCACGTGCTCGAACGCAGCCCGCAGGTCATCGATCCACGCGGCCTCGTTGCGACCCACGAGCCGAACGCACCAGGCGAGGGCGTCGCTGCGGCTGCGGGCCACCCCGGCGTCAATCAGGGTGTCGAGAACCGCCCGCTCGGGCATGCGCAGGCGGGTCATCACAGGGACGCTGGCGGTGCTGAAGTTCTGGGTGACGTCGCCGCAGGTGGCGCCCCAGGAGACCCGCCGCCGGAAGCGCCGTTGGGCGTCCTCGGCGATACGCATGCGCTGCTCGCGGGTGTCCTCGCGGAAACGCTGGATGCGAGCCGCCTGGGCTTCGGCGGTCTCGTCGGCACCGGCATCGGCGCCGAGGTCGGGTGCCTTCAGAGCGCCGACTACGAGAATCTCGTCGTTGTCAAAGGTCACGGTTGGGGCTGTGGTGAACCAACCGTCGGGGATCTGGCCGGCAAACCAGCCGTGGAGCTTGGCCCGCAACTCGGCGGTGGTGTGGGATGAGGGGCTCGTATTCATGCATTACATGATTACATACCTGCGAGCGTTTTGGTGAGCTAAATTTCTGGCGTGGATGGGCTGAAGGGCTTTGGCTGGCCGGACCCCATGACGCGCATGGTCGCCGGCTCCTACGCCGCCAACCTGGCCGGGGCCATCTTCATCTTCGTGTACCTGGAATTCATCGCTCCGATCCCGCCGCGCTGGCGGACCGAGACGGTCCACACGGCCATCCTGGCGGTGGTGCTGCTGGTCGTGACCGCAGTCATCCAGAACGAGCTGATCAAGCGCCGTTTCAACCGAGCCACCGCATGGATCTACGAGGGGCGGCCGCCGACGCCAGCGGAACGCCTGGCCACGCTCACCCTCCCCTGGCGTTCGACCATCTTCTCCATCATCTCGTGGGGAGCGGGCGCCGTCGCCTTCGCAGGCTGGGCATGGGTCCTCCATTCGTCGTGGCTGTTCACCTCGGAGGTCGGGATCACCATCGCCCTGGGCGGTCTGGTCAGCATCGCAGTCGCCTACGCCCTGACCGAACGGGCCGCGGCCCCGCTGGTGCCGGTGACCCTCCGGGCCGAGGCGCTGCCCCGCCCCGCCACCTTGGGCATCCGAGCCCGCCTGATCCTGGCTTGGGGGCTGGGATCTGCGCTCCCCCTGCTGAGCCTGGCGCTACTCCCCCTCGACGCCAAGGCCACCGCCATCAACCCCGCGGATCCGCCGAGCATCACCGGCGCCGTCATCGCCGTATCGCTGGCAGGAGTGGCCTCCGGCCTCATCATGACCCTCGCCGTCGCCCGCTCGGTGGCCGACCCCATCGACCACGTCCGAGCCGGACTCGGCCGGGTAGAGGCAGGGGACCTCGACGTGGTGGTCAACGTCGAAGATGGCGGCGAGATCGGATTGCTCCAGTCCGGCTTCAACCAGATGGTCGACGGTCTTCGGGAACGGGCTCAGCTCCAGGATCTCTTCGGCCGCCACGTCGGCGTCGAGGTGGCCCAACGGGCGCTGGCCGAGGGCAGCGGGCTCGGCGGTGAGCAACACTCGGTGAGCGTGCTGTTCGTCGACCTGGTGGGCTCGACCGCGTTGGCCGAGGTGCTGCCCCCGGGCGAGGTGGTGGCCACATTGAACGCGTTCTTCGGGACCGTCGTCGGGGTGGTCAGCGAGCAGGGGGGCTGGGTCAACAAGTTCGAGGGCGACGGGGCGTTGTGCGTCTTCGGAGCGCCCACCTTCCAGCCCGACCACGCGGCCCGGGCACTGCGAGCGGCGTGCGCCCTCAACCAGGCGGTGCGCGCCCTGGCGACCGACCATCACGGCATCTCGGCCGGCATTGGGGTCTCGTCGGGCCCGGTGGTGGCGGGCAACGTGGGGACCGAGCAGCGCTACGAGTACACCGTCGTGGGGAGAACGGTCAACGAGGCCGCACGCCTGTCGGAGATCGCCAAGGGCCGAGCCGCGGGCGTCCTCGCGGCGGCCAGCGCGGTGACCGAGGTCGCCGGGGCGGCCGAAGCTCGGGGCTGGGTGTCGCTCGGCACCGTGGCCCTGCGGGGTAGTTCGCAACCGGTGGGGATCTATGAGCCGGTCCCGGTGCGGGAGGACGCCGCCGCGGGCGGCACCTGACCTCTCCCTGCGGGACAGGGGACTCGTCCTCTGGGACAGGGGTTTTGGCCCTCTGGGACAGGGGCTCGGTCACGGTCTGGGCACCGCGGTCAGAGACTGGTGGACATTTGTGACTCTTGGTGACCAAACACTGCGTATTCCCGTCGAAAGTGGCACTAGGTGTCACAGATATACATAGGACTACGTCCGGTGGCACCCAGTTCAATCCGCCTTTCGAATTCGGATGTTTTGGTCGATTTGGACACAGAACCGTCGCTGTACGCGACTCGCCCCGCTATCCCCGAGTCGATCTCCGCCGTCAACAGGAGCCGGAGCACAGCACACTTCGCTGCACGCCGTTGTGCCCGAGCCGCCGGTAGGGCCTGGTCGTCATTGCGAAACCCCGTCCCCCTCGTCGAACAGCCAGCTGCCGCGCCCGTCGCGGCCGCTCCCGGAGCCACCGAAGCCAGAGCCGGAGCCAGAGCCGCCCAGCCGGATGAACCACTCCGTCCCGAAGATGGTCCCGAACACCGACACCGGCACCTGGAACAGCACCGTCCCGGGCGGAAACTGCGTCCGGTGCTCGGCCAAGGCATCCCGCTTGACCCCGATGTAGGCGCTGACGTCGACCTGGGTGGTGATGCGCTCGGGAGCCACCCCGGCCGACACCGCCCAGTCGAGGGTCTGGTCGTCGAGGCTGATCCCGAATCCCCGAGCCTGGTCGAACAGCGATTCCAGCCGGTCCCGGTCGACGGTCGCCAGGAAGACCGACGGCGGCTCTGCCAGCTGCGCCGCCCGCAGCCCCACCTTGTGCACCTGGACGTGGTCAGGGTGGCCGTAGATTCCCCGCTCGTCGTAGGTGACGAACACGTCGGGCTCTTCCTCGCGGAGGATGGCCGCCAGCCGGCCCGCCGCCTCCTCCACCTCCTCCGCCGGGAGCCGGCTGAAGGCCCCGGTTGCTGCCCCGTCGATGCCCGAGTCCCCGTAGCCGAGGATCTCGCAGCGGTCGATACCGAGGCGGCCGACCGCGCCCCGCAACTCCTCCTCTCGCCGCTCGGCCAGCGTCTCGCCCTCCGCCACGAGGCCGGCCCGGTCCTGGCCCTGGTCGCCTCGAGTGGCGGTCACCAGCACCACGCGGTGGCCCTCGGCCGCCGCTTTGGCCATGGTTCCGCCGGTGAAGAGGGTCTCGTCGTCGGGGTGGGCATGGAAGAACACCGCCGTTGCCACGAGCCAGCCCGCCTCGTCCCGCCCCGCCTCGTCCCGCCTAGTCCGGCAGCCGCAACGGGTGCCGGTGGTCGCCGTACTTCTCAGCGGGAACCTTGCCCGACCACTCCTCGTCGTAGCTCCAGTCGGGCTGCTTGCGCCGGTGGCGCTCGTCCCAGACCGCCTCCTCGGCGTGGATGTCGAACAGCTCCGCGATCAGCCACGGCTCGACCGGCGCCGCTCGGCCTCGGCCGCCGACGCCGGCCGCCACGTGGGCGGTCAGCTCCGGCCGGAAGTTCTCCAGGATGCTGGCCAGCACCGCCTGGTGCTGGGTCGCCAAGCTGCAGCGAGCCCGGTCGCCCACCGTGTCGATCAGCCGCTCGATGCGCTCGAAGTCGCCGGGCGACGCCTCGGACGCGCACAGCTTGTCCATCAGCCCCGACAGGGAGACGCCGTCGATCTTGCACGGGGTGCACTGCCCGCACGACTCGACCGCCAAAAACCGTGACACCCCGGCGGCCACCGCCGTCATATCGGCCGAGTCGTCGAAGACGATGTAGCCCGCCGATCCGAGGCCGCTGCCCGCGGCCGCCATGTCTTCGTAGGTGAGCGGTGTGTCCAGCCGGTCGGCGGTCAGCACCCCGCTGGAGACGCCGACGAGGACCGCCTTGACCTCGCGGCCGGGCCGAGGGCCGCCGCCGATGGCATCAATGGCGGCCCGCAGCGGCGTCCCCATGATGATCTCGCCGACCCCTTCCTTCTGCACCTGGCCGGTGATGGTGCACACGATCGTCCCCGGCGAACGCTCCGTGCCCTCGGTCCGAAACCAGGCCGCCCCCCGGCTAATGATCCTCGGCACGTTGGCCATGGTCTCCACGTTGTCGACCAGGGCCGGCGGCGCGCCGGTCTCCCCTGTCCCATCGGCCATCTCCACGTGGGCCGAGAGGCCACTCAGGGAGTGGGCGTCGGCGGTGCTCTCCACCACCTCGACCTCGCCCCGCCGGTAGGGGGGCGACACCCGGGGGAAGGGGTAGCGGCCCTCGATGGTCTCCAGAAGCGCTGTTTCCTCTCCGTACAGGTACTCATGCGGCCCTTCGAAGATCCGGATTGACAGGCCGTCGCACCACCCCGCGGCCACCACCTCGTCGATGGCCGACTGGACGCGGGCGAGGATCGGGCCGAAGGCGTGTTTCAGGGCGAAAATAATCTCCCGGGCCTCGACCACCCAGGCGGCGATCAGCGCACCCTCGATCACCACGTAAGGATCCCGGGCCAAGATGGTGCGGTCCTTGAAGGTTCCCGGTTCGCCCTCGGCCCCGTTGACGATCACGGTGGTCGCCAGGTCCGGCGACTGGAACTCCCGCACAGTGCGCCACTTGCGCCCCGTGGGGAAGCCAGCGCCCCCTCGACCCCGCAGGCCCGAGGCCTCGAGCTCGGAGATAAGAAACTCGGCTCCGTGCTCCCGGGCCGCCTCGATCCCGACCCCGCCGCCGCGAGACAAGTACTCGTCGAGGCTCTTGATGGGCTCGGGAAACAAGACTCGATGCACGAGGGTCATAGAGCTAAGTCTGGCCGTTCCGCCGGAACCTGATGAAATCTGCCGCTTGTCGTGAAAATGCGCAACGATGGAGGGGTGGCCGGTGAGTGTGCCCATGGATTCGCCCCCGGCACCTGTCTGATCTGCCAGACCTTGGCGCCCGCCAAGGCCGCCAAGGCCGCTAAGCCGGGGCGAACCCTGACTCGCCCGGCACCCCAAGCCCCCGCCACGCCGGCTCGACCCGCGGGCCGCCCGGCGACACGGGCGTCCCGGTCCGTCGAGCCCGCCTCGCCGCCCCGGGTGGTGCCCCCGGCGGCGCCCCGCACGGGGTCCGCGGGCATGAAGCTGGCGCTGTTAACCGTCGCCGTTATCGCGGTGATCGTGGCCGGCTGGGTGGCTTTGCACCTGGTCTTCGCGGTGCTCCACATCCTGGAGCTGATCGCGGTGGCGCTCGTCGCGCTGTACATCGGCTGGTTGGCCGGCGTCCACCACGGCCGCAAGGCGGCCACCAAGAAGTAGCCCCAATACGCTATTCGGTCGACCGCACCGCTCGGTGTCGCGAACTAGCGGCGCTAGAACGCGTCATCACGCGATATCGCGCCACCAGTTCGAGACGACCGTGCTCAGACCAGTGGGTCGGCGAAGGGGTCCACCGGGAGTGCCCCGCCCCCACTCGAGGCGGCGTCGGTGTCCCCGTAGGCGGCATAGCCGGTCCGTTCGAGGTCGGCAGCCAGCTCCGGCCCGCCGCTGGCGACGATGCGTCCCCCTGCCAGCACATGCACGCGGTCGGGGTGCAACTCGTGCAGCAGCCGGTTGTAGTGCGTGATGGCCAGCACCCCGAGGCCGGTTTCGGCGGTGGCCGCTTCGATGCGCCGCGCCACCGCCCGCAGGGCGTCCACGTCGAGGCCGGAGTCGATCTCGTCGAGGACGGCGAACAACGGCCCGAGCACCCCGAGTTGCACCGTCTCGTTGCGCTTGCGCTCCCCTCCGGAGAGGTCGACGTTCAGCGGCCGGGACAGCATCCGCTCCTCCAGGCCGACTCGCGCCGCCTCCGCCGCCAGCAGCGCCGGCACCTGCTCGGGAGAGCGGCCAGCCGACACGAAGGCGGCGCTCAAGGCGCTCACCAGGCTGACCCCGGGCACCTCGATGGGGTACTGCATGGCTAGGAACAGGCCGGCCCGAGCCCGAGCCCACGCCGGCAGCGACAACAAATCGAGACCGTCGAGCGTCACCCGCCCCCCGGTGACCTCGTAGCCGGGTCGCCCGGCAAGCACGTGGGAGAGGGTGCTCTTGCCCGACCCGTTGGGGCCCATCACGGCATGCACCTCGCCGCTGGCCACTTCCAGGTCGATGCCCCGCAAGATCGCCCGGCTGCCCACTTTGGCGGCGAGCCCCTCGATCACCAGCCGGTGCCCGCCAGCCGCACCGCCGCTCACTTGATCGCCACCAGCACGTCGGAGTCGATGATCCGCACCTCGTAGGTGGGCACCGGCCGGGTCGCGGGCAGCGACTGCGGCTTGCCGTCGACCAGCGAGAAGGTGCTGCCGTGCTTCCAGCACTCGATCTCCCGCTCTGCGGGATAGACCTCGCCGTCGGCCAGGGAGAAGTCGGCGTGGCTGCACTGGTCGCCGATGGCGTAGAAGTCGTCGCCGATGCGCACCAGGCAGATCTTGTGGCCTGGCACCTCGAACCGCCGTGCCTCGCCCGACTTGATGTCGCCGACGGCGCACAGCCGCTCCACCTGGGGCAGGCCGCTCATTGCGCCTCCCCAACAGCGCCGGCAGCGCCAGCCCCAGGCCCTCCCTCGGCGTCGCTGCCAACCCGGGCCGCCGCAAGCCGCTGGGCCAGGCTGGCCCGCAACCACGGAAGCAAGGGCGGAAACGGCACCCGCTCCAGCACGTCGTCCAGGAACCCCGAAACGATCAGCCGGTCGGCCACCTCGGTCGGCACGCCCCGGCTCTCCAAGTAGAACCGCTGCTCCTCGTCGATCGGCCCAACCGCTGAGGCGTGGCTGCAGCGGACGTCGTTCTCCTCGATCTCCAAGGTGGGCACCGAGTCGGCATGCGCGCCCTCGGCGAGCACCAGGTTCCGATTGGTCTGGAAGGCGTTGGTGCCCGACGCCCCCTTCTCGACGCGGATGAGGCCCCGGTACACCGAGTGCGATCCCTCCGCCACCGCCCCCTTGTACAAAAGGTCCGAGGTGGTGTGCTTGCCCTGGTGGGTCTGGACGGTGGCGAAATCCAGCATCTGGCGCCCGGCTCCGAAGAACACCGCCAGTTGCCGGCTGGACCCGCCTGCCCCGGCCAAGGTGGAGTCGCTGCGCACCCTTGTGTAGTCGCCGCCCAGCGCCACGTTGTAAGACACGAAGTCGCCGTCGCGCCCGATGCGGCTGGCCTGAGTCGCGACCTGCCAGGCCCGCGGGCCGAGCACCTGCACCGTCACGTGACGCAGCCGGGCGCCGTCGCCGACCTCGATCTCGGTCACCGGCACCACCAGCGACTCCACGTCGGGGGAGGCCACGATCTCGACGACGGTCGCCTCGGCGCCACTCTCGACCTCGAAAACCAGGCGGGGAAAATACGCGGCCCCCTTGGCTCCCGCCCACGAGAGCGTGACCAGCGGGTCGCGCAGCACGCGGCCCTTGGCGACTCGCACGGTCACGACGTCGGCGAGCGCCGCGTTGAGCATGACCAGGGAGTCGGGCTCACCCGAGATGGCGCCGATGGGCGCCGGCTCCTCCCGCGGGCCGAGAGTGATGCCATCGGCAACCGGGCCGACCGGGCGACTACCAACCAGGAGCGCGGAGCGGGGCCCGATGGCGTCGAGGAGCGGCTGTACCGCGGCCGGGATCTCTCCGGTGTGCGGAGCCGCCGGCCGGAAGTGGTCGAGGTCGAGCTCCGCGATGCGGCTGTAGCGCCACACCTCCTCCGACTCCGCTGGCAGGGCGACCGACTGGAAGCGTTCGAGGGCGCCCACACGTGCCGCTTGCAACCACGCGGGGCCCCCCAGGGCAGCGACGGCGGCGGGTGTGATGAAGCTCAGCAGGGCACCTCGAGGTAGCTCGCGACACGGGGGACGCTCGTCCCCCAGCCAGGGCAGTCTACCGGTGGCCGAGGCCTTTCCCCGCCTGCCTCTTCCGCCAGGGGCAGCCAGCTTTACCGCAGGGCAGCCGCGAGCAGGGGCGACGTCCGGCGCAGCTTGGCCAGCGAGCGGTCGCGGGTCGGCCCGATGCTGCCCACGGCGATGCCCAACCGGGCCGACACCTCGAGGTAGCTCGGATCCTCGTCGGACATGAGCAGAGTGAGCAGCCGCCGCTGGCGGATAGAAAGGTGGCTCAACGCCCGCTGCAGCACCTGGTTGGTGGCCGGGGCGTCGAGGCGCCGGTCGACGTCGTCGGCGGTTCCCGCGGCCGGGGCCTCGGACAACTCGGCGCAGGGGATCTGACGGGACGACCGGGTAACGAAGTTGCGGGCCTCGCGGCTGGTCGTCGTCTTCAGCCACCCCGGCAGGCACTCAGGATCCTGCAGGTCCCCGATGTGCTCGACGAGTCGCAGCCAGGTCTCCTGGGCGATGTCGGCCGCATCGCCATAGCCACACCCGCCTTGGCCCGCCACGCCGCGGACCATGGGGTCGAACCGAGCGACCAACTCGGCCCAGGCCCGCTGGTCACCCCCGGCTGCCAGTGCCACCAGCTCGGCGTGGCTGGCGCCGGCCAGTCCCCGCGTCGTGGGAATCGCGCTGCGGCGCCGGCTCCGACCGACCCGACCGGCGGGCGGGCGGCGGGTCCCTCCACCGGCGGTTGTGTATTCATGCGTCCTTGACATTGGATGCCCCTCCTCCGTATGGAAGGGCCAACACTTCCGACAACTCAGCCGCTGACGCCCATTCCGAGCGGTCCATGGCGTCGGTTGCCAGGTCGAGCAGGCGCTGCACCTCCGGAATCACGGTGAGCCCCATCTCCCCCCATGAAGGGTCTTGCAAAACGTTTGGCGGCACCCTAGCCGGTGCGCCGCTCGGGAGACCTACACCGTATATAGCCCTTCGAGCAGCGGAGGGCGACTAGTCGCGGGAACGGCGGAATGGGCCCCGCAGGCGTTTCCACCATGGGCCACCGTCTGCCACCTCCCGGCGCTTCTCTTCGTTGGCAACAATCGAGGGCCCGGCGGCATTGACGATATCTTCAGCTTCGTCCAGAAGAGCCCCGGCAGAAGAATCAAACGGCGGCTCGTCCTCGACCGGGGGGTCGACCAGGCTGCCGTGGATCCACCCGGCGTCCGCCAGCCGCCGCTCGTAACGGGGGCAGTTGTCCGGGCAACGCCACGGCGCTTCGGGAGCCAGATCGAGGACGCAGAACCGGGCCACTTCACCGTTGGAGTAGGTCCGGCTCTGAAAGTGCTTGCACTCCTCCCGCATGGGCATGCGGTACATGGTGCCACCGATGTCTTCGTCGACGGCACGATTCCGGCTCGTCAGCCGATGCTGCCCTCCATCTGCAACTCGATCAGCCGGCTCCACTCCACCGCGTACTCCATCGGAAGGGTCCTCGTGACCGGCTCGATGAAGCCGTTGACGATCATGCTCATCGCCTGTTGCTCCGACAGGCCCCGGCTCATCAGATAGAAGAGCTGGTCGTTGCCCACTTTGGACACAGTGGCCTCGTGGCCGACCTGGGCGTCCTTCTCCCCGAACTCGATGTACGGGTAGGTGTCCGATCGGCTCTTGTCGTCGAGCAACAGGGCGTCGCAGCGCACGAAGCTCTTGGACTTGGTGGCACCGGGCTCGAAGCGCACCAGACCCCGGTACGAGGTCCGTCCGGCGTCCTTGGAGATCGACTTAGAGATGATCGTCGACGTCGTCTCGGGGGCGGCATGGATCATCTTGGCGCCCGCGTCCTGGTGCTGGCCGGGACCGGCGTAGGCGACCGACAGCACCTCTCCCGAGGCCTTCGGCCCCATCAGGTACACCGCCGGGTACTTCATCGTCAGGCGGCTGCCGATGTTGCCGTCGATCCACTCCATGTGGGCCTCGGCGTCGCAGCGGGCGCGCTTGGTGACCAGGTTGAACACGTTGTTGGACCAGTTTTGGATGGTGGTGTACGTCACCCGGCTGGACTGCTTGCAGATGATCTCCACCACCGCCGAGTGCAGCGAGTCGCTGGTGTACACCGGGGCCGAGCAGCCCTCGATGTAGTGCACCTGGGCGCCCTCGTCGGCGATGATCAGCGTTCGCTCGAACTGGCCCATGTTCTCCGAGTTGATCCGGAAGTAGGCCTGCAGCGGCATCTCCACCTTGACGCCCGGCGGCACGTAGATGAACGAACCACCGCTCCACACCGCCGAGTTGAGGGCCGCGAACTTGTTGTCGTTGAGCGGGATGACCTTGCCGAAGTACTGCTTGACGATCTCGGGGTGCTCCCGCAGCGCGGTGTCCATATCACAGAAAATGACACCCTGTGCTTCGAGATCCTCTCGGTTGCGGTGGTAGACGACCTCACTCTCGTACTGCGCGGTGACGCCCGCCAAGTACTTCCGCTCCGCCTCGGGAATCCCGAGCTTCTCATAGGTCGCCTTCACCGAATCCGGCAGCTGGTCCCAGGCCGAGACCTGCTTGTCGATGGGCTTGACGTAGTAGTAGATGTCTTTGAGATAGATCTCAGACAAGTCCCCACCCCAGCTGGGCATGGGACGGCGCTCAAAGTGGTCGAGGGCCTTCAGGCGCCGGTCGGTCATCCACTGCGGCTCGCCCTTCATCCATGACATCTCACGGACGATGTCGGCGCTGAGGCCGCGCTTGGGCTTGTAGACGTAGTAGTCCTCGACGTCGCTCCATCCCAGCTTGTACCGGTCAAGGTCGAGTTCGGTAGTCGCCATAGGGACCTAATACCTCCTGGAGAACGCTCGCGAAGGGATTTCTCCTATACAGATAGTAACAACTCCCCGCCCGCATTCAATCCCGGCAGCGGAAGGTCTCTCACGAAGTCGAGGGCTGCCGCCAGCGGGTGCTGGCCACCAGGACAACCCCCGCTCCGGCAGCCAGCGCCAAGGTCAGCAACACCATCAGCAGCGGGAGCAACCAGTGGTTGCCACTGCTGGGGGCGATGATGCTGAGAGGGACCGCCGGCATCACCTGACCACCCGCCACCGCAGGTCCCGTTGCCCGCAGCTGATGGGGCCCGGTCGGGGCGTTGCTCGGCACCGTCACACTGACGGCGAAACTCCCTTGGGCGTCTGCGACCGTGGTGCCGACCACCATGGGCACCGAGTGCAGGGTGATGGTGACCACCGCGAACGGCGCGAAGCCATTACCCGATACCCGCACGTCGTCCCCCCGGTGCACCGTGGTGGCGTCGACCAACAGCGATGGCCGAGCGTCGGGGGCGGCCGGCTGGGTGGTCGAGGTGGACGACTGCGAGGTTCGGGGCCGGGTCGTCGAAGTGGTCGAACCGGGCGTGGAGCTCGGTCCACCGGCGACCGTGGTTGTCGTCGCCGACGGGAGCTGTTGGGCGGTGCCGCTGCCCCAGGTGTCCCCGAGGGCACCGCCATCGGCGCCGCCCGGATTGGCCGATTTGCCACCGAACATGATCACGCGGTCGCTCACCGGCTCGGTGGCAATGGACGCCCCGCTGCGTGCAGGCGGGTTGAGGGAGGGCACCTGGGTGATCGGCAGCGACGTGCTCCACGCGAAGCCGTTCCACAGCCAGGTGTCGCCGAGGGTTGTGGTGCCTGAGGGGCCACCCACGCCTCCGAACAGGATCGAATTCCCCGACCCGAGGTCGAACCCGAACGCGGCCGCGGTCCTGGCTGGCGGCCCCGAGCCCGGTGTCTGCTGGGTCCAGTTGGTGCCGTCGAAGGTCCAGGTGTCGGCCTGCAGACCCGAGGTTGTGCCCCCAGATCCGGTGCTGGCCCCGCCGAACAAGACGATGTCCCCACGGGCGGCGTCGAAGGTCATCGCGGCCCCGGTGCGCGCCGTGGGCGCCGGCGCCGGGGCCTTGGCCAGTTGCGTCCAGGCGGAGCCGTTCCACGACCACGTGTCGCCGAGCGCGGTCCCGGCGCTACCGATGCCCCCGAAAAGCACGTCGACGCCGGCCACGGTGTCGTCGGCCACCGACGCCCCATAGCGGGCCGGCGGCGATCCGAGCCCGGCGGGTTGAGGAACGAGGGTCCACTTGGTGCCGTCCCACGACCAGGTCTGGCTGCTGACCGCGCCGCCTGCGGTCTTGCCGCCGAACAACAGCAGCCGGTTGTTCACGCTGTCGTAGGCCATCGACGCTGCGGCTAGCGGCGGCGGGCCGTTCGCCGGCGCCTCCTCGGCCCAGGCGGTCCCGTCGAAGACCCACGTATCGCCGAGGACGGTCGTGTCTGTGGTCCCGCCAAGACCGCCGTAGAGCACCGCCGTGTCGTTGGCGGTATCGAAGGCCATGGCCGCGTCGAACCGCGCCGGAGGCGACGTTCCCGGCGCCAGCTTCGTCCAGGTCAACAACGAGTTTGAGTCCGCCGCCTCGGCGGTCGGCAGAACCACCAAGAGTAGGCCCGCCACGGCCATCGGCGCGATGGCGACCATAAGCCGTCGCCGGCTTCTCGTCGAGAAGATTCGCACGGGCCTATCGCCGCCGCCTAGCTGTTTGGGTTCGGATCGCCGTCGGGGGGGTCTCAACGGTACCTGATCGAGCCGCCAGTTCACAGGCGTCAGCCAGTGAGTCAACGGTGCGCGGCTGCTCGCCGAACAACTCCTGCGCCATGGAACGTGCCGCTGCCGACACCTCGTCGTCGGCCCCGTCGCCCACCATCACCGCGAGCCGCCCCCCGACCCCTGGAAGCCCGACCACCGCCCTGGCTACCTGTTCGGCAGGGCCGTAGAGCACGACAAGGGCGCCGCTGCCAACGAGCAGCGTGGCGACCTCCACGTCGTGGCAGACCACCACCAAGGCCACCAGCAACATGTAGCACGCCGGGGCGGCGGCCGGCTGG
>JBOGGN010000388.1:0-2118 GCA_050744165.1 Acidimicrobiales bacterium | reverse complement strand
GGGATCTTCCAGTTCCTCTGGGTGTGGAACGACCTGCTCGTCGCCCTGGTCTTCAGCAACGCCAAGACCCAACCGCTGACGGTCTACCTGTCCACCCAGACCCGGGAATTCGGTAGCAGCATCAACGTGCTGGCCCCCGGCGCCTTCCTGTCACTTTTGATCCCCCTGATCGTGTTCCTCGCGTTCCAGCGTTTCTTCGTTGAGGGGATAACCGCCGGTTCTGTGAAATAGGGCTGGGAAAAGGGCCCCGCGGCCCCCGCCCCAAGCCCCGCGGAGGGCTTACGACGCGGGCTATCCCAAGCGAGCGACGCCAGGTGCGACGCCACCGCGATTGGCCAGCTCGTCAGTAAGTCGAGTGACCTCGTCCGCAAGGACCTCAGCAAAGGAACGAGAGCGCCGTGGTTCTCGGCCTGCGGCCACCGCCCGCAACTGGTCGATGATCTCGGTGACGTACCAGCGGCGGAAGATGCGATGCACCGCCGGCGGCGCCAGCGTGAGCAGGCGCGCCTGGCGGGCGTGGCGGTCGACGCGGTCCAGGGCTTCGAGGTAGCGCTCACCGGCCTCGGCCGCCGACAGCGGCAGGTGCAGCTCCAGGTTGGTCAACGCCAGGTGCCGGCCTGCGGCTGCCGCCGCCTGGCGTTTGATCTCGGTGCGGGCCTCGGCGAAGTCCTTGGTCACGGTCTCCACCAGGGCGACCATGTCGGGGGTGAGGGCGGGGCCGCCGTTGGTCTCTTGCTGGCCGAGCAGGGTCAGCTCGCGCACCGCGTTGTCCACGTGGGCCTTGGCGGCAATCAACAAGTCGGTGGGCACCGCGCCCAGCCGGATGACGTAGCGCTCGATCGTCTCGTCGGCGGGCCACGAGGCGGCAATGGCGTCGAGTTCGAGGGGGGAGGGCCCCTCGCCGTGCTCCCCCTGGCCGCCCCGGCGCAGCTCGGCCCACACGACCTTGCCGCGCTCGGCGGCGGGGTTGATGCCCCAGTCGGAGGACAGCGACGTGACGAGCGACAGACCGCGCCCGGTCATGACCTCGGTGTTGTGCTGGAGGCGCACCGGAAGGTTGCGTCCGGCGTCCTCCACCTCGACGCGAATTGCGTGCTCGTCGCCAGCCATGCGCAGAACGACCGGCGGCCGGCCGTGGAGCACGGCGTTGGTCACCAGCTCCGAGAGGACCAGCTCCACCTCGGCGACGAGACCGTCTTCGATGCCCTCCAGCCATCTCCGGGCCAGGCGGCGAGCGCTGGGCACGACGTCGAGACCCTCGCCGAGGGTGGCCTCAGCGACGACAGGCGGGTTCCGGTCCGTTGGCGCGTTGGCGCGCTTGGCTCCGCCTTTTCCCACCTGTCTATCCCGGGGCGGCGCCGGTTCGG
Source organism: Acidimicrobiales bacterium (assembly GCA_050744165.1). GTDB lineage: Bacteria > Actinomycetota > Acidimicrobiia > Acidimicrobiales > Palsa-688 > JBOGGN01. Next base: position 751 of record JBOGGN010000388.1, on the reverse strand, counting down.
CGAAAGGCACCCGGGCCATCAGCACCGCGATGTCGTCGTCGGGGCCGTCCGGGCGCAGGCCGTTCACCAAAGCCGCGGGCTGGGCGGCAAGGTCCCCGCTCACGGTGCGCAGCCGGCGGGCCAGGTCGTCGATCCCGTTCTCGAGGTTGCTGCCCCGCCGCTCGATGAGGCCATCGGTGTACAAGACGACGGTGGCGCCCTCGCCGATACGCACCAATTGCTCTTCGAACTGTGAGTTGCCTGAGCCGAGGGGAGGCGCCGACGCCCTCGACAGGCGGCTCACCGACCCATCCGGGTGGCGCAACAGCGGGGGCAGGTGGCCTGCGTTGGCGTAATGCAGCGTCGTCGAGGTTGGGTCGTACACCGCGTAGACGCAGGTGACGATGTGGTCCTCGCCGAAATCCTCGACGACGGGGTCGAGCAACTTGAGCACCTGCGCCGGTTGGAGGTCGAGGCGAGCGTAGGCCCGAACGGCCGAGCGGAGTTGGCCCATGACGGCGGCTGCCTTCACGCCGCGACCCATGACGTCGCCGATCACCAAGGCGGTGCGGTCGCCGCCCAGCTCGATCACGTCGTACCAGTCGCCGCCCACGAAGGTTCCCTCGACTCCGGCCTGGTAATAGGTGGCCACCTGCAAGTAGTCGTGCTCGAAGACGGGGTCGGGAATGAGGCTGGCCTGGAGCTCGTCGGCAATCTGGTGCTCCCGGGCCAGCGCCTCGCGCTGGGCGGCGGCCTCGGCCAGCGCCTGCTC
>JBOGGN010000387.1:0-2086 GCA_050744165.1 Acidimicrobiales bacterium | reverse complement strand
TCGCAGGGGTGGAGCCGACCGTGAAACGGTCGGCGTTGACAGGCGACGCCTGTCGGCCCGGATCCGCCGTCATGACGGCATGCTATGACAACGGGGCATCAGCTGTCATCCCCGCTCACCATGGCGGAAAGAGCGGTATTGGCCACGCTGGCCGCGGCCTGGTAGGCCTGGGTAGCGGCCGCCAAGCTGAGCGTGGACCCGGTACCTCCCGAGGCGATCGTTTCGGAATTCGAGGACGACGTTGTCGAGCATCCTGCGGACAATGCAGCCACGGCGATGACCACTCCCGAAAGCACGGTCCGGATGCGCATTCGGGTGCGAATGATGCGTGTTGGCGACGGGCAGGTCAAGCTGAGCGCGCAAATGGCTGGCAGTTCCGTCGACGCGGTCGTTTCCCGGCTCGATGGCTACCGGCGTCTGGATGGTGTCGTCGAACTCGGGTGGTCGAAATAGGAAGTCCGCGTCGAGGAGGCGTTGTAGATGGCGATGTTTCGTTCTGATCCCAGGAGGGACGCATTTCCTGGCGCCGGACGGGGGGGAGGGGCGCGAGGCCTTTTCCCAGATGGTTTTCTAGTCGTGACGCTGGCGGATGGGACCGTCGGTGCTACGCAGCGGCACCGCTCGGCGCCCGGTGCGCACCGCCAGGATCTCGGCGCAGATGGCGAGCGCCAGCTGGGCGGGGCTGCGGCCGCCGAGGTCGAGGCCGATGGGGCCATGCACGGCGGCCAGCTCCTCGTCGGTGACGCCGAGGTCCTTGAGGCGGGTGGCCCGGTTGGCCTGGGTGTTCCGTGACCCGAGGGCCCCGATGTAGAAGGCCGAGGCTTTGAGGGCCAGGTACAAGGCGCCGGGGCCGAACTCGATGTTGTGGCTGAGCACGACCAGGGCGGCGGCGCCACCTGCCCGGTCCAGTGCTTCGCCGGTGGCATCGAGGTCGCCGACCGTCCGCGCCGGCCAGCCGAGCAGCTGCGCTTGGGCCACGATGGCGTCGGCGAGCGCGCCGTCGCCGGCGACAATCACCTGTGGCTCGGGGATGAACGCCTCGATGAGCACGCTGCCAACGTCGGTCTCAAGCGTCTCGGTGCCCGCGAGGCCGCCGCCAAGGAGCCGTTCGGCCCGGGCCAGGACCGCCTCGTCGGCGGAGCGGTCGCCCACGGTGCCGACCGTCTCGCCCGCCAGCACGACCAACGAACCGGCTTCGGTGGCCTCACCCTGGATGCCCGTTGCCAGCACCACCGGGCGCTGGTCGGCCAGCGCCGACCACAAGACGCTCGGCACCGTGTCCGCCGACTGCACCAGCAGCTGGGCCGAGCCGCCGCACGACAGCCCGGCCCCCACCGCCTGGTCCATCTTCACGTGGGCCGACAGCACCGTTGTGCCGGAGCCGGGTTCGGCCAAGGCCTCCCGCAGGGCGGCTAAGGAAACGTCATCGACCGTGCCCCGCAGCAAGCTGCCGGCCGTGTCGCCGGCCTCGTTGCAGGCCAGGAACTCGGCCTCGGCGTCGCCGCTGAACCCGCTGCGATTGATCACCCGAGCAAAGGCCACCCGGTGGCCCTCGCTCAACCAGTCACGCACCCTGCCCGCGGTGTCGTGCATGGTCGTTTGGTCCATGAGGGCGAGGGTACTGTCGGTCCGGCTCAGCAGGCCGTGGTCGTGGCCGTGCCATTGGCTGCGCCCGCTCCGGACCCCATGCTCGAAACGGCGCCGAAGTACCGGGGGCAGCGGCGATCCGCCAGTACCTCGAACCACACGGACTTGCCCGTGCCGTGTGGGCGGGTGCCCCACTGCGTCGCCAGCGCGGCCACCAGTTGCAGGCCCCGCCCGTGATCACCCAGCTGGCTCAGCTCGGCGTCTTCGGACCCGGTGGCCCTGGGCATCGGCGGGCTCGGAGAGGCGTCGCGGACCTCGACCCGGATGCCGCTGGACGAGCTGATGACGGACAAGACAAGGTCGCTCCGGGCATGGACCACCGCGTTGGTGACCAGCTCCGACACCAGGAGTTCGACGGTGGACGCCGTTTCCGGAGGGGCGAGGCGCCGGGCGAAGCGACGCGCCAGACCGGCCGAGGCAGGATGGCAGGCCAGCTGAA
>JBOGGN010000386.1:0-3399 GCA_050744165.1 Acidimicrobiales bacterium | reverse complement strand
TCCGCGGCCGCCCGGGGCGGGTCCGGTGGCGACCCCAGGCGAGCCCCCCTGCCCCGCCTGGTGGACATCCCCGCCCTTGTGGCAGCGCTGCAGGAGGCGGGCCGCACGGTGAGCCTCCACGTCCTCGGCGAACCCCCGAGGGTCCCCACCAGCGTAGAGCTGGTGGTGTACCGGGTCGTCCAGGAGGCGCTCACCAACGCGGCCCGCTACGCCGGCGACGCCTCGATCGAGGTGCAGCTCATCTACGCGCCCCAGAGCATCACCGTCTTCGTGGATGACGACGGCCCCGGCGGCGGAGCGGTCGGGCGACCCGGAGGCGGCCACGGACTGGTCGGCATGTCCGAGCGGGTCGCCACGTGCGGCGGTTCGCTGGAGGCAGGCCCCCGCGCCCCAGGCCCCGGGTGGCGGGTTTACGCCACGATCCCTGTCTTGGCCATCGCCGCATAGCGCGAACGACTAGGTCAGCCGCTCGGCCGAATGCCCCCGGGTGGCATACTCGCCCGGCCGAACCTACCCTGACGCGGCGGTGATCCGGCTTCTGATCGTCGACGACGAAGCCATGGTGCGTACCGGCCTGCGCCTGATCCTGGAGGCCGAGGCCGACCTCCGGGTGATCGGCGAGGCAGCCGACGGGCTGAGCGCCATCGAGGCCGCCGGCCAACTGCGACCTGACGTCATCCTGATGGATGTCCGAATGCCGCGCCTGGACGGCGTCGAAGCGTGCCGCCGGCTGGTCGAGGCGTCGGGGGCCAAGGTGGTGGTGCTCACCACCTTCGACCTCGACGAGCACCTGTTTGCGTCGGTGCGGGCGGGGGCGAGCGGGTTCCTGCTCAAGGCGTCGCCGCCCGACGAGCTGGTCGCGGCCATCCGGGCCGCCAACGCCGGCAACGCCCTCGTCGAGCCGCGTATGACCAAGCGGCTGATGGAGGAGTTCGCCCGCCGGCCGGGGCTGACCCCCCGAGGGCAGGTGCCCACCCGGTTGGCGGCGCTCACCGACCGGGAGCTCGACGTTCTGCGGGAGGTCGCCCGCGGCCAGTCCAACGCCGAGATCGGCGAGAGCCTGTACATCGGCGAGGCCACCGTGAAGACCCACGTCACCCACATCCTCACCAAGCTCGGCGTCCGTGACCGCATCCAGGCGGTCGTGCTGGCCTACGAGTGCGGGCTGATCGAACCGAGCCGGTAGGAAAGACGCCTCGACCTCCCCGCCGTCCATCTCACGGCGGAGGGACGAATCGCCTTTGGGGCGGATGGAAAATTCCTCGACCAGGCGTACCTTCAGTCATAAGGAGGAACCCATGATCGATGAACGCAAGCACAGCCTGTTGGCCATCGCGCTGGCGGTAGCCGCGGGGATCGTGCTCGGGACCCTGGCCGTCGGGGCCGTTCTGAGCATCCTGTCGGCGCTGTTCCACATCGTCGGCTGGCTGATCCATCTCGCCATCGTCGCCGCCGTGGTCGCGTTCGTGGCCGCCGGCGTGTGGTGGTTGATGTTCGGCCGCCGCACCGCCACCAACCACTGACCACCTCGGGCCGCCCGCCGTTGGGCAAGGGGCCGTTCCCCCTGCTGGCGGCGGGCGACGCGCGGGTCGGGGTATTTTCCCGGCTGGTTTCAGGCCGCCAGCGCCAGTAAGGCGGGCGAGTCCCGGAGCCGGTCGAGGCAGCGCTGGCGGGTCGGACCGATGCTGCCCACCGGCATCCCCACCGCCGCCGCCACCTCTTCGTAGCTGGCCTCGGGGGCGTCGAGCAGCGCCACCATAAGGTCCCGCCAGCGGGGCGGCAGCGCCTCGAATGACCGGCGGACGGTGGCGACTCGCTCAACCTCGAGCAAGCCCTCATCGGGGCCACCGCCGTGTCCGTCGAGGTCGAAGCGGTCGGCGCTCGCCACTTCCCGCTCGACCCGCCGCCGCTGGCGAAGGCATTCATGACGGGCGACGCTGCCAATCCACGAACCCAGGCGCTCGGGATCGCGAATGCGGCCGAGGTTCTCGAGCAGGCGCAACCACACGATCTGGGTCACATCGGCGGCGTCCGCCGGGTTCAGGCGGAAGCTCCAGGCGATGGACCACACGAGGGCTGCGTAGCGGTCGATGAGCGCTCGGCTAGCCCGGCGGTCGCCAGAAGCGGCGGCGGCGAGGAGCGTGGCGACGGACTCCGCGTCGCCATCGTGACCGGCCCAGTGCTGCCGTTTCGGCGCTGGGCCGGTTGCCGTCACCACGGCCGCGCCGTGTCCCGAGCCCGGCGTAACCGTTCCCTCTCGTCGAGACGCCCAAGGAACCGGCCCGGAGGCCCACCCACCCGCATAGCCGTGAAACTATCGCCAGACAGCACATACTTCCAGTGGCGTCGATCACCGCCGCCCGCCGGCGCAAGCGCAGCGCCCGGCTGGACCTGTAGGCGGCACCAGCCCGCAAATGTCAGCGCATTTATGCCTTGTCGGGCAGCCGATTGTTCCTGCGGTAACGCCCTTCGATTTTTGCCTGATCAGGCTTCGTCTTCTCCGGGTCCCAGGGCGTGCTCGGAGTCTGGCCGGCCTGGCCGCCGACGCACACCTGGTTCACGGTGCCGAAGTCGTTATCGAGCCACGTGTTGGCGGCGCAGGGCGTATCGGTGTTGGCGTCGAACCCGTCGTAGGAGGTGTTCCCGTGGGCGCTGTTGCCAATCGCCTTGTTCTCGGTGGTGCCGGCGTCAAAGTTGATGCCGTATGCGGTGTTGTCGTTGGTGCAGTTGTCGGCGATGGTGGTGTGGATTGCAGCCAACGGGTTGGGCATGGTGAAGACGTGGATGCCGTCGCCTCCGCCGCTGGCCACATTGCCGTTGCCATTGCTGATGTTGTTGATGATCCGGTTGTGGGCATTGGGGGGTACGCCCACACAGGGCGGGGTGGATCCCGGGTCCAGGCAGACCGGCAACAATACGATGCCGTCGGCGCCGCTGCCGGTGATGGTATTGCTGTCCACAGCGTTGTGGCTGGCTCCCGGTCCTTCGATGCGGATCCCGCTGTCCTGGCGCCCGGCTTCGGGGTCGCTGGCCTGCGTCATGTTGTTGTCCGCCACGACGTTGTGGCGGATGACGTTGTGCTCGGATGCGCCGAGAAGGGTAATGCCGCTGAAGGGACCGTTGCGGAGCACGGTGTTGCCTTCGATGCGGTTCTCGTGCGAATCGTTCACCACGATGCCATCACCGAAATTGCCGGTCCCGGTGCCGACGTTGTCCTGGACGGTGACGTTCTGGATGAGGTTGCGGGCACCCCCGTCGATCTCCACTCCGCATGCGAAGTGCTGAACGGTGCCGTTGCGCACCGTCGCCCCCCGTACACCCCGCACCAGGATGCCGGGCGCGTCGACCCCGCTATTGGCGTCACCGGAGATGGTGTGGCCGCCGAGGTCGAGGATGACG
>JBOGGN010000385.1:0-5293 GCA_050744165.1 Acidimicrobiales bacterium | reverse complement strand
CCACGCTCAACGGCCGGGTCCTGCGACTCCATGGCGATCCCCCGTCGGTTGCCACGTCGCTCGTGACGACGGGCTTTTCCTACCTCCCGGAACGCCGCACATACCAGGCCCAGGTGGTCTCCCGGGTGCTTCCCCGGGTGCGCGACATCCGCCGCTTCGGCGCCGCCGCCCTGGATCTGTGCTGGGTGGCCGCGGGTCGCACGAGCGCCTTCTACGAGTTGGGTCTGCAGCCGTGGGACCTCGCCGCAGGTGTCCTCATCGCCCAAGAGGCCGGCGCCGAATCGGCCATCCTCGGCGACGGCACCGTCGTGGTGGCCACGCCCGGCCTGCTCGCCCCGCTGTGCCGCCTGATCGCGGGCGGCCCATGAACGCCATCCAGCTCAGCTGAAAAAGGCCTCCGCCACGTCGTGCAGCAGTTCGCGGTCTACCGTCTTTAACTCGGTGACCGCTTCGGCCAGCGGAACCCGAACGATCCGGTCGGCCCGCAGGGCCACCATGCGGTCGAACGCGCCGTCGTGGACCGCCTCGATGGCGGCGATGCCGAAGCGGGTGGCGAGCACTCGGTCGTAGGCGGTGGGCGTCCCACCCCGCTGGATGTGGCCGAGGATGGTGACCCGGGTCTCGATACCGGTGCGGGCCTCGATCTCCGTCGCCAGGAGGTTGGCGATACCCCCCAGGCGCACATGCCCGAACTGGTCAACCTCCCGGGACAGCAGCGCCATGGTGCCTTCCTTGGGCACCGCCCCCTCGGCCACCACCACGATGGAGGCGTAGCGGCCCTTGGCGTGACGGGCCTTCAGCGTCTCGGCCACCACCTCGATGTCGAAGGGCTCCTCGGGTATCAGGATCTCCGAAGCGCCGCCGGCGATCCCGGCGTAGGTGGCGATCCACCCGGCGTGACGGCCCATGACCTCGCACACGATGACCCGGTCGTGGGACTCGGCGGTGGTGTGAAGCCGGTCGATGGCGTCGACGGCGATCTGGACCGCAGTGTGGAACCCGAAGGTCACCTCTGTGGCCGACAAGTCGTTGTCGATCGTCTTGGGCACCCCTACCACCTGGGCTCCCTCGCCCGCCAGCCGATGGGCCACCCCGAGAGTGTCCTCACCCCCGATCGCCACAAGGGCGTCGATGCGCCGGTCCGCCAGGGTCTGCAAGACCTTGGCCACGCCGCCGTCGATTTTGTAGGGGTTGGTGCGAGAGGTGAACAAGATGGTGCCGCCCCGGGGCAGGATGCCCCGGCAGCGCTCCACGTCGAGCTCGATGGTGCGGTTCTCCATGACCCCCCGCCAGCCGTCGAGGAAGCCCACCAGCTCATCGCCATAGACCGTTTCCCCCTTGCGCACCACGGCCCGGATGACGGCGTTGAGCCCCGGGCAGTCACCTCCGCCGGTGAGCAGGCCAACTCGCATGTGCGGACGTTACCCGCTGTTAATGACGCTTCGGCTGGGTCGCCTTCGACAGGAGGCCGACCTCCCGCTCGAAGTCCCCGACGTCGGCGAAGCCCTTGTACACGCTGGCAAAGCGCATGTAGGCGACGGCGTCGAGCGCCCGCAGGAGTTCGAGCACGGCCCGCCCGAGGGTCTCGCTACTAACCTCGGGACCCCGGAGGCGTGCCTCTTCCTCGACCGCGGTCGCCAGCGCCTCCATGGCGGCAACCGGCACCGGGCGGTTCTTGGCGGCCGCCCGCACGCCGGCGATCACCTTGGCCCGGTCGAACGGCTGGCGCTGGCCCGAACGCTTGACGACAACCAGCGCCGCCTCCTCCAGCCGCTCGTAGGTCGTGAAGCGCCGCCCGCACCCCAGGCACTCCCGCCGGCGACGGATGGCTTCGCCATCGTCGGCCTGACGCGAGTCCACGACCTTGTCTTCGAGGCTGGCGCACGCCGGGCACCGCACACACCCGAACATATTCGGTACACCGGCGGCAGCCGCGGACTGCCGAAGCGGAGGGCTGGGCGACGACCGAGGCCGAAAGGCTCACGGGAGCTCGAGTTGCTCACCGGGCTGGAGCGGCCGTCCGCCCAACTCCAGCGCCAAGCGGACCACATCGGGACGGGGATCGCCACCCCGGGAGTGCTCCACCACGATCGACCACAGGGTGTCGCCAGGCTTGACGATGTAGGTGGCGCCGGCGGGCCGAGAGGAGGTGAGGGCCCCTCCCCCCGACCCGGTCAGCGCCATCCAGCCGACGGTCGCCACGCCGAGGGCAATGGTGGCGACCGTCAGGAGGGCCAGGACCCGCCGACGGACGAACACCCGAGCGTCGGGACGAGCCGGCCGGGTCCCGCGGACCAGGCGCAGCCGCCGGTCGGTGCAGGTCGCAGACCACGGTTCACGTATCGGAACGATCACTGCGGCCATGGAGACCTCCTCGAGTTGGCGACAACCGGCGACCAAACGCCTGTTCGGGTTCCCCCCACCATGACATCACGAACGGGTGTTCGTCAAGTCCATTCTCGAACATCTGTACGGACCATCCATGTCAATGAGGCGCTGGGAACGTATGTTTGATGTCGACGCATTCAACGGCTACACTGAGATCACATGGCGAGACACAACGTTCGACAGGAGACGGTCATGATGGAAAGCACCGAACTGACAGGCAAGCGCCGCGAGATCCTGGACTTCATCACCGCCCAGATCAGGGAGCGGGGCTACCCGCCGACGGTCCGCGAGGTTGGCGAGGCGGTGGGTCTCACGTCCTCGTCGACCGTCCACGCCCACCTGAAGACCCTGCAGCGCCAGGGATACCTCACGCGCGACCCCACCAAGCCCCGCGCCATCGGGGTCAACTACGAGACCGGCGCCGACGCACCGGTGGAACGCCACCCGGCCCGGCACGTCCCGTTGCTCGGTGACGTGGCCGCCGGCACCAATGTCCTGGCCCACCAGAGCATCCAGGAGTACCTCCCGCTGCCCGAGGACTTCACCGGCACCGGAGACGGCCAAGTCTTCATGCTCCGAGTCCGGGGCGACTCCATGGTCGACGCCGGCATCTTGGACGGCGATTTCGTCGTCGTGCGGGAGCAAAAGGAGGCCGGCAAGGGCGACATCGTCGTGGCCGGGATCCCAGGCGAAGAGGCGACGGTCAAGGGCTACAGCCGCAAGGGCACCAAGGTGGTGCTGCTGCCGGCCAACACTCGACTCGAACCGATGGCCTTCGATCCCGACGAGGTCACGATCTACGGCAAGGTCGTCAGCGTCCTTCGGAGGCTGTAAGCGACAGCATCTTGCGAGATGGGCCTCGGAGGCGGGCGGGTCTCCTAGGCGGCGTGATCGAGCGCGCGAGCGGGCTGCGCCTCTGCCGGTACGGACGGCAGCGCCGGCGGGCGGGCACCTTTCTTCTCGTCGCCGTAGGCGGCGCGCATGAGGTACAGCGTGCCGCCATAAAACCAACCGCCGAACACCGTCGGGATGATCGCGATACCTACCGCCTCGCCCGGCGAGACGCCAGCCAGCAGCGCGATGACCACCACTGCGGCGAACAGTACGGCCATACCGACGATCGATCCCGACACGATGATGCGCCCAAGTTGTGCGTCAGATATGTCATGCATGAGATTCTCCATGGTCCACCGCCACGGACCTCCTCTCTACGCGCTTTCTCTCTACGCGCTTTGCATTCTGGGAATGCGCAATTGGATATTACCACTGGCGGCCGGAAGTTGCGAAGGGCGCCGTAGAATGGGGGTTGATCGTTATAGAGGAGGCCTGTTCGATGAACACAGTGGTTCTCGGTCTCGATGGCACCGAGGCCAGCCGCTCAGCCGTTCGTTGGTGCGCCGCAAACTTGGAGCCCGGCTGCACCGTCGTCGCCGTGTGCGGTATTCGCAACTTTGGCGAGTTGGTCATGAGCATTCCGCCCTTTGACGGCGCGGTCATCGAACGAAAGATTGCCGATCGCCTCCGGCGGGATTGGTGCCTGCCGCTCTTCCAGGCGGGACTGCACTGCCGAACCCATCTCGTGCATCGCGCCCAGGCGGACGCCGTGCTGGAGGAGGCGTCGTCGATACACGCAGACGCGGTGGTCGTCGGGGTGGAGCTGCATCACGGCATCGGTGCCGCCTTTCGTCGGGCGGGGCTGGACAAGGTCATCCAGCGAGCGCCGTGTCCGGTGATGCTCGTCCCGACAAATCGTCCCGCAACCACCTTGGCACCACTAAACTCGAGCGTTGTCGCCTAAACGCTCGGTGGCCGTGTGGTACTGGCACCATTTCTCGGGAATATCATTTCCGGAGATTCCGGTATGGCTTGAAATCCTTTAGAGCCCTATTCCGGCTGTAACTGATTCCCTGGCGGATCGGGGATCGTAATTAGCTGGGTGAGGACGCGGTGGACCGTTTCCAGGTCCGTTCGGCTGACCCGCTCGCCCGCTGCATGGGCGACGGCGGGGTCGCCCGGCCCGAAGTTGGTGGCTGGCACCCCCCGCTCGGCGAAGAAGGCGACATCGGTCCATCCCAACTTGGCCCGGGGTGGCTCACCGATGACAGCCACGAGCCGGGACAGGAGTGGATCTCCGAGGCCGGGTCGGGCTGCGGGGGCCAGGTCGACCACCTCGATACGGTCTCCCTGTTCGGGGTCCAAGGCTGGCGCCAGCAGCTCGCGGATGGTGGCGGCCGCCTCCTCACTCGTGCGGTCTGGGGCGAAGCGGTGGTTCAAGGTGACGGTGGCCGCATCGGGCACCACGTTGCCCGCTACGCCGCCACGGATCAGGACCGCCTGCAGCGCCTCCCGATACTGGCAACCGTCGATGACAGGCCGCCGACCCTCGTAGGCCGCGGCAATGGCAAGAACCGGGGCCACGCGGTGGATGGCGTTGACACCGAGCCACGGACGGGCGCTGTGGGCCCGCCGGCCGCCGACGGTGACTTCCAGCTTCACCACACCCTGGCAACCGGCCTCCACGGCCGCGTTCGTCGGTTCCCCCAGAATGGCGGCGTCTGCGTCCAGGAGGTCGGGACGGGCCTCGAAGAGCCGTAACAACCCGCTGTCGCGCCGCTGCACCTCCTCGCAGGCGTAGAACACGTAGGACACGTCGACCAGCGGCGCATCGACGGTGGTCGCCAGCTCCAGCATCACCGCCAGACCGGCCTTCATGTCGCAGGCACCGAGACCCCACAGCACGTCGCCGTCGATGCGGGGCGTCTGATTGCCGTTGGCGGGGACGGTGTCCAGGTGGCCCGCGAGGACCAGTCGCCGGGTCCGGTCAAGTTTGGTGCGAGCAACCACGTTGTCATCGACTCGATCGACCCGCAACCAGGGGGCACCCTGCAACCGACGTTCGACGTGG
>JBOGGN010000384.1:0-2732 GCA_050744165.1 Acidimicrobiales bacterium | reverse complement strand
CCAGGTGGCAGGAAGCGGTGCCGCTGGCACCTGGTAGCAGACCACGATCAGCAACCAGCGGCGGCCCTCGCGTTTGACTGTCGCCGTCTTGGGCCGGCCCGGCAGCCTTCGGTGCAGTTTCACCTTCACCTGTCCGACGCCGAGCAGCGCCACCCGGCGGGAGTCAGTGTCGAGACGCCAGCCGGAGGTGTCGGGGTAGGACGCCGAGTCGAACCGCCACCGGCTTTTGAAGCGGGGGTGGCCCGGTGTCTGTCCTTGCCGGCAGCGGCGGTAGAACGCCCGATAGGCCAAATCGAGGCGGGTGAGGGTGCCCCGGGCGACGCAGGTGCCGTAGCGGCCCAACTCCGGTTCCCGCACCGCCATGCCGTTCAACGAGGCGAACTGCTCGAAGCGCGACAGCGAACGGTGTTCCTGTTCCCAGGCCCGGTTGCGTTCCTCCAGGGCACGGTTGTACAAAAGCCGCTGCTGCCACAACAGGCGGTCCAGACGAGACGACTGACCCCTGGTGGGTTGCAGCAGATATTTCGCCGAGCGCACCGACACGCTACGAAACCTACCGAGAGGGTGTGACCATAACTGCCGCACCGGCCGACATGCCCCCGCGACCGACTCCCCGTCTACCATCACCAGAGCCTCCCTGCCACCCGACAGCCGCCACCGGACACCTTGCCCGCTGGCGTCGAGCGAACACCGGTTGGATACCGAGGCATTCGCCCGGACTCGCGGCCCCTCGAACAAATGACAATCGTTGACGTTATTTGTGCACGAGCCCTTACGACCATCTGCATTCCCTGGATGATTTCTACCAGGACGCCCGACATGGCCGCCTCCCATCGGTCAGCCTGATCACCCCCGACATCGCCTTTGCCTCCGAGGGCGAATACCAGGATGACCAGATCGGGGAGGCCTTGACCGCGACGGTGTACAACGCCGTGTCGTCGGGGCCGCAGTGGCCGGGCACGTTGTTCGTGGTGGTCTGGGACGAGGGGGGCGGGTTCTACGACCACGTGCCGCCACCACCCGCCGTCGCCCCCGACGACGTGCCGCCGGACACGACGGTGCCCCCCGACCAGCCGGGCGGCTTCGACCGCTACGGGTTCCGGGTGCCGTGCCTGGTGGCGTCGCCCTACTCCAAGCCGGGGTACGTGTCCTCCGTCATCTACGACCACACCTCGATCACCGCCACCATCGAGCACAAGTGGAACCTGCCCCCCCTGACCAACCGGGATGCGGCGGCGGCGCCGCTGTGGGATTTCCTCGACCTCGAGGGACCGCCCGCCTTCCTCACACCGCCAGCCCTTCCCGAGCCTGCGATGTGGCCATTCACGGGACTGACAAAAAGCCGCCCTGGCGGCTGACGGTGGAGAAGCCGAAGGAGGCGACCTCCGCTTCGGGCAGCCGACAGTGACGGTGGAGACGCCGAAGGCGGCGACCTCCGCTTCGGCGCCCGACCTGCCGGCGCCAGCGCGGATCGGCGTCGCTACCCTCGTCCCATGAAGCTCGGGCGGGGCGGTGGCAGCACGATTCCCCGATGAGCCTCGCGTCGCGGGCGACCACGGTCCTCCGAGGGCTTCGCGCTCGTGGTGGCTCCAGTGTGATGATCCTGGTGGTAGCGCTGGTGGCCGTGGCCGCGGCGACCGTCGGGCCCTCCTACGACGAAGCGGCACGAACCTCGATCGTCCGCGACACCGTCGCCAATGCCGGCGTCCTCGGCAGGGGGTTCAGTGTGGTGCAAACCGGCCCGGTTAGCAACACCTTGCCGCTACTCGAGAGCGAGGTGCGACAGGCGCTGCCATCCGGCTCCGGTAACGAGGTCCAGGGCCTGTTCCAGCCACCGATCGAGTCGATCGAAGCGACGGCCGTCGACCCCGCGCTATCGGGGCCGATCCCGCTCGACTGGCGTTCTGGTGTCTGCAGCCAGCTGCAGCTGGCCGGAGCGTGCCCGACGAGCCCCAACCAGGTGATCATCAGCGCCTCTTTCGCCAAGGTTGCCGGTTGGGGCATCGGCCAGCGGCTCTCGCTGCCCGGTCCGCTGGTGCTGACCGTGACCGGGATCTACCAGGCCCCCCGCCAGTCGGACGACTACTGGTTCAATCGCCAGCTCACCTACTTCCCCTACGAGTACCCGCAGGCATCAGGACCTCGGGGCCCGCCGGTCGCCGTCTACGACGCCATGTTCACCACCGAAGCCACCCTGTCTGGCGAATCCCCCGACGTCCAAGGGACACTCACCTACAACGACCTCCTGGCGCCGGTCAACATCCAAGCCAAGGACGTGGGGCCGCTGTCACAGGCGATGACGAGCATGGTCAACAGCACCGCCCTTCAGGCGGTGCAGGCCATCCCCACAAGCGACATCCCCGCCACGATGGCGTCGGTGACGGCGGCGTGGTCGTCGCTGGCGGTGCCCATCTTCCTCATCACCATCGAGGTGTTGTCCCTCGCCTGGCTGTTGCTCTTCGTGCTCATCACCGAAGCGGTGACGGTACGAGGAGCCGACGTGGCGCTGGCCAAACTCCGCGGTTACGGCCGCAGTCGCAGCGTCGCGTTGGCGGTCAGCGAACCGGTCACGCTCCTCATCGCCGCCTTTCCCCTGGGGGCCCTCGCCGGCTGGGGCGCAGCCGTGGCCCTGGCGCGGGTGCTGCTGGTGCACGGCACACCGGTCGCCTTGTCAGGCCTCGGATGGGCGGCGGCGGCCGGCTCGACGGCGGGCGGGTTCGTCGCCGTTGTCG
>JBOGGN010000383.1:0-5831 GCA_050744165.1 Acidimicrobiales bacterium | reverse complement strand
GTGCGCATCGGCCCGGCGGCGACGAGGTTGACTCGCACCTTGTCGGGGCCAACCTCCTTGGCCAGGTACCGGGCGGTCGACTCCAACCCGGCCTTGGCCACGCCCATCCAGTCGTAGGCCGGCCAGGCACGGGTGGCGTCGAAATCCAAGCCGACGACCGAACCCCCGCCGGCGGCCCGAAGCAACGGCATCATGGCTCCGGTCAGCGCCTTCAGCGAGTAGGTCGAGATGTGCAGGGCGACGCTCACGTCCTCCCACGGGGCATCCAGAAAACCCCCGCCGAGGCAGCTGGCAGGGGCGAACCCAATGGCGTGCAACACCCCGTCGAGGGCGCCCCAGCGAGCGTCGAGGTCTTTTTCCACCGTCTTGAAGTGCTCCTCGACGGTCACGTCAAGCTCCAGCACCTCGGGTGGCTCGGGCAGTTTGCGGGCAACCCGCTTGGTGAGGCTGAGACCCCGGCCGGCGCCAGTGAGTACGATCTGGGCGCCTTGCTCCTGGGCCATCCGGGCCACACCGAAGGCCAGCGACTCCTCCGTGAGGACGCCGGTGATCAGGAGCCGCTTGTCCTCCAGCAATCCGGGCATCGAGTCAGCCTAGGCCGGATGACGTATCAGGACTGACGGGCTCGCCGCTAGCCGGAGGGCCCACCATCCCCGGGCCGTCGGCCGGGCACCCGGCTCAGCCCGGCGTCCCCGCGCCTCCCGACGGCGGCACCGCCGCGTTGATGGTGACCGGCGGCAACAACCCATTGGTCGAGGCCCCACCCGCTTGCCGCCCGACCAGAGCGTAGACCTCGCTACCGTCGATCACCTCCTTGTCCAAGAGCAGCGCCACGAGCTGGTCCAGCGCCTCCCGGTGCGTGGAGAGCAGGTCCATGGCCCGCTCCTCGGCCTCGCGCAGCAGGCGGGACACCTCCTCGTCCACCACCCGCTGCGTCGCCTCGGCGTAGGGGCGGGCCCGCCCGTAGTCGCCGCTGCCCAGGTAGTCGGGGCCGTCAGAACTGAAGCCGACCGGCCCCATCTTCTTGCTGAGCCCCCAGTCCCGCACCATCTTGATGGCCAGTTCGGTGGCCCCCGCCAGGTCGTTGGCGGCTCCGGTGGACGCCTCGCCGATCACCAGCAGCTCACCCACCCGGCCGCCCATGCGTACCGCCAGCGAGTCGTACAGGTAGCTCTCGGGGTACAGATGGCGCTCCGCCTCCGGCAGCTGTTCGGTCACGCCAAGGGCCTGGCCAGCGGGCAGGATGGTGACCTTGGCCACCGGGTCGGCGTTGGGCGACAGCGCCGCCACCAGGGCGTGGCCGCCTTCGTGCACCGCCACGGCGAACTTCTCGGCGGGCAGCAGGGCGTTGGAGGCGTCGCGCCGGCCGATCAACACCCGGTCCCGGGCGGCCATGAAGTCTTCGGCGGTCAGGGTGTCGCGGTCTTCGCGGACGGCGAAGATGGCGGCTTCGTTGACCAAGTTGGCAAGGTCGGCGCCCGAGAAGCCGGGCGTCGCCCGGGCCACCACGTTGAAGTCCACGTCGGGCGCGAACCGCTTGCCCTTGGAGTGGACGGTAAGGATGGCCTCGCGCTCCAGCTGGTTGGGTAGCGGCAGTTCGACTCGCCGGTCGAACCGGCCGGGTCGCAACAGGGCCGGGTCCAGGCTCTCGGGCCGGTTGGTGGCGCCGAGGACCACCACGCCGGTGGCTGGGTCGAAACCATCCATCTCGGCCAGCAGCTGGTTGAGCGTCTGCTCCCGCTCGTCGTTGCTGGCGTAGCCGCCGCTCGCCCGGCGGGAGCCGATGGCGTCGATCTCGTCGATGAAGATGATGGCGGGCGACTTCTTGCGAGCGTCGGCGAAGAGGTCCCGGACCCGGGCGGCACCGACGCCGACGAACATCTCCACGAAGCTGGAACCAGTCAGGGAGAAGAACGGCACCTCGGCCTCGCCCGCGACCGCCCGGGCCATCAACGTCTTGCCGGTGCCGGGCGGGCCGACCATCAGCACCCCTTTGGGGCCGACCGCTCCTGCCTTGGAGTACTTCTCCGGGTGCTTCAGGAAGTCGACGACCTCGGAGACCTCGAGTTTGACGCCCTGGTAGCCGGCAACGTCGTCGAAACGGGTCTCCGGCCGGTCGTCGAGGTCGTAGACCTTGGCCTTGTTGCCGCCGATGCCCATGATCCCGCCTATGCCGCCGCTGCCACCGCCGCCCAGTTGCTTGCTGGCCCGCCGGCCAATCCAGACGAAGAACAGCACGAACGCCAGCAGGGGCAGGAAGTCGAGCAGCAGGGCCCCCACCAGGTCGCTGCTGGTGGCGGTGGTGGCCGTGAGGGCCACGTTGTGCTGGGCCAAGAGGGGCAGGATGGTGTCGTCGGGAACCGCCACCGGAATCTGGCTGGTGTAATGGTCGCCGTTGGTGAGGGTGCCGGAGACCTTGCCGTTCTGGTCCATCGACACCGTCTTCACCTTGTAGGCGGTGATCTGGGTCACCCATTCGGTGTAGTTGAGCTTGTCGGTCTTGGGGCCGCTCGCCGTCGTCGGCCGGAACAACAGCACGATCGTGAGCAGCGTCCCCGCTACGAGCAGCCAGATCCGCCATTTGGGCGGCGGCGGAGGTGCCGGCCGGCGCGGTGTCTCCGGAGGCGGCCCGGACTTGGCCGGGCTGGACAGATGCCGCGAACGGACCCAGGTGCTCACGGCTAATCACGGTAACGCCACCCAGTGACATCCACACCAGGAACCGCCGGGCACACTGAGGAACCGCCGACCGGCCGCTAGCGTCGCTCGCCATGCCGGAACGGATTGAACGGGTTGGCGTGGTGGGCTGCGGTCTCATGGGCTCGGGGATCGCCGAGGTCTGCGCCCGGGCCGGGCTCGACGCCGTCGTGGTCGAGGCCGACGACAACGCCCTGACCAGGGGACGGGGTCGTATCGAAGCGTCGCTGGCCCGGGCCGTCCGCAGCACCAAGCTGTCCGGCGACGAACGCGAGGCCGCCCTCGGCCGCATCACCTTCACCACCGATTACGAGCTTTTCGTCGACCGCCAGCTTGTCGTTGAGGCCGTCGTGGAATCCGAGCCGGTCAAGCTCGCAGTGTTCAGCCGCCTCGACGACATCATCGCCGACCCGGGTGCCATTTTGGCGTCGAATACCAGCAGCATTCCGATCATGAAGCTGGCGATGGCGACCAAGCGCCCGGCCCAAGTAGTGGGATTGCATTTCTTCAATCCAGTCCCCGTGCTCGCCTTGGTCGAGGTGATCAGTTCCCTGCTGACCGACCCGGGGGTCTCCGCCGCCGCTGAGGCATTCGCCACCCAGCAACTCGGCAAGCACCCCATCCGATCGCAGGACCGGGCTGGCTTCATCGTCAATGCCTTGCTGATCCCGTATCTGCTGTCGGCGATCCGCATGCTGGAATCGGGATTTGCCACTGCCGCCGACATCGACACCGGCATGGTCGAGGGCTGCGCCCATCCCATGGGGCCGCTTCGCCTAACCGACCTCATCGGCCTCGACACCACCATGGCGGTCGCCATTTCCCTGTACGACGAGTTCAAGGAGCCGCTGTACGCCCCGCCGCCCTTGCTGTCGAGAATGGTCGACGCGGGGCTCCTGGGCCGCAAATCGGGGCGGGGGTTCTACAACTACGGTGGGTAAAATCCCCGCTCCTGGTGGTGGAACAGCACCTTGCCCCTTCCCCGGATCGGGTCAGTGTTAGTTAGTTGACGGCCCGCTCGTGGCCCTCCCAGAACGGGGCCCGCAGCTCCCGCTTCAGCACCTTGAGGGCCCCCGAGAGGGGCAGCTGGTCGGTCCGAAACTCAACCGATTTCGGCACCTTGTACCCTGCGATCCGCTGCCGGCACCACACTTTGATCTCGTCCTCGGTCGTCTCGACACCGGCGTTCATGACGATGATGGCGTGGACCGCCTCGCCCCATTTTTCCGACGGGATGCCAATCACCGCCACCTGGCTGACGCCGGGGTAGCCGGCGATGGCATTTTCCACCTCGGCGGAATACACGTTCTCGCCGCCGGTCACGATCATGTCCTTTACGCGGTCGACGAGAAACAAATAGCCGTCCTCGTTGAGGTAACCGGCGTCGCCGGTGTGGTACCAACCACCCCGGAAGGCGGCCTCGGTCTGCTCGGGACGGTGCCAGTATTCGCGCATGTAATTGCCGGCCCGGGCGCACACCTCGCCGGTCTCGCCGGGGGCCAGGTGGTTGCCCTCGGGGTCCTGGATGGACAGTTCCGATCCGACGACGGGTCGGCCGCAAGATTTCAATAGCTCGCCGCCCCGGCGGTGGTCTTCGTCCAGCAGCATGGTGAGGATCCCGAAGTTTTCGGTCATGCCGTAGGCCTGCACCACCTGCAAGTCGGCGTTGATGCTGAGCACGCGCTCCAACAGGGCGATCGGCATGGGTGAAGCGCCATAGCCCAGCGTCTGCAAGGTGGCGAGCTGCTCGTTGGCATAGGTGGGAAAATCGAGGACCATCTGGATCATGGTCGGCACCATGATCGTGAGTGTCACCTTGTCCCGCTGGCATAGTTCGAGAATGGGGCCCGGATCGAACAGCGGGATATTGGTCGACGTGCCGCCGGTGGCGGGAATGGCGAAGACCCCGATCATGCCTGCGACGTGGAACATCGGGACCTGGTGCAGGAACACCTGCTGATCGTCGATCTTCAGCATGCTGGCGATCTTGTAGAGGTTGAGCATGGCGGCCCGGTTGTCCATGACCACGCCCTTCGGCGTGCCGGTGGTGCCGCCCGTGTACATCAAGATGGCGGGGTCGCTCTCCTCGGGCTCGTCAGGGACGGTGCTCGATCCCGCTTCGATGAGGTCGTCCTGGGTCAGGTCATGGGCCACGTCGCCGCTGCCCATGAGTACCACCTTCTTCACACCCGCGGCCGCCCGGACCTGGTCCACCATCCATGCGAACGCCCAGTCGACGAACACCACCTCGGTGCCCGAGTCCTTCAAGATGTACTCCATCTCCATGGGTGCCAGCCGCAGGTTGAGCGGGTTGATCAGCATCCCGCCAAGGAACCCGGCGTGGTACAGCTCGATGTAGTGGTGGCTGTTGAGCGACAGGCAGGCGAAACGGTCGCCCTTTTTCAGCCCGAGCTCGCCTGACATCGCGTTGGAGAGCCGCAGGACCCGCTCGAGGTGCTCGCTGTAGGTCGCCCGGTAGTCCCCGTCGATCACCGCCGTCTTGCTGGCGAAGCGTTCGGAGGCCGGTATCAGGCAGCGGTGATAGACGAGTTCTTTCACGGGAGGCACCTTATGCCGTCGAACCGGAGGCGGCCCTGGGCCAGACGGGCGCCTGGTCGGGGGCGCGTAAGGTCGCTTGCGATGGCGCCTGCTGTACCCCGCATTGCGGTCCTTCCGGCCAACGGACCTTGGGCGACTGGAGCCGCCAAGGCGATCGAAGCCGGCGGCGGTACCGCCTCGGCGCCCGAGGAAGCCAGCGGTTTGATCTGGACCGACGCTGGCCCCACCACGCAGGAGACGGTCCTGGCCCTGAAGGACGCCCTTAGCCGGTTGCCGGGACTGCGATGGGTCCAACTCCCGCTGGCGGGCGTCGAGCGCTACGCCCACCAGGGCGTTTTCGACCACGAACACCTGTGGACCAGTGCCAAGGGCCTGTACGCGGCGCCCGTGGCCGAACACGCCTTGGCGCTGACGCTGGCGTGCCTGCGCCACCTGAAGGAGTTCGGGTGCGCTACCACCTGGTCGTCGCAGGCAGGGGCGTCCTTGTACCACCGCCCCGTCACGATCTTCGGTGGCGGTGGGATCGCCGAGGAGCTCATCCGGCTGCTGGTTCCCTTCGGGTGCGAGGTCACGGT
>JBOGGN010000382.1:0-16273 GCA_050744165.1 Acidimicrobiales bacterium | reverse complement strand
GGGTTACCGAGGAGACCACCACCGGCGTGCACCGGCTGTACCAGCGCCAGGAGGCGGGAACGCTCCTTTTTCCCGCCATCAACGTCAACGACTCGGTCACCAAGTCCAAGTTCGACAACCTCTACGGGGTCCGCCACTCCCTGGTCGACGGCATCTTCCGGGGCACCGACGTGATGATCTCCGGCAAGACCTGTGTGGTCTGTGGCTACGGCGATGTCGGCAAGGGCTGTGCCCAGGCGCTGCGGGGCCAGGGCGCCCGTGTCGTCGTCACCGAAATCGACCCCATCTGCGCCCTGCAAGCCGCCATGGAGGGCTACCAGGTCCGGACCTTGGAGGAGATGGTCGGTGCCGCCGACATCTTCATCACCGCCACCGGCGACCGGGACATCGTCACCGCGGAACACATGAGCCGGATGAAGCACAACGCCATCGTGGGCAACATCGGCCATTTCGACAACGAGATCGACATGGCCGGCTTGGCCCGCTGGCCCGGTATCACGCGGACCAACATCAAGCCCCAGGTGGACAGCTTCGACTTTCCCGACGGCCACTCGGTCATCATCCTGGCCGAGGGCCGGCTCTTGAACCTGGGCTGCGCCACCGGCCACCCGAGCTTCGTGATGTCGTTCAGCTTCACCAATCAGGTGCTGGCGCAGCTGGAGCTCTACACGCGGCGCGACGCCTACGACACCAAGGTGTACGTCCTCCCTCGCCACCTCGACGAGAAGGTGGCCCGCCTCCACCTGGCCAAGCTCGACGCCCACCTGACTCAGATCAGCGAGAAGCAGGCCGCCTACCTCGGTATCGACCTGGGCGGGCCGTACAAGACGGAGCAATACCGCTACTGAAAGGCACGGGGGAAAAGGGGAGCTCCTCGCTCATCCGGCGGCGCGCTCCCCTTTTCCCCCTGTGGTCGAACGGGGCGCCCAGCGTCGCCGCCGACCCGCGAGGCCAAGACGCTCCGAAGCCACCGGCGACACAGGTGGGACGTCACCGGTGGGCGCCGGTGGGCCAACTAGCCTGGAGCGCCATGTTGGACCAGACTGGCGCCGCCTGGTGAGCCTGCTCTACGCCGCCGTCGCCTGCCTGATTGCGGCCCAGCTGCTCGGGATCTACGCCCTGCGATCCCGGAAAGCGGACCTCATCTTCAGCGTGTTCATGATCGTGCTGCTGGGCATGGCGGTTGCCCTGGGGTACATCGGGGCCAAGAAGCAATTCGGCTGACCGACTCCGGCGGTCCTCCCGGTGAGGTAACGACCTACCGCGGGCCCACCCGGTCCAACGCCTGGCGCAGGTCGGCCACCAGGTCGGCCGCGGTCTCCAGGCCCACCGAGAGCCGCACCAACCCCGGATCGACCGCCAGTGACGAATCGGCCACCGACGCATGGGTCATCCGGTGCGGATGCTCGATGAGCGATTCCACCGCCCCCAGAGACTCGGCCAGGGTCCAGAGCCGTGTGGATCGGACCACCTCCAGCGCCGCCTCCTCACCGCCGGCCACGATGAAGGAGACCATGCCCCCGAATCCCCGCATCTGGCGGGCGGCCACCTCATGGCCCGGGTGGGAGGCCAGCCCCGGGTAGCGCACCTCGGCAACTCCCGGGTGGCCGACCAGCAGGTCGACAACGGCGGCCGCGTTGGCGCAGTGCCGGTCCATTCGCACCGCCAGGGTCTTGACCCCCCGGAGCACGAGGAAGCAGTCGAAGGGCCCGGGCACGGCGCCGATGGCGTTCTGCAGGAACCCCAGGCGCTCAGCCAAAGCGGCGTCGTTGACGGCGACGAAGCCCCCTACCACGTCGCTGTGTCCGCCCAGATACTTGGTGACCGAATGCACCACCACGTCGGCGCCCAGGGAGAGGGGCTGCTGCAGGTACGGGGTGGCGAAGGTGTTGTCGACCACCACCAGGGCGCCCCGAGCATGGGCCCGCTCGACGACGGCTGCGATGTCGACGATCGAGAGCCGGGGGTTGGTCGGCGTTTCCACCCACACCATCCGCGTCCTCGGCGTCCACGCCGCCTCGAGGGCAGCCAGGTCGCCGAGATCGACGGGAGTGAACTCCACCCACGGGGCGTGCACCCGGGCCACCAACCGGTAGGTCCCCCCGTAGGCATCGTGGGGAATGGCGATGTGGTCACCTGCCTCCAGCAGGTTGAGAACGGCGTGCTCGGCGGCCAGCCCGCTGGCGAACGCCAGCCCGTGTTCGGCCCCCTCCAGCGCCGCCAGGCAACCCTGGAGGGCGGTGCGGGTGGGGTTGGCGGTTCGGCTGTACTCGTAGCCCCGGTGCTTGCCCACCGCTTCCTGGGCGTAGGTCGAGGTCTGGTAGATCGGCGTCACCACCGCCCCCGTGGCCACGTCAGGCGCTTGGCCGGCGTGGATGGCCAGCGTCTCGAAGCCCGGAGAGGTCTCGCCCTCGGCCGGCGGCGTCACGCGTCCACGGCCGGCCGCCCTGCCAGGAACTCCAGCAGGTCGGACCGGGTCAGAACCCCCACCGGGTGGCCGCCGTCGAGCACCAGCACCGCCTGGCTCTGTTGCAGCCGGGTGGCCGCCTCGTCGATGGTCTCCCCCATGCCGATGGTAGGCATGGGCGGGTCCATGACCTCGCCTACGGGCCGCTCCACCACGCTCGGGTCGTGAAACGCCCGCTCCAAGAGCGAGCGATCGTTGACCGAGCCCACCACCTCGGCCAAGGCCAGCGGGGGCTCGGCCTTGACGACGGGCATCTGGGACACCTGGAACTCCTTCAAGATGGCGATCGAAGCCCGGACCGTCTCGTCGGGGTGTACGTGGACCAGGGGCGGGATCTGGGCCAGCTGTCCCTTGCGGGCGATCAGCTCGGACACCGTCTCCCCGCCCGCCCGAAGAAACCCGTAGTCCGCCAGCCATTGGTCGTTGTACACCTTGGACAGGTAGCCCCGGCCGGAGTCGGGAAGCAAGACCACCACGACCGCGTCGGGACCCAGGCTGCGCCCTACCGACAGCGCCGCCCAGGTGGCTGTTCCGCACGACCCGCCGGAAAGGATGCCCTCCTCCCGGGTGAGCCGCCGGGCGGTAAGGAAGGAGTCCCGGTCGCTCACCATCACGATCTGGTCGACCACGGACGGGTCGTAGGTACCGGGCCAGAAATCTTCGCCGATGCCCTCCACCAGATACGGACGCCCGGACCCCCCCGAGTACACCGAACCCTCGGGATCGGCGCCGACGATCTGCACTGCCGGGTTGAACCGCTTGAGGGCCCGCCCGACCCCCGAGATGGTGCCTCCGGTGCCGATGCCCGCCACGAAGTGGGTGACCCGCCCCGCCGTCTGCTCCCAGATCTCCGGCGCCGTCGACGCCTCGTGGGAGGCCGGATTTTCTGGGTTGTGGTACTGGTCGGGCTGAAACGCTCCCGGCGTGGACTCCGTCACCCGCTTGGCCACCGAGTAGTAGGAGTCGGGGTGTTCGGGCGCCACTGCCGTCGGGCAGACGATGACCTCGGCGCCGAAGGCGCGCAGCAGCTGCACCTTCTCGCTGGCGATCTTGTCGGGCATGGTAAAGACGCAGCGATACCGCCGCCGGGCCGCCACCAGCGCCAGGCCCACCCCCGTGTTTCCCGAGGTGGGCTCCACGATGGTCCCGCCGGGCTTCAGGAGCCCGGCGGCTTCGGCGGCCTCGACCATCGCCAGAGCGGGCCGGTCCTTGACGCTGCCGCCCGGGTTCAGGTACTCGAGCTTGGCCAGGAGATGGCACGACAGGTCCCGACCGATGCGGTCGAGGCGGACAAGGGGGGTGTGGCCGATGAGGTCGATCAACGAGTTGCAGGTCTGCATCGCCGGACCGCGGTCGGAGACCCGCTCGACGGCCACACCCGCCCGAACGGTCACCGCCTCGTCGGTGTAGAAGGTGACGGGGAGGCCGGCCCGGTGCAGTGTTTCGGCGACCTTGAGCCCACCCGGCACCACCCCGACGACGCCCACCGCGTGCGGGATGTGGGCCCGTAGGTCGGCGATGGTGTCCGGGCTCACCGAGTCACCGGTCACCGTCAGATAGTGGTTGGCACGCGCCAGCAGGCGGGGCGGCGCCGGGTCGGCACCCACGATCACGAGCACGTCCACAACGCGAAGGGTAGCCCTGGCGGGGCAAGGCAAGATGAGTCACAGGCTGGTCACAGGCCCCCTGGTACCTTGGTCCGGGCTCCGGGAGGTAGGTAGAGGTGACAGTCGCCACGGTGGACAGCACGTTGGTCCTCCGGGAGCCGGCGGTGGCCCGTGCCGCCCGCGAGTTCACCACCACTCCGGGCCGGATGCGCCTGGCGGGGGCCGGTGTGGTGGCGTCGTTGCTTATCCTGGCGGTCCTCGGCGGCGGCGCCATCCGCTCGCGCCAGCGGGCGACCTCGGAGGTCAGCGGCCACGACGAGGCGCTGTTGGTAAGCGCCGGGAGCGCGTATACCTCCCTGGCCAACGCCGACGCCACCGCTACCAATACCTTCCTCGCGGCCGGCCTCGAGCCGCCCGCCCAGCGAGCCGCCTACCTCGCCGACCTGGCGGCGGCCGCAAAGGCGCTCAGCGTCGTTTCGACAGGAGCCGGGAACTCCGCCCAGGTACAGCAGGCCTTGCAGGTCATCGATACCGAGTTGCCCGTCTATACCGGCATGGTGGAGTCGGCCCGCGCGAACAACCGCCAGGGCTACCCGGTCGGCGCCGCCTACCTGAGCGAAGGCTCGGCCCTTATGCAGAGTCAGATCCTTCCGGCGGTGGGCCAGCTGTATCAGGTCCAGGCGCAACGGCTCAACCACGCCGACGCGTCAGGCCGGTCGGCAGCGGACGTGGCCGCCGTCATCGTGTTTGTCCTGCTGGCGCTCGGGCTGCTGGTGGTCGCCCAGATGTTCGTCGCTCGCCGGACCAACCGGGTCCTCAACCCGCTCATGGCGATCGCCACGGTGATGGTCCTGGTGCTGGCGGTGTGGACGATCGTCGCCTTCGGGGTGTCGGCGGGCAACCTGGGCACCGCCCGCAGCGGCGGCTCGGATCCGGTCGAGGTGGCCTCATCGGCCCAGATCCTCGTCTCGCGTTCCCAGGTCGACGAGAACCTGGCGTTGGCCTCTCGAGGCAGCGAGCCCCAGCACCTGGCTGACCTGAAGGCCGTCCAGGGCGCCCTCGGACCGGCCGACGGCTCCTCGGGACTGGTAGCCGAAGCCAGTCGGTATGGCGCGGCGGATGAAGCGACCCCGGGCAACTACGCCGCCTTCTTGAAGGTCCAGAACACCGTTGTCACCGCCGCCAACAATGGCCAATACACCAACGCCATCGGGGTGGCGACGGGCGAATCCGCCGGAGACGAGCTGCCGGCCGCCGCCAAACTGCAGCAGTCGCTTGGCAACGAGGTTCAGTCCGCACAAGCGACCTTTGCCGCCAAAGCCCATTCCGCGGCCCACGACCTCTCGGCCCTCAGCCTCGCCCTGGTCGGCATCGTGGTCGCCGCCGCCCTGGCCCTGCTCGGCCTCGAACGACGGATCAACGAGTACCGATGAGGAACCTTTCCGGGGTGGCACCGATTACCCGTCTCTACCGCGGGAAATCGGTGCCGCGCGGCGCCCACGGCCGGCTCCGCGCCTACCCCATCGGCGGCCGCCTCACCGTCGCCCTGGTCGTCCTCGGCCTGCTGGCGGCCGCCTGCGGCTCGGGCACCGATCACGCCACCACCAACGCCCTGGGGGCGCTCGGGGTCCAGCCGGCGCCGACCACCACCGCACCCGCGGGCCCGTCCACCACCGTCCCCAGCTGCGCCGACCCGACCGCCAGCCTGGCGCCCCAGGGGGCGCTACCGGCTGCTGGCCATATGCCCGCAGGCTCCTTCATGGCCACCATCCAGGCCCAGGGCTACCTGAAGGTGGGCGTCGACCAGACGACGTTGCTGTTCGGCTACCTAAACCCCGCGGACGGACAGATCGAAGGCTTCGACATCGACATGCTGCGCCAGGTGGCCAAGGCCATCTTCGGCGACGACGGCCAAAATGAGAACACCCGGATCCGTTTCACCGCCATCACCTCGGCCGAGCGCATCCCCTTCGTGCAGAGCGGACAGGTCGACATCGTGGCCGACACCATGACGATCAACTGCCAGCGGGACCAGCAGGTGGACTTCTCATCGGTCTACTACGACGCGGGCCAGCGCATCTTGGTGCCCGAGACGTCGTCCATCACCTCCAGCGCCCAACTTGGGGGCAAGCGGGTGTGCGCCGCCTCCGGCTCCACCTCGATCGCCAACGTGGTCGACACCAACGTCACCCACGCCACCAGTCCCGCCGTCCCGGTGTCGGTCAACAACTGGACCGACTGCCTGGTGGCGCTGCAAAACGGCACGGTCGACGCCATCTCCACCGACGACACCATCCTTGCGGGGCTGGCCGCTCAGGACCCACTGGCCAAGGTGGTGGGAGCCAAGTTCACCGACGAGCCCTATGGCATGGCCATCAGCAAGAGCCATCCCGACTTCGTGCGCTTCGTCAACGGCGTCCTGGCGCAGGAGCGCAGCGACGGCACCTGGGCCGCCATCTGGTCCAACTGGCTGGCCAAGGTGTATGGATCGACCCCGCCGGCGCCGCCGGCCGCGACCTACTCGGGCTGAGATGGACCTGGCCACCATCGACCGCCACCTCGCGCAGCTGCGGACCACCGTTGACGCCATGTCCACCAACCTGGTCGACCTGGAGAACGATCCCACCCGGACCCGCCTGGACCAGGCCGCGCTGACCGGCACCACCGCCGAGCAGTGGGCGCAGGCCAAGGCCAATCTGACGTCGCTGTGGTCCTGGTTCAGCCTCCTCAACGACACCATCCAGCACGCCACCACGCTGCGCGGTACCAAGGGCCGGCTCGACCCGGCGACCCTGGCCCAGCTCGACGCCATGGTCAACGGCCCGTCGATCACCCTGGCCACCGCCGACATCCCGCTCTCCCAGCGGGGCTTGTACGGACCTTCGGAGGCGGTTGTCCGCTGCTCCCCAGAGGAACTGCTCGGCCGGATGCGCCAGGCGTTCGACCAGGTCGTGGGCGTTATGACCGCCAGTAACCGCACCTGGTCGACCGTCGAGGCCCGCGTCAGCCCGTTGGAGGCAACGCTGCTCGATACCCAGCGCCTCGATGACCAATCCGGCAGCCGTCACCGCAGCCTGCTGGATCGGGTCCGCGCCCAGCTGTCGGCATGCCGGCAGGCGGCCAACGCCGACCCCCTGGCGACGACGCAGCCAGCGCTCGACGGGGTGGAGGCGTCGCTGGCGTCGGTGTCGGACGACCTGAAGCGCACCCTCGAGCTGAAAGACACGCTGGCCCTGCGTATCCGCGAGGCCCGGACCCTGCTGAGCCAGGTGCACGCCACGGCCGCGGCAGCCGGCCAAGCCGGCAACGAGGCGCTCGCCAAGATCGTGGCACCGGCGGTCCTGGACCCGCCCACCACCGGCGCCTTGGGCGAAGAACTGGAGCGGGTGGCCTCCCTGTGCGCCCAGGGCGAGTGGCAGCCAGCCAACAACGTGCTCGTGCAGTGGACCAGCCGATGCCGCGACGCCCTGGCGGCGGCGCAGCGGGCGCTGTCTGCCAACCAGACGCCCCTTGCCACCCGCAACGAGCTACGGGGGCGCCTCGACGGCTACCGGGGCAAGGCCTACCGGCTGGGTCTGCTCGAGAACCCGAGGGTGGCGGGGCTGTATGCGCAGGCCCATCAGGCGTTGTCCACCGCACCGACCGACCTCGAGGCCGCCGCCGCCCTCGTCAGGCGGTATCAAGAGGCGCTGGCCGGCCCTGCCCCGACGGAGGTTGCCCGATGAAGTGCCAGCACCCGGGCTGTACCGGGACGATCGTCGACGGCTACTGCGACGTGTGCGGCCTGGCTCCCGCCACCGCTCCGCCGCACGGCGCGCCGCTCCCACCTCCTCGGCCCGGCACCTCCCTCCCGGCGCCCCCTGGTGGCGGCTACCCGCCGCCGCCGCCCCGCCGCCCAGTCGCCCCTTCAGAGGGCGCGGCGTCGGCACCGGCCACCAGCGGCGGCTCCGCCCTTTCCGGCAGCGGCGGCTCGGGTGGGCGAAGAGGGACGACCCGCACCCGAGCCAGCACCCGCAGCCACCTGGGCGCGGGCCTCGTCGACATCCCCCCGATCCCCACTCGCGACCCCTCGACCGCCGTCCTGGCGAACCCCGAACTCCCCGAGGACAAGCGGTTCTGCGGCCACTGCGGGGACCCGGTGGGCCGCGGCCGCGACGGCAAACCCGGCCGGCCCGAGGGCTTCTGCCGCCGCTGCGGCCACCCCTACTCCTTCGTCCCCAAGCTCACCAAGGGCGACCTCGTCGCCGGCCAGTACGAGATCCTCGGCTGCCTGGCCCACGGTGGGCTGGGCTGGATCTACCTGGCCCGGGACCGCCACGTCTCCGACCGCTGGGTG
Organism: Acidimicrobiales bacterium; assembly: GCA_050744165.1. Taxonomy (GTDB): domain Bacteria; phylum Actinomycetota; class Acidimicrobiia; order Acidimicrobiales; family Palsa-688; genus JBOGGN01. Next base: position 7,863 of record JBOGGN010000382.1, on the reverse strand, counting down.
GTCCTGAAGGGCCTGCTCGACACCGGCGACGAGGACGCCAACGCGGCCGCGCTCGCCGAGCGGCGGTTCCTGGCCCAGGTGGAACACCCGAGCATCGTCAAGATCTTCAACTTCGTCGACCATCAGGGCGCCAGCTACATCGTCATGGAATTCGTGGGCGGGGAGTCGCTGAAGGACCTGCTCAAACAACGGCGAGCCGCCGCCGGCCACGCCGACCCCCTCCCGCCGGAACAGGCGTTGGCCTACGTGCTCGAGATCCTCCCCGCCTTCGCCTACCTCCACCGCCTCGACTTGCTGTACTGCGACTTCAAGCCCGACAACATCATCCAAAGCGGCGACTTGCTCAAACTCATCGACCTCGGCGGGGTCCACCGCGTTGACGACACGACGAGCGCCGTCTACGGCACCGTCGGCTACCAAGCGCCGGAGATCGCCGACGTCGGCCCGTCGATCTCCTCCGATCTGTTCACCGTGGCTCGCACACTGGCGGTGCTGTGCCTCGACTTCAAGGGCTACCAGCAGAGGTACCTCGCCAGCCTCCCGGGTCCCGAGGACGCCCCGCTCTTCGCCGAGTTCGACTCCCTGTACCGGTTCCTCCTGAAAGGCGCGGCCGCCGATCCCGCGGCCCGCTTCCAGTCCGCCGACGAGATGGCCGACCAGCTACTTGGGGTGCTGCGGGAGGTGGTTGCGGCCAAGACCGGCATCCCCCGCCCGGCCATCAGCGAGCAGTTCACCAGTGACCTGCGGGGCCAGCCCGACACGCCCGACTGGCGGCTGTTGCCAACGTGGGTGGTGGCCGCCGACGACCCCGCGGCCAGCTTCCTCGCCACCTTGGCGGCGGCGCCCGTCCGCGACCAGATCGACTCGCTGCGCAACGCCCAGACGCACGGCCTGGTTCAGAGCGAGGAGTTGGACTTCCGCCTGGCTCGCTGCCTGATCGACGTCGGGGGCTATGGCGACTCCGACGCCATCTTGACCCGTCTTGAGGTCGACAACCCCGCCGACTGGCGGCTGTGGTGGCTGCGGGGGCTGTCGGCGCTCGACCGCAAGGACACCACTGCCGCCTGGGCCGCCTTTTTCCGGGTCTACGCCGAGCTGCCCGGGGAGCTGGCGCCCAAGCTGGCCTTGGCGGTCACCGCCGAGCTGGCCAAGGATCCGGCCCGGGCGGCGCGCTGGTATGACATCGTGTCCGCCACCGACCCCTCGTTCACCACCGCCTCCTTCGGGCTTGCCCGGTGCCGGCTTGCTGGCGGCGACCGCCTGGGCGCGGTCGAGGCGTACAACCGGGTGCCCGAGGTGTCGAGCTCCTACCTTGACGCCCAGCTGTGCGCCGCCCGGGCGCTGATCGAGGTCAACGGCGCCACCCCGCCCCAGCTGGCCGACCTGGCCCGGGCCGACGCCGCGCTCGGCCACCTGACGCTGAGCAGCGAGCAGCGCGCCGGGGTGACCCGGGACCTGTTGGAATCGGCCCTGCAACTCCTACGCACCAAGGCCATCCATCCCGACGCCACGATCCTTGTCGGCGGCGTGCCGGTGACCGAGGCCCGGCTCCGGCTCGGCCTCGAGAAGGCCTACCGGACCCTGGCCCGACTCTCGCCCAGCGCCGAGGAGCGCATCCGCCTGGTCGACAAGGCCAACCAGACCCGGCCCCGGACGCTGTGGTAAGCGAGCCCGCCGTGTGCCCGGTCTGCGGCGCCACGATCGAGGCGGGCGACGCCTTCTGTGAGGTGTGCGGCTCGCCGCTGGCCGTCAAAGGGATGGAAAAAGGCGCCGTCCCCACCACCACCGCCCCTCCCAGCGGTGACGGCGAAGGGCGCAGCCAGGACCCGGGGGCGACCGCCGGCGCCACCACTGCGGCAGCCGGGTCCTCGCCCGAGGACGAGCTGTCCCCGACCGAGCTGCCCTCGTCCTCGGGCCGCACCGCGGCCGGGGCGTCAGGGTCCGCGCCCACCGGCGCCGGGGACCGGTCACCAACCGATGCCTCGGTGCCCACGGTGCCCGCCTGGCCGCTCGGGCACCGCGAGCCCTGCGCCCACTGCGGCGCCGGGCCGGACAACATCGACCGCGACGGCTACTGCGGCATCTGCGGCCGCCGCCAGCCGGGGCCTCGGGACCACCACGAGCTCGACTTCGGGTGGGCGGCGGGGGTGACCGACAAGGGGCATCGGCACCCGACCAACCAGGACGCCTTCCACCTGGAGCTGGCTGGCCCGGCCGGCGACCACGGGGTGGTGGCGGTGGTCTGCGACGGGGTGTCCTCGTCGGTGCACGCCGAGGAGGCAGCCGAAGCCGCCGCCACTGCCGCCGGGACGGTGCTGGCCGCGGTCGTCGCGGGGCCCGGTACCCTCGAGGAGGCCACGGTGCACGCCGCTCTCGCCGCCAACAAGGCGGTGACCGCCCTGCCGTGGACCGCTGTCGGCAGCCTGGCCAGTCCGTCGTGCACCTTCGTCTCGGCCGTCTGCCGCGGTGGCGAGATCACGGTGGGCTCGGTCGGCGACAGCCGGGTCTACTGGCTGGGACCGCCCGACGGGGTGCGGCAGCTGACCGTCGACGACTCTTGGGCCGAGGCCCAGGTAGAGGCGGGGCGCATGACCGAGGCCGAGGCCGAGGCGGACCTTCGTTCCCACGCCATCACCCGGTGGGTAGGCGCCGACGCCCCCGAGGCCGACCCCCGGATCGTCACCCTGACGCCGGCACTTCCAGGGCGCCTACTCCTGTGCTCCGACGGCCTGTGGAACTATGCCCCCACCGCCGCCGACCTGGCCGAGGTGCTGGCCCGCCAGCCCGACCCGTCGACGCCGCTCGAGCTGGCCCGTTCGCTCACCACCTTCGCCCTCGACGCCGGCGGCCACGACAACATCACCGTCGTCGTCATCGACGTCCCTGGTTCGGCACCCGCCGAGCCGGAGAAGGGAAGTACCGAGAAAGGAAGCCCGTGACCAGCTTCACGATGGATGCCTACCAGAACGAGTACCTGGCCGAGGGGGCTGGCGAGGTCAACGGGATCGTGACGGTGACCGCCAGCGGCGGCGGCGACGCGGCACCGGGGTTGGGCGCCTCGGAGATCATCATCATCGACATCTCGGGGTCCATGAACTATCCCCCGACCAAGATGCGCTCCGCCCAGCAGGCAACTGCTGCCGCCATCGACTGCATCCGGGAGGGCGTGCTCTTCGGCGTCATCGCGGGCACCAAGCTGGCGCACCAGGTGTTCCCCATCGGGCAGGCGCTGATTCCGGCCAACGCCCAGACCAGGGCCCAAGCCAAGGATGCGGTGGCCCGGCTGCAGGCGCAGGGCGGCACCGCCATCGGCGCCTGGCTGGACCTGGCCAACCAGATGTTCGCCAGTGTTCCCGGGTCGGCCATCAACCACGCCATCCTCTTGACCGACGGCAAGGACGAGAGTGAGACGCCCGGCGAGCTCGATGCTGTTCTCGCTCGCAGCCAGGGGCGGTTCCAGTGCGACTGCCGGGGGGTGGGTACCGATTGGATCGTGAGCGAACTACGCAAGGTGGCCTCGACCTTGCTCGGCACCGTCGACATCGTCGCCGACCCGAGCGGGCTGGCTGCCGACTTCACCGCCATGGTGGAGGCCGCCATGGGCAAGGCCACGGCCAACGTGGCGCTTCGCGTGTGGACGCCCCAGGCGGCGCAGGTGTCGTTCGTGAAGCAGGTCTCGCCGACGGTCGAGGACCTGACCGGCAGCCGGATCCCGGTGAATGACCGGGTCGGCGACTACCCGACCGGCGCCTGGGGTGAGGAGTCCCGCGACTACCACGTCTGCGTCCAGGTCAAGCCAGGAGCGGTGGGCGACGAGATGCTGGCCGCCCGGATCAGCCTGGTCGTGTCCGGCCAAGTGGTCAACCAGGCCTTAGTCAAGGCCACCTGGACAGACGACGTGGCCCTCTCTACCCGGATCGACAGCGCCGTGGCCCACTACACCGGCCAGGCGGAGCTGGCCCAAGCCATCCAGGACGGGCTGGCAGCCCGCAAGGCGGGCGACGACGCCACCGCCACCATGAAGCTGGGCCGGGCGGCCCAGCTTGCATCGGAGAGCGGCAACGACGCCACCAGCCGGCTGTTGTCCAAGGTGGTCGACGTCGAGGACGCAGCCACCGGGACGGTGCGCCTCAAGGCCAAGGTGGACGACGCCGACGAGATGGCCCTCGACACCCGTTCCACCAAGACCGTGCGTGTGACAAAGTCGCCGTCATGAGCGTGACCTGCCCCAACGGCCACCAGTCGCAGACCACGGACTACTGCGAGCTGTGCGGCGCCCGCATCGATGCCGCCGCCGCCGCGGCGCCGGTGGCCGCGGCGGGGGGGCTTTCCCCAGATCTGGCCTCGTCAACCACACCATCGGCGGCGCCGGCAGCACCCGCATCTCCAGACCCGGCGCCGGCGGCGGCCTGCCCCGTCTGCCAGACGCCGAGGGTTGGCCGGGACCGGTTTTGCGAGAGCTGCGGCTACGACTTCGAGGCGCTGGTCCCTCCGACACCGGCCTCGCCAGCCGGGGGTGGCGGTCCTGCCGGCGCGCCACCCCTCGTCGCCACGTGGGAGGCGGTGGCTGCGGCCGACAAGGACTACTTCGACCGCATCGCACCCGAGGGGGTGGTGTTCCCGCCCCATTGCCCGCCTCGGGTGTACCAGTTGGTCGGCGACGAGATCCGCATCGGGCGGCGTAGCAACTCCCGGGGCGTCCTCCCCGAGGTCGACCTGTCCGGCGCCCCGGAGGACTCGGCGATCTCCCACCTGCACTGCATCCTGATCTCCCAGCCCGACGGTTCCTACTCGGTCGTCGACCCGGGTTCGACCAACGGCACCACGATCAACGACGACCCGACGCCGCTCGTCGCCAACACGCCGGTGACCCTGGCCGACGGCGATCGCATCCATCTGGGGGCGTGGACGACCATCACCGTGCGCACCCACGCGTCCACAGCGGCGCCGCCCGTTTAGCCGGCGGCTGGCGCCGCCAGGGCCCCCGATCTACCGTGCCGTCACCAGGCGACCGTTGGAGAACCCTTGGACGGCGGCGACATCTTCGGCGTGGAGTGGCGGTGCGGTTTGCTGACGCCGCCCCGCTAGCCCCCTGCCGGGTCCCTGACCGTGCAGCGTCGTTTCATTCCCACTGCGCTGGCCGCCCTGTCGCTGCTGGCGGCCTGCCAGGCCAACGCCCCGCCGCCGCCGCCGCTGCAGGGACCGGCGGCGATCCCGGACACCCAGCCGGCGGTGGACGCACCGCTGTTTGTGGGTCAGGGGGCCTTCGCCAACCCGCTCCCGGAAACGACCGACATCGCCCCCTCGCTGGTCACCGCCCGGGTCGACGCTGCCAACAGCGGCGTCGTCGACGGGCCGGCGCCCCTCGGCACGGCACCGGTCGCTGGCAGCGCCGCCCTCTCCCTCGAGCCGCCGCTGCTGTGGAGCCGGGCCGGGGTCACCGCCGGGTGCCGGATCGAGGTCCAGCCCCGCGGCACCACCAACTGCCTGGCGGCGCTCGACACCTCGACGATGACCGTGACGGCCCGTTGGGCGCCACCCGGGCAGTCCCTCAACGCCGCCACCGCGGTGCTCGACAGTCAGGGCCGGGTGGTCGTCACCACAATGCAGGGCCACCTGTTCGTTCTGTCTCGGCCTGGCGGGACGGGGGGCAGCTTTCAAGTGGTACGCGACATCGACCTGAGCGGCCACCTCGGCCCAGGCCAAGTGCTCGCGTTCGCGGTGGCCGACGCCGACGGCGACCTGTGGTTCTCGACCGGAGCCACGTCGGTTGCCGGCACGCCCGCCACCGACACGACCGTTGGCTACGTCACCACCAGCGATCAGGTCGTCAGCGCACCCCTCGCGGGCGAACTGGTCAGCACGGCGCCCGCCGTCAACGGCGAGGACGTCTACCTGGCGACCGCTCCCTCCGGTCCCGCCGCCCCCGAACCCACGACCGCTGACGAGGGGGCGGTCTACGACCTCACGGCCACCGGGACGGCGGTGCAGACGCGCTGGCGCGAGCCCTATGACGCCGGCACGTCGATCAAGCCCGGTGCCGAGATGCGGGGCACGGGCGCGCCCATCGTGCTGCTGGGCAGCCAGTACGTCGCGGTGACCGACAATGCCGACAGCCAGGAGCACCTACTGGTGTTTCTCCAGGGCGCCGTGCCCGCGGCCGTCCCTGCCACCACGTCCACCTCCTCGACGACGGGCGCCCGGGCCTCGGGGGCCGCGACCAACGGCGGCGGAGGGGCGGGCGCCGACCCGAGGCTGGTGTGCCAGGTCGACCTGTTCTCCGCCGGGACCAGCGCCGTGACGACCGCGCCGATCGGCTACTCGGCCGGCGGGACCACCAGCGTGGTCGTAGCCAACGGCTACGGCACGCCACCGGCGCCGGTCACCCCTTCGACCGCCGGCTCGGGGGCGGCGTCGGACTCGGCCATCCAGAACGGCCCCGCCAATAGCCTGAACGCCATGCCGGGCGGTGTGCAACGCATCGACGTGCTCGCCAACGGATCGGGGTGCCAGACCGTTTGGAGCGCGCCCGTCCGGCTTCAATCGGCCCCCGTCCTGGCCACCACCGCCGGCCTGCTCTACGGCTACACGCAGGATCCCGTCCGCGCCGCCACCGGCATCTACGTCTGGTACTTCGCGGGGATCGACTTCCGGAGCGGCAACGTGCTCTGGCAGCAGCGCGCCGGCGCCGGCGCCACCAAGAACGACGCCGGGTTGCCCACCGAGGTGGGGACCGACGGCGTGCTGTACCAGTTGTTGCCCCTCGGGCTGGTATGGATGCACGATGTCAACGAGCAGCCCTAGGGCCTGTGCAGAGAGTTGTTTCGAAGCAGGCCCTAACCGAACGGGCGGGTTTTCGCCGATATCAAACGAGGGGCTCCCGGTAGGTTCTAGAGAATGGCTCTCCGCGCGGAACAGCGGCCCGACGCCGGCGTACCGGTACGGGACACCGAATGGTCCGTCGGCCGCTCGCAGCGCTCGCCGTGGTGGCTCGAGCTCCTCGTCGTGGCGTGGCTGTTATGGGTCTACGACGCGGTCAACAACCACGCCCCACTTCGCCTCCATGCGGCCCTGGCCCACGCCCGCAGCATCCTCCAGCTCGAGAACTGGCTGCACCTCAACTTCGAACTCTCGCTGAACCACTTGGCAGCTGCCCACGCCGGCATCGCACTTCCCGTCGCCGACTTCTACGACACCGCCCACTTCGTGGTCACCTTGGGCCTCGCCTTCCTCTTGTGGTGGAAGTTCCCGAGGATCTACCGACCGCTGCGCAACACCTTGGTGCTGATCAACGTGGTCGGATTTATCGTGTTCTGGCTGTACCCGCTGGCCCCTCCGCGAATGCTGCCGTCGAGCGGATTCGTCGACGTCGTCGCGGTCACCCACGCGTTCGGCTCGTGGCGGGCGGGGATGGTCGCCTCGCAGGCCAACGAGCTGGCCGCCATGCCGTCGCTGCACATCGCCTGGGCCTGTTGGTCGGCACTGGCCGGCTGGCGGATGCTCGGGCCGCGCCGGTGGCGCGCCGTGGTGTGGCTCTACCCGGCCCTGACGGGGCTCGCGGTGATGTCGACGGCCAATCATTTCTTCCTCGACGTGGTAGCCGGCGTGGCCACCATCGCGCTGGCCTACTGGCTGGCCGAGGTGCTGTCGGCGCTGGCACAGCGACCGGGGCCGCAGACGCTGTTGATTACCGCGCGCGGCCGGGCCAACGTCCTCGCAGGGCGGCTCCGGCGACGCGCCCCAACGACACCTCTGCCCGCCGACTCCGACTAGCGCCACGCCGGCGCCCCCGGCGTGGCCCGCTGGGCCTGAGCGCGCTTGTCGGCCGATGGGCCGGACGAGCCCGGCGCCGGGCGTGGTGGG